>JBBPIU010000005.1:0-56839 GCA_038040245.1 Pseudomonadota bacterium | reverse complement strand
ACCCGCTCGCCGATTTCTCCTACCACTTCATGAGCTGGCACATCCCGCCGGGCAAGTTCCGCGGCATCGAGGGCCTGCCGCTGGAAGAGCTGGGCATCCCCAGCGAACGCGAGTACGCCGAGCGGTACTTCAAGCGCACCGGCCGCAAGGGCGTGGACCCGTCGGTCTGGGACTACTACATGGCGTATAACCTGTTTCGCATCGCCGCCATCCTGCAGGGCATCGCCAAGCGCGTGCTGGACGGCACCGCGGCGAGCGAGCACGCGCGCGAGGCCGGCAGCCGTGCGCCAATCATGGCCGAACTGGGCTGGCAGCAGGTCGAAAAAATTCTAAAACGCGCAGCATAGGAGCATCGCAATGGATTTCGAGTATTCACCCCGGGTCAAGGAACTGCAGCAGCGCCTCACGGCGTTCATGGACCAGCACATCTATCCGAACGAGCCAAAGTACTACGCGCACGTCAGGAGCGACAAGCGCTGGGAACCGGTGCCGATCATCGAGGAACTGAAGCCCAAGGCGAAGCAGACGGGCCTGTGGAACCTGTTCCTGCCGCATTCAAAGCGCGTGGCGGAGGGCCTTTCGAACCTGGAGTACGCACCGCTGTGCGAGATCATGGGGCGCGTCTCCTGGTCGCCCGAGGTGTTCAACTGCTCGGCGCCGGATACCGGCAACATGGAGACCGTCGAGCGCTACGGAACCGAGGAGCAGAAAAAGCAGTGGCTCGATCCGCTGCTGGAAGGCAGGATCCGCTCTGCGTTCCTGATGACCGAGCCCGCGGTGGCCTCCTCGGATGCCACCAACATACAGATGCAAATCAAGCGCGAGGGCGGCGACTACGTCATCAACGGCACCAAGTGGTGGTCGTCGGGCGCCGGCGATCCGCGCTGCAAGATCTACATCGTGATGGGCAAGACCAATCCCGATCACGCTTCCCGGCACAGCCAGCAGTCGATGGTGCTGGTGCCCGCGGGCACGCCAGGGGTCAAGATCCTGCGGCACCTGAACGTTTTCGGCTATGACGACGCGCCGCACGGCCACATGGAGATCGAGTTCAAGAACGTCCGTGTTCCGGCCTCGAACATCCTGCTCGGCGAGGGGCGCGGCTTCGAAATCGCGCAAGGGCGACTTGGGCCCGGCCGCATCCACCACTGCATGCGCTCCATCGGCCAGGCCGAGCGCGCGCTGGAGAAAATGTGCAAGCGCGCGACACAGCGCGTTGCCTTCGGCCGCACGGTGGCGGAGCAGGGCGTGACGCGGGAGCGCATCGCGGAGGCGCGCATCATGATCGACAGCACGCGCTTCATGGTGCTGCACGCCGCCTGGAGGATGGATACGGTCGGCAACAAGGTGGCGAGGAAGGAAATCGCCATGATCAAGGTGCTGGCGCCCAACATGGCCTGCCAGGTGATCGACTGGGCGATGCAGGTGCACGGCGGCGGCGGCGTGTCGGACGACTTCGGCCTCGCCGTCGCCTACGCGCACCAGCGCACGCTGCGCTTCGCCGACGGCCCGGACGAGGTGCACCGCAACGCGATCGCCAAGCAGGAGATCGCCGAGCAGACCACGATCGGCGAGGCGCTCGCGACGAAGAAGGCCTAGCGGCTCATCAAGGCGCCGAGTTGCTCGGCGGCCTGCGCCAGTTCGGCCTCCGAATTGAGGATGTCGGGGCACAGGCGCAGCCGGTCGCCGCGCGCGTCGGTCTTGACGCCGCGCCGCTCGAGCGCTTCGGCGAGCCGCGCTGCTTCCGGATGGGTCACAGTAACAAAGGCGCCGTGCTCCTCGCCCGCGCCTTCGGCCTGCACGCGCCGGGTTGCGAGCAGGTCGGCGAGCAGCTGCTTTTGCTCCAGCGAATAGGCGCGCAACCGCTCCACGCCGAGCTCCAGCGTGAGTTCCAGCCCCGCGAGCGCCTGCACCGGCGCGAGCACCGGCGGCGTGGATTCCAGCCAGGCATCGCCGCCGGCGCCGAACTGCGGCGGATCGGGCCGCTCATAGCTGAACACGTCATGCTTCGCGAACCAGCCGGTATCGAGCGTGCGCATCGTTTCGACGAGGCCCGGCCGCACGTACAGCCAGCAGGCGCCGGGGCCGCCGCGCAGGTACTTGTAGCAGCCGCCGACCGCGAAATCGACCTCCAGCGCCGCGAGGTCGAGCGGCAGCGCGCCGGCGTGGTGGTAGACGTCCAGCAGCACCAGCGCGCCGGCGGCGCGCGCCGCGCGCATCAGCTTGCCCAGGTTCTCGACGCGCTCGCCGCTGCGGAACATCACGCTGGAAAGCACCACCAGCGTGGCGTTGCCCACCTGCAGTTCGCGCCACGGCGTGATGCGCAGGTCGATGCGCCCCTTCTCGCGGTACACGCGCAGGATGAAATCGAGCGAATCGAATTCGCCGTCGGTGGTCACGACCTGCGGTTTCCCGGGCAAGGCGTTGAGCACCGCGCGCAATCCCTGGCCCGCGCTGGTCTTAGGAACGATGCAGTCCGCACGCTTCGCACCGACCAGTTGCGCGGTGAGGGCGCGGAACTTCTCCCGCGCCGCAAGCCACTCGGTCCAGGCGCCGCCCATGTCGCGGTACCAGGCATCCAGCGCGCGCGAAACATCGGCCGCCACGCGGTCCGGCGGCCGCCCGAGGGAATGGTTCGCGAGGTAGATCCCGGCATGCTCGGTGCGAACGCGCGAGAACAGCGGCCAGACGCTGTGCCGCAGTTTCTGCTCGGTGAGCGGCCCCTCGATCATGCCGCGCCGATTTCGGTGCGCACGTCGAGCAGCTCGGGGAACAGCGCGGCCTCCAGGGTCTTGCGCAGGAACGCGACGCCCGCAGTGCCGCCGGTGCCGCGCTTGAAGCCGATCACGCGCTCCACTGTCTTCACGTGCCGGAATCGCCAGAGCTGGAAGTACTCTTCCACGTCCACCAGCTTCTCGCACATGTCGTAGGCCTCCCAGTGGGCGCCGGGCGCTTCGTAAATCGTCTTGAATACCTCGACCAGCTGCGGGTGCCGCTCGTAGGGCTGCGTCCAGTCGCGCTCGGTGCGCTCGGCCGGCACCGGCATGCCGCGGCGCGCGAGATGGCGCAGGAACTCGTCGTACAGGCTCGGCGCCTCCAGCAATCCCTTCAGCCAGGCGTGGATCGCCGCATCATGGCGATGAACCTCGAGTATGCGGGCATTCTTGTTGCCGAGCATGAACTCGATGGCGCGGAACTGGTGCGACTGCAGTCCGGAAGCGGGCCCAAGCGTCTCGCGGAACTGCACGTACTCCGAAGGCGTAAGGGTTTCCAGCACCGCCCACTGTTCGAACAGCTGGCGCTGCACCTGCTTCACGCGCGCCAGGATCTTGAAGCAGGGCGCGAGCTCATCGGCCTTGACGTGCGCGATCGCCGCAGCGAGCTCGTGCACCATCAGCTTCATCCAGAGCTCCGAGGTCTGGTGCTGGATGATGAACATCATTTCGTCGTGGTGCGAGGAGCGGGGCTTCTGCGCCGCGAGCAGCAAGTCGAGGCACAGATAGCCGCCGTAGGAGGTCTCGCGCGCGAGGTCGGTGATGAATCCGGGGTCTGGTTGGCTCATGCCCGGACTATAATCCCACGGCGCGCGCCATAGTAAACCCGGAGGAGACGTCATGCTCAAGCTGTGCGGCTTTCACATCAGCAACTACCACAACAAGGTTCGCATCGCGCTGCTCGAAAAGGGCATTGCCTTCGAGGAGGATTCGACGGTGACGCCTTCCCAGAAGGACGAATACCTCGCGCTGAGTCCGATGGGCAAGGCGCCTTACCTGGAGGTCGGCGGCGCGCGGCTGTGCGAATCGGAGGTGATCCTCGAGTATCTCGAGGACGCGTACCCGCAGCAGCCGCTGCTGCCGAAGGAGCCACTTGCGCGCGCCAAGGTGCGCGAGCTGGTCACGGTGATGGAGCTGCACCTGGAGCTCGTGGCGCGCAGGCTGTATTCCGGCGTGTTTTTCGGCGGCACGGTGTCGGATGGCACAAAGCAGTCGGTGGAGAAGGATCTCGCCAAAGGCGTCCGCGCCTTGAAGGCGCTGGCAAAGTTCGATCCTTTCATTGCCGGCAAGGAGCTGACGCTGGCGGACTGCGCGGCGGCGGTGCACCTGCCTCTGGTCTCGCTCTCGACCAAGCTCGCCTATGGGCGCGATTTTCTGGAGGACGTACCGCAGGTGAAGCCCTACCTGAAGATGCTAGGCGAGCGTCCGGCTTTTGCGAAAGTGACCGCTGACCGCAAGGCGGCGCAGGAAGCGATGAAGGTGCAGGCGAAAAAGTAGCGTTGCGGCGGCCCGGCTATTGCTGTTTCGGAATCGGGCGGGGCTTGCCCTCGAGGTCGATGGCGACGAAGGTGAGAGTCGCCTCGGTGACCTTGACCACCTTGGTATCGGCGCGCCCGCGCTCGGCGTAGACCTCCACGCAGACGGTGACCGAGGTGTTGCCGATGCGCTCCACATCCGCATAGAACGAGAGCACGTCGCCGATCTGCACCGGCTGCTTGAAGACGAAAGAATTGACCGAGACGGTGGCGACGCGGCCGCGCGCGACGCGCCCGGCGACGATGCCGCCGGCCACGTCCACCTGCGCCATGATCCAGCCGCCGAAGATGTCGCCGTTGTGGTTCGAATCCGCCGGCATCGGCACCACGCGCAGCGCCGGGATCCTGCCCTCGGGCAGCACGAGGTCGGGCGGCTGGTGCGAAGCCTTGCCCATCGCGGCGGCTACTTCTTCTGCTCGGCGAGGTAGTTGAGCGGCCCGCCGCGGAACGGCGCGAAGCCGGTACCGAAAATCAAGCCGGCGTCGATCAGGTCTGCGTCGGCGACGATGCCCTCGGCGAGCACCGCTTTCGTTTCCGCGAGGTAGGGCTCGATCAGCGCGTGCACCAGGTCCTGCGTGTAGGCGCCGGGCTGGCCCTTCACCGGCTTGTTGTTCTCGTAGCGGTAGATGCCCTGGCCGGTCTTGCGGCCGAGCTGTCCGAGCGCCACCTTGTTTAGCAGGATCTGTGGCGCTTCGGCCTCGCCCTGCACGCCTTTCTTGGCGAGCGCCTTGCCGGCGTGCAGGCAGATGTCCAGGCCCACGGTGTCGGCGAGCTCGATCGGCCCCATCGGCATGCCGAACTCCTCCATCGCGGCGTCGATCGTCTCGGGCTTCATCCCCTCGTCCAGCATGCGGAAAGCGTTCTGCATGTAGGGGCCGAGCACGCGGTTCACCAGGAAGCCGGGCGAATCCTTCACCGGCAGCGGCAGCTTGTCGATCTGGCGCACGAAGGCAGCGGCATTCGATGCAATTTCTTTTCTTGTTTTTTCAGAAGAAATCACTTCCACCAGCATCATCTGCGGAACAGGGTTGAAAAAGTGAATTCCCACCAGGCGCGAGGGGTCCTTGAAGTTCGCGCCGATGTCCGCGAGCTTGAGGCTGGAAGTGTTGCTTGCAAGCACCGCGCCGGGCTTGGCCGCCGCCTCGAGTTTCGCGAACAGCTGTTGCTTGGCCTCGAGGTTCTCGAAAATCGCCTCGATGATCACATCGGCGCGCGCCGCGCCGGTGCCGCCCACGTCCGGGATCAGCCGGTCCATCGCGTCGCGGATGCGCAGCGGATCGCGCAGGCGCCGCTGCAACAGCCCGGCGGCGCGCTTCACCGCCGGCGCGAGGCGCTCGGGCGCCGTGTCCTGCAGCGTTACCGTGATGCCGCGCATGGCGCAGATCGCGGCGATGTCGCCGCCCATCACGCCGGCGCCGACGATATGCACGTGCTTCGCTTCGAAGTCCGAGCCCTTGCCGAGCGATTTCATCCGCTCCTGCAGGAAGAAGATGCGGATCAGGTTCTTGGTCGTCGGGTGATCGAACAGCATCTTGATCGAGCACGACGGGTCGTCCGGATTGACGAACGGATCGCCGTCGTACTTCACCCAGGCATCGAGGATGGCATAGGGCGCCGGATAGTGCTCACGCCGCGCCCTTTTTGCGATTTGTTTTCTCGCTCGGAACACGACAAGCCAACGCAGCGGTCCAAGCATCAGCCGATCCAGCAGCTTGAGCTGGCGCGGCGCCGGCGCTTCCAGCGTCACCATGCGCGCCGTGTTCTCAAGAATCCTGAGCGGTACCGCCTGGTCCACCAGCCCCATGCGCTTGGCGCGCTTCGCGTCCACCGACTTCCCGGTCAACAGCATGTCGAGCGCGGCGGCCGGGCCGACGAGCTTGGGCAGCCACTGCAATCCGTGCCACACCGGCCAGATTCCGAGCATCACCTCGGGAAACGCGAACCGTGTCTTCGGGTCATCGAGCGCCACGCGGTAGCGGCACGCAAGCGCGAGTTCCAGCCCGCCCCCCATGCAGAATCCATTGATCATTGCGGTGGTGGGGAACGGCAGCTCGTGCAACCCTTGCAGGACATCCCAGCCCCGGCGCGTAAACGCCAGCGCTTCGTCGGGCGATTTGAAGCGCGTGAACTCCTCGACGTCCGCGCCGGCGATGAAGTTCTCCTTCGCCGAACGCACGATCATTCCCTTGGGGCTTGACGCGCCGATTTCCTTCAGCGCCGAGGAGAGTTCCTCGAGCGCCTCGCGCGAAAAGGTGTTGGCCGATTCGCCGGCCTTGTCGAAGGTCAGCCAGGCAAGGTCCTGCGCGTCCTTCTCCCACCTCCAGTGCTTCATGTTCAGGCCGCCTCCACCAGCATCGCGCCGCCCAATCCGCCGCCGATGCAGATTGAAGCCATGCCGCGCTTCGCGTTTTTTCGCTTAAGCAGTTTGAGCATGTGCAGCACAATTCTTGCGCCCGACGCTCCGACCGGGTGGCCGAGCGCGACCGCGCCGCCGTCCACGTTCAGCTTGTCTTCGTCCATCTCGCCCATCGCGCCATTGAGGCCGAGTTGCTCCTTGCAGTACTTTTCGTCTCTCCACGCGGCGAGGCAGCCGAGCACCTGGGCGGCGAAGGCTTCGTTGATTTCCCAGTAGTCGACGCCGTCGAGCTTGAGGCCGTGGCGCTTGAGGATGGGCGTGGCCGCGTGCACCGGCCCCAGGCCCATCTGCGCCGGGTCGAGACCCGCCCATTCGGAGTCGAGGATGCGTCCAATGGGTTTTAAATCATATTTTTTTAAAGAATCTTCAGAAGCAAGGATGAGCCATGCCGCGCCGTCGGTGATCTGCGAGCTGTTGCCGGGCGTGACGTTGCCGTACTTGCGGTCGAAGAAGGGCTTCAGCTTGGCGAGGTTCTCCATCGAGGAATCGCGCCGCACGCCGTCATCCAGCGTGAACGTGTTGCCGCCCTTGTCGTAGAGCGCCTCGAGCTCGCCGCCGCCGGCCGCGAGATGGCCTTCGTCCTGCGCCCGCGTGACGCGTTGGTGGCTGCGCACCGAGAAAGCGTCCATTTGCGCGCGCGAGATGCCGAAGCGGTGCGCGAGATTCTCCGCCGTCTGCCCCATCAGCAGCCCGACCATCGGATCGGTGAGCCCCTTCATGATGCCGATGACCGGGGAGAGAAGCGATTTGAACGGAAGCTTTGTGAATGCTGAAAGCCTTTCGCCGGTGGAGCGGGAAGAAGCGAGGTCGGAAAACCAGTTGACCATCTTGTCGTTGTAGAGCAGCGGCGCGCGCGACAGCGCGTCCACGCCGCCCGCGAGCACGAGATTCGAGCGGCCGGCGAGGATGTTGTTGATGCCCGAGTCGAGCGCCTGCATGCCGGAGGCGCAGTTGCGCATCACCGTCCAGCCGGGAACTTTCTCGCCGCAGCCCATGCGCAGCGCCGCCACGCGGCCGATGTTGATTTCATCCACCGAGGGCGCGGCGCAGCCGAGGATCACTTCGTCCAGGTCCTGCGGCGCGAATTTCTGGCGTACCAGCAGCGCGCGGCCGGCCTGGGTGGCGAGATCGCCCGCCGAGAACACGCCCGGGCGGTTTTTCGCCTTGAGGAAGGGCGTGCGCGCCCCGTCGATCACATAGATGGGTTTGGCGTACATGTCAGGCCGCCTTCGCCGTTGGAGTTTTTTCCTGGGCTAGTTTCGCGAGGATTTCGGCGCGGCCGAAATCCTGCGGGAAGTCGTCCACCTTGATGACGTTCTTGCGCAGCGCTTCCTTGCGCTGCCATTGCGCGTATTCCTCGGCCGTGATCAGTTGGTTTTCTTTTGCAATAAAACCCAAATCCATCCCCTGCCGCGGCACCAGCTTGCCCTTCTTCACCGCCTTGCGCAGCTTCTCGTCGATCGGCTCGCAGGCGACGGTGGCGAGGAACGCGGCCTCGAGCGCGCCGGTCGGGTCGGACTCGCTCTTCGGCACGTAGATCCCGGCCGTGAGACGGTCGCGCGCGGCGCCGGGTTCGAGCACGATCTTCGCGCACTCGTGGTTGCGCGAATCGAGCGGCGGGCGGAACGACATGCCCAGCGGGAAGATGGTCCAGCGCAGCAGCGTGGCGAGGCTCTTGACCGGGAAGTTCGACAGGATCGCGTCGATCGCCTGCTGCGCCTGGTAGAGCGCGTCGCGCACCGCCCAGCGCAGCAGCGGCAGGTCTTCCTTCAGCCGCCCCTGCGCCTCGTAGTGCTTGAGCGTCGCCGAAACCAGGTACAGCATCGACAGCACGTCGCCCAGCCGGCCCGAGATTTTTTCCTTCCTCTTCAGTGCGCCGCCCATCGCCAGCATCGAGACGTCGGCGAGGAACGCGAACGCGGCGGCCAGGCGCGAGGTGAAGCGGTAGTAGTGCCGCGTCTCCGGGGCGCCGTCGCGCGGCACCTGACCGAGGCGCGAACTGGTGATGCCGTGCACGAAGGTGCGCACGCCGTTCGAGAGGGTATGACCGATGTGCGAGGTGAAGGCGTCGTCGAACTCGATCGAGGCGGCTGCGCCCTTCATCTCCTTGGCCGCGCGCATCTCGCGCAGCACGTAGGGATGGCAGCGGATCGCGCCCTGGCCGAAGATGATCAGCGTCCTGGTGAGGATATTGGCGCCTTCGACAGTGATGCCGACGGGTATTACCTGATAGCCGCGCCCGACCCAGTTGTTGGGCCCCAGGCAGATGCCCTTGCCGCCGTGGATGTCCATCGAGTCGTCGACGATTTTGCGCGCCCGCTCGGTCATGTGGTACTTGGCGATCGCCGAGATCACCGCGGGCTTCTCGCCCAGGTCCACCGCGCCCGCGGTCATGACGCGCACCGCTTCCATCATGTAGCAGTTGGCGGCGATGCGGCCGAGCGCTTCCTCGACGCCCTCGAGCTTGCCGATCGGCGTTTTGAACTGGCTGCGCACGCGCGCGTAGGCGCCGGTGACGCGCGCGAGCCCTTTGGCGCCACCCACCGACGAGGTCGGCAGCGAGATCGAGCGGCCCGCGGCGAGGCAGCCCATCAGCATCATCCAGCCCTTGCCGGCGTAGTCCTTGCCGCCGATGATCCAGTCGATCGGCATGAAGACGTCCTTGCCGGAGTTCGGGCCGTTCTGGAACGCCGCGTTCAGCGGCAGGTGGCGGCGCCCGATGTTGACGCCAGGCGTGTTGGTCGGGACCAAGGCGCAGGTGATGCCGAGATCGTCTTTGCCACCCAGCAGGTGCTCCGGGTCGTAAAGGCGGAAGGCAAGCCCCAGCAGCGTCGCCACCGGTCCGAGCGTGATGTAGCGCTTGTCCCAGGTGACGCGCATGCCGAGCACTTCCTTGCCCTGGTGGGTCCCACGGCACACCACGCCGTAGTCGGGGATCGAGGCCGCATCCGAACCCGCTTCGGGGCTGGTCAGCGCGAAGCAGGGGACTTCGAGGCCTTTCGCCAAGCGCGGCAGGTAGTAGTTCTTCTGTTCATCCGTCCCATAGTGCAGCAGCAGTTCGGCCGGCCCGAGCGAATTGGGCACCATCACGCTCACGCCGAGCGCGTTCGAGCGCGTCGAGAGCTTCAGCACCACGGCCGAGTGCGCGATCGCCGAAAAGCCGAGGCCGCCGAATTTCTTCGGGATGATCATGCCGAGGAACCCCTTGTCCTTCACGTATTGCCAGACGCGCGGCGGCAGGTCGTAGCGCTCGTGCGTCACCTCCCAGTCGTCGGTCATGGCGCAGACTTCCTCGCAGGGGCCGTCGAGGAAGGCCTGCTCCTCGGCCGAGAGCTTCGGCTCGGGGATCGCCAGCAGCTTCTGCCAATCCGGTTTTCCGGAAAAGAGGTCCGCGTCCCACCACACCGTGCCGGCGTCGATCGCCTCCTTCTCGGTCTGCGACATGTCGGGCAGGATGCGGCGGAAGATCGCGAGCACGTGGTCGCTGACCAGCCGGCGGCGCAGCGCCGGCACGGTCAGCACCGGCGCAATCAGGATGAAGAGGAAGAAGAGGACCGCGTTGGTCTGCGCCGACAGGTGCAGCGCCGCCGCCCAGGAGGCGAGTATCAGGCCGGCAGCGATGGTCCAGACCAGGATAGGCGCCTGGAAATAGGCGAGCAGCAGCAGGACCGCGACGCTTGCGGCGGCGAAAACGGCGATATCGAGCATTGGAACCTCCCCCTGAACCTGCGAAATCCGGTTAAGCCGCTTTCTTTACGTCGGCGGCGTCATGCAGCGGCGCGAGCAGTCCCGCGGCAAGGAACGCGGTCAACCGCGCCTCCAGCAGGCGGGCGTCATAGCGGTCCTCGGGCTTGCAGCCGGCAATCAGTTGCACGGTATCGGTGGCGGCAAGCGTGTAGGCGAGGGTGCCGAACATGAAGTGGATGCGCCAGACCAGCTCGTCGCGCGGCATCTGCGGCAGTGCGCGCTCGAACGCAGCCTTGAAGCGCTCCATGGCGGGGCCATAGAGCTGGCCGATCAGCGAGCGGATGTGCTTCTGCGGATCGGTATAGGTGCGCCCGAGCAGGCGGATGAAGTTGCGGCCGCCGCTTTTCGCATCCTCGATCATGCGCAGGCTCGCGCCGACGAAGGCGCGGATGATCGCCTCGGGCGGCAGCGCGCGGCCGCCGGCGTCCTTCTCCAGGCGGTCGAGTTCGGCGATCCGTCCGGCATTCATCGGATCGAGCCGGCGCCGGAACAGCGCCTCGATGAGCGCGTCCTTGGAGCCGAAGTGGTAGTTGACCGCGGCGAGGTTGGCCTCGGCCTTGGCGGTCAGCAGGCGCATCGAGGTGCCCTCGAAGCCGTGCTGCATGAACAGTTCTTCGGCGGCATCGAGGATGCGGGTACGGGTTTCGTGCGGGGGTTTGACGGATCGCAGGCTCATGGGAAAATTCCTGATTCAAACGAACGTTTGAATGTTAAAGGCGCTGCCGCGTATCGTCAAGCTGATTGCGCCTTCGCGGATGGAATAGAATTTCCTGTCCGTTTACCGGAAACAACAGTGCCTGAGGCAATCATTTTGAAGAGAGGCGAGCGCCAGCGTCTGGCCCGTCTGGCGCGCGAAGGTCCGGTCCTCGTAGTCTGGTTCTGAGTGCTTCTCGCACCAGCGCGGGACGTAGTCGTATTCCGGCATCTGCACCCCGTTCACCATCATGGCGTAGGTGCTGTGCATCAGCAGCAGGACGCGCCCACTCTCGGCGTAGTGCGCGCCGATCCATGCATTGATCTTCACGGCCGCAGTTTCCCTACTCTTTTCTAGTCGAGGAGTGCGCGATTTTGCCCGCTTCTTGCGCCTGCGTGGCGAGCCTTTGGGTGTCGACCCAAAACCATTGCGACCCCCGGTCCGCTACCAGAGCGTCTTCAGTCCGGCGTCGTGATAGACGGGCAAGGCGCCGTCCTTGGTCACCAATACCATCTGCCGATGAATTGCCTGCCAGGCGAGCATGCGGTCGAACGGATCGCGATGTGCCGCACGTGGCAGTCGGTGAAAGCTCGCCGCCTCTTCGGCCGACGGACTGATCAGCGTCAGTCCCATTTCCTGGGCGGTAGTGACCAGATCATCCGGCATCGAGTTCCTGAGAACCAGTTTTCCGAGCGCGAACTTGAGCGAGATTTCCCAAAAGGTGACGGACGACAAACAGACCTCGCTCGATGTATCGGCGATTGTGGTGCGTGCGCGGCGGCTCAGCTTCCCGGGGGAGAAAACAGCCCATAAAAAGCTATGGGTATCGAGCAGAAAGCTCATGCCGTGAGAAACTCTTCGTCGCTCAAGGCAAAGTCATCGGTCAAGGTAAAGCTGCCTTTGGACTTGAGTAAGCCGAGCGGGCGCTTGCCGGCGCCGGCGGCGAATTCCGCGTATGGCACCAAGGCGGCCACGCGCTGCTTCTTGCGCCCGTAACAGACGATGACGGACTCGCCTGCCTGGACGGCGGCCAATACATCGGAAAAGCGCGCTTTAAATTCACCGATAGTCAGGGTACGCATGGCAGTCTCCGCAAGAGACGTTATTCTTGCATATCATGACAAGTTGTCAAGTATGCGTGCCGGCGTGCCCCGATCGCGCCTTGTTTCAACCGATCGGGATTAACGACCACCCGGCAGTTAGAATCCGCCCCTCTTCATGGCTACCCACGGACACCACAGCGCAGCGCCGACGCAGACCCTGCGCGGCAACGAATGGCGCTCGGTCGCCGTGCTGCTGCCCTATCTGTGGGATTTCCGCTGGCGCGTGCTGCTCGCGCTGACGCTGCTGGTGGCGGCGAAAGTCGCCAACGTCGGCGTGCCGCTGGTGATGAAGGAAATCGTCGATGGCCTCGACCCGAAGCTGGCGGCGGTCGCGATCCCGGTGGCGTTGCTGGCGGCCTACGGGATCCTGCGTTTTTCGACCACGCTGTTCGGCGAACTGCGCGACGTGGTCTTCGTTCGCGTCACGCAGCACGCGATCCGGCGCGTCGCGCTGAACGTCTTTCGCCACCTGCACGGCCTGTCGCTGCGCTTCCACCTCGACCGCCAGACCGGCGGCATGACGCGCGACATCGAGCGCGGCACGCGCGGCATCTCGACGCTGCTCTCATACCTGCTGTTCTCGATCATCCCGGTGATCCTGGAATTCACGCTGGTGGCGCTGGTGCTGCTCGGCAAGTTCGACTGGCGCTTCGCCGCGGTCACCTTCGGCGCGGTCGTGGTGTACATCGGCTTTACGATCGCGGTCACCGAGTGGCGCATCGACATCCGGCGCCGCGCCAACGAGCTCGACTCGCGCGCCAACACGCGCGCCATCGACAGCCTGCTCAACTACGAGACGGTCAAATATTTCGGCAACGAGGAATTCGAGGCGCGGCGCTACGACAAGAACCTGCGCAAGTACGAAGACGCAGCTGTGCGCTTCGAGTCCTCGCTCGGGCTGCTCAACATCGGGCAGAGCATGATCATTGCCGCGGCGGTGACCGCGCTCATGTTCCTCGCTGCCGAGGGCGTGACCTCCGGCGCGCTCACGCTCGGCGACCTGGTGCTGGTCAATGCGCTATTGATCCAGCTCTACATCCCGCTCAATTTCCTCGGCATGGTGTACCGCGAGATCAAGCAGTCGCTGTTGGACATGGACAAGATGTTCCGGCTGCTTACCCAGAACCGCGAAGTCGACGACCGACCCGGCGCGCCGGAGCTGCCGTCAGGGCCGGCTACCGTCGAATTCAGCAATGTCGGTTTTTCGTATGAAGCTGCACGGCAAATCCTGTTCGATGTCAGCTTCACGATTCCGGCCGGGCAGCGCGTGGCCGTGGTCGGGCATTCGGGCGCGGGCAAATCGACCCTGGCGCGGCTGCTCTACCGTTTTTACGATGTGACGGGCGGCGCGATTTTTGTGAATGGAATAGATGTAAGAGAAGCAAAGCAATCCAGCCTGCGCGGCGCCATCGGCATCGTGCCGCAGGACACGGTGCTGTTCAACGACACCATCCGCTACAACATCCATTACGGCCGCACCGGGGCGAGCGAGGCCCAAGTGGTCGAAGCGGCGCGCGCGGCGCACATCCACGACTTCATCCTGACGCTGCCGGCGAAGTACGAATCCACGGTCGGCGAGCGCGGCTTGAAGCTCTCGGGCGGCGAGAAGCAGCGCGTCGCCATTGCGCGGGCGCTGCTGAAGAACCCGCGCATCCTGATCTTCGACGAGGCGACCTCCGCCCTCGACTCCAAGGCGGAGAAGGCGATCCAGGCCGAACTCGAGAGAATTTCCGTCGGCCGCACCACCCTGGTCATCGCGCACCGGCTCTCGACCGTGATGGATGCCGACATGATCCTGGTCCTGAACCACGGGCGCATCGTCGAGCGCGGCACGCACCGGGAATTGCTCGCCGCGGAGGGGGAATACGCCCGCATGTGGGCGCTGCAGCAACAGGCGGCGCAGGCCGAGGCGGTGCTGGAAAAGGCCAAAGCGGCTTGAACCGGTATTAAGTCACCTTTCTAGGCCTTTAATTTTGCTTGCATTTTTGAATTCCCTTCAGCTACACTCGCGCAGTTTTCAAACGTTGACGGGCATGCAAAACGGGGAGAGAAGCCTGCACTACCTGGAAAAAATCGTCGCCATTGCCGCGCTGGCGGCGGTGCTCGCGTTGAGCATCGGCTTCGCGCAGGCCGGCGACCAGCAGAAGGGCGCGAAAAAATCCGACGAAATGTTCCTGCGCTCCGCGGTCGCGCTGGTGCAGGACGCCGCGAGCGGCGAGACGCTGTTCGCCAAGAACCAGGGCGCGGTGCTGCCGATCGCCTCGATCACCAAGCTGATGACCGCGATCGTGATCCTCGATGCGGGCCTGAACCTCGAGCAGCGCGTCGCGATCAGCGACGAGGACTACGACCACGTCAAGAGCACGCGCTCGCGGCTGCACCCCGGGACTGTGCTGACGCGCGATCAACTGCTGCTGCTGGCGCTAATGTCTTCGGAGAACCGCGCCGCGGCCTCGCTCGGGCGCACCTATCCGGGCGGCACCGCGCCATTCGTCGCGGCGATGAACGCCAAGGCGCGCGCGCTCGGCATGAACGACACGCGCTTCGTCGATCCGACCGGGCTTTCCTCCTCGAACGTTTCGAGCGCGCAGGACCTGGCGCGGCTGGTCGCCGCCGCGCACGAATTTCCGCGCATCCGCCAGTATTCGACCCGCGACAGCGCCACCGTGCAGGCGCTCGGCCGGCCGCTCGGTTACCGCAATACCAACGGCCTGGTGCGCAGCGTGAACTGGGACATCGGCCTGTCGAAGACCGGCTACATCAGCGAGGCCGGCCGGTGCCTGGTGATGCGCGTGCGCTTGGCCTCGCGCGAAGTTATCGTCGTGCTGCTCGATTCGTGGGGCAAGTTCTCGCGCGTCGGCGATGCCAATCGCATCAAAAAGTGGCTCGAGACCAACGCCGCCAGCAGGCCACGCGGCTAGGCCGCGTCCTTGCCAATCGGCTAGGCCAGTCCCGGTTTTTCGGCTCGGTGGTGCCCGCGGACAGCTTCCGCGAGGACGTGATCGCAGGGCTCTCCCTGCCGCAAAAGGCGCTGCCCCCCAAGTATTTCTATGACGCGAAAGGCAGCCGCCTGTTCGAGGCGATCTGCCGCCTGAAGGAGTACTACCCGACCCGCAGCGAGCTTGCGCTCACGCGAGGCAGCCTTGAAGAAATTGCCCGCTTTGCCGGCAAAGGCAGCACGCTGGTCGAATACGGCAGCGGCGAGAGCATCAAGTCCCGCCTGCTGATACGAGCCCTTCGCCCGGCAGCCTATGTACCGGTCGATATCTCGGAGCATGCGCTGCGCAACGCCGCGGACCGGCTGAGGCACGAGTTTCCGTGGCTCGACATCCTTGCGGTACACGGCGATTTCTCGCGGCCGCTGAAGATTCCCATGGCGCAGGCGAAGGGCCGGCGCGTGGTGTACTTCCCGGGCTCCACCATCGGCAACCTCACGCCCGGCGAAGCGCAGGCGTTCCTGCGCATGACGCGCGGGCAGGTGGGTCCCAGGGGCGCGATGCTGGTCGGCGTGGACCTGAAGAAGGACGCCAACGTGCTGCACGCCGCGTACAACGACGCCAAGGGCGTCACCGCCGCGTTCAACCTGAACCTGCTCGCGCGCATCAACGGCGAACTGGGCGGCGATTTCAGGCTGCGCCGCTTCCGCCACTACGCGTTCTACAACGCCGCGCTCGGCAGGATCGAGATGCACCTGGTTTCGCTCGTGCCGCAGACGGTGAACATCGGCAACTACCGCTTCGCCTTCGAGGCGGGCGAATCGATCCACACCGAGAATTCCTACAAGTATTCGATCGAAGGCTTCCGCACGCTCGCCAGGAGCGCGGGCTTCAGGGGCGAAAAAGTCTGGCTGGACCCGAAGGGATTGTTCTGCCTCCACGGATTGATTGCTGCGTGAAAAAGGGGGTCAGAACAACATTTCCAGGCCGGTCGGGGCGCAACTCGGTCTCAGAGGAAATGTTGTTCTGACCCCCTTTTTCAGACGGCGCCGATGCGGGTGCCGTCCCTGCGATGCCCCATGGCGTGCGCGATGCGCTCGGCGGATTCCTTGACGAGCGGCCCCCAGGTCGGCTTCATGCGGTCGGCGGGTGAGGAAATCGACAGCGCGGCGATGAGTTGGCCGGCGTCGTCGCGCACCGCGGCCGCCACGCAGCGCACCCCGAGTTCCGCCTCCTCGGCGTCGGTGGCCCAGCCCTGGCGCTGGATGCGTTCCAGTTCCCGCTCCAGCAGCGGCAGGCTGGTGAGCGTGTTCTTGGTGTGCGAGGCGAGCCCGGTGCGCTTGGCGTATTCGCGCAGCTTCGGGAAGCCTTCTTCGAGCAGGAACAGTTTTCCGGCCGCGGTGATGTGCAGCGCGGCGCGGGCGCCGATGACATGCACCACGCGCATCGCCGAGCGGCCCGACGAGGTGCGCTCGACGTAGACGATTTCGTCGTCGTGGCGCACCGAGAGGTTCACGGTCTCGCCGATTTGCAAATGCAGTTCGCGCATCACCGGCAATGCCATCTCGCGCACGTTGATGCGCATTTTCACCAGATTGCCGAGCTCGAGCAGCCGCATGCCGAGGCGGTAGCTGCCCGGCTCGATACGGTCGACGATGCGGTCGGCGGCCATCGCCGAAAGTATTCTGTGCGCGGTGGAAGGGTGCAGGCCGGTGTATTGCGCGACCTGCTTCAGCCCCAGCGGTTCGGGATGCCCGGCGAGCACGTCGAGCAGCTTCAGCATCCGCGCGATGACCTGGATCGGGTTCTTCTTTTCGCTCTTCGAGGCCGGCATGGGGGTGGCATTGTATCTCACGATGTGAAACACTAAACGCCCATGCCTGTGGTCACCAATATTGAAGATCTTCGCCAGATGGCGAAGAAGCGGGTCGCCAAGGCGATCTTCGACTACGTGGACCGTGGTTCCTACGACGAAGCCACGCTCCACGCCAACAAGAACGACCTGGACGCGCTGAAATTCCGCCAGCGCGTGGCGATCAACGTCGATCAGCGTTCCACCCGCAGCACCATGGTCGGGCACGACGTCACCATGCCGGTGGCGATCGCGCCGGTCGGCCTCACGGGCCTCAACTGGGGGGACGGCGAGATGCTGGGCGCGCGCGCCGCCGAGAAGTTCGGCATCCCGTTCACGCTGTCCACCATGTCCATCTGCTCGATAGAGGACGTGGCGAGCGCGGTGACCAAGCCGTTCTGGTTCCAGCTCTACGTCATGCGCGACCGCGGCTTCGCCGCTTCGCTCATCGACCGTGCCAAGGCGGCGAAATGCTCGGCGCTGGTGCTGACGCTCGACCTGCAGATCCAGGGCCAGCGCCACCAGGACCTGAAGAACGGCCTCGCCGTGCCGCCGCGCCTGACTTTGGGTTCTTTTTTGGATATTTTAGGTAAACCATCGTGGGCACTAAATGTCCTGACAGGAAGGCGTAAGAGCTTCGGCAATCTCCAAGGCCGGATCAAGGGCGCCGACAGCCTAGCGACGCTGTCGCAGTGGATTGCAGGCCAGTTCGATCCAACGCTCAGCTGGAACGACGTTGCCTGGGTGAAGGATCGCTGGGGCGGCAAGCTGATCCTCAAGGGCATCCTCGACCTCGAGGATGCGAAGATCGCCGCCGCCACCGGCGCCGATGCGATCGTGGTTTCCAACCACGGCGGCCGCCAACTCGACGGCACCGTGTCCTCGATCCGGGCCTTGCCCGAGATCGCGCAAGCGGTCGGCGACAGGATCGAAGTGCTGTTCGACGGCGGCATCCAGTCCGGGCAGGACGTGCTCCGGGCGCTGGCGCTGGGCGCGAAAGGCACGATGATCGGCAAGGCGTTCGCCTGGAGCCTGGGCGCGATGGGCGAGGCGGGCGTGACCATGGCGCTCGAGATCCTGCGCAAGGAACTCGACGTGACCATGGCCCTGTGCGGCCTGAAGGACGTAAAGGAGGCAAGCCCCGCCATCCTCAGGCGGGCCTGAGTCAGCGGCCACGCCTCGAGGCGCGCAGCGCGAAGCGTCCGGGGTCCACGGCGGCGGCGAGCTTGCGTTCCACCGGCAGCGGCTCGCCCTCGATCAGGCTCGCGAGCAGTTCGCCGCCGAGGCCCGCCCAGAGCAGCCCGCGCGAACCGTAGGCGAAGGCACCGTACAGTCCCGCGCCACGCGGGTCCGCGAGTGCCCCGATCATCGGCAGCCGGTCGCGCACCACGGCGCGGAACGCGACGCGCCCCTCCAGTTTCGCCGGATCGAGGCCGCGCGCTGCGCCCGGCAGCATCTGCTCCAGCCGCGCCAGGTTGCCGGCATGACTGTCGGGGCGCGGTTGCGGATCTTCGTCGCCGATGTCGTAGCTCGCGCCCACCAGCGACGCGCCGTCGATGCCGGGCAGCGCCATGCCGCCGCGCAGGACGACATGCTCGAGTCCCGCAATCGCGGGCACCAGCGTCAGCTGGCCGCGCACGCGCCTCAGGCGCACCTCGGGCTGCGGTGCCAGACGCAATGCGTCGGCCGCGTTGGCGAGCACGACCACAGGGGCAGAAGCGATGGTCTTTTTGTGAATGTCTTTTGCGTTCCAGTTTCCACCTTCATGCTCAAGACTGGCAACTTCATGACCGAATTTCGCTGCCAGGTTTCCTCCGCACCTCGAAAGCAAAGCGGCCACCAGGCTGCGAGGCCGAATCCAGCCTGCCTCGCGAAACCACAGCCCGCCCTTTTCCTCGAGGAACTGCGCATAGTCAGGCGGATAGGCGAGGCTCTCCAGCGAGCGTCGCTGCGAAACTTTCTCCTCTTCGTCACGCGCAAGTTGCAGTACGCCGCAGCGCTGCCATTCCAGATTGTTAAGATTTTTCCAATGATTCAATAAAAAAAGAAATGAGGCACGCGTGAAGCGCGCGAACAGACTGTCGTCGGGTGAAACGATGGGGTGGAAGATCGCGGCGGGATTGCCCGACGCTTCGGCGGCGGGCTGGCTGTGGCGCTCGATGAGCGTGACCTGCCAGCCGCGGGATGCCAGGCGCTCGCATACCGCGGCGCCCGCGACGCCCGCGCCGATAACGAGGGCGGCTCTGGTTTTGCTCGAATTTGAATTCGAAGTTGAATCCCGTGGAAGCCTCGGAATCAAACTCCCCGCCAACATCTCTTTTTTCGAACCGAAGCCCGGCCGCTTCTCCACTCTGAACCCGGCGCCCTCCAGCGCCGTGCGTACTTGGACCGCCACGCTCCAGGTGGCAACCGTCGCTTCCGGCGCGGCAAGCCGTCCGAGGTGCCTGAGGACCGCGGGCGCCCACATCTGCGGGTTCTTCGCCGGCGCGAAGCCGTCGAGATAGATGGCGTCGGCGGTGAGGCTTAGCTGCGGCAGCGTCTCGGCAATGTCGCCGAAGGCGAGCGTCAGGACGACGCGCCCTTGCTCGAATTCGAGGCGCTGCATGCCCGGCACGAGCATTGGCCAACGGGCAGTCAGATCCGATGCCTGGCTTTTCAGTTCAGGAATATTTTTTTTGAATTCCGTCCAGAAAAATTCAAAATCGCTCTGGGCAAAGGGATGCTTCTCGATCGAGACGAAATGCAGCCGCTCGCAACGCGCCGGGTCTTCGCGCCAGGCCTGCCAAGTGGCGAGGAACGAAAGCCCGAAACCGAAACCGGTCTCGAGGACAGTGAAGATGCGCCGTCCCCGCCAGCGTTCGGGAAGTCCATTGCCTTGCAGGAACACATGCTGCGCCTGCGCCAAGCCGCCTTCGGCGCTGTGATAGACGTCGCCGTAGGCTTCGGAATAAGGCGTGCCGGTCGCGAAGGCGAGGCGGGCAGGAATGAGCGGCAACGGCATGGTTACAGGCCAAACAGCCAGCGTATGAGCACAAAGGCGGCGAAGCCGCACAGCCCAAGGACCGCCGCCAGCCCGATGAGCAGCCACAGCAAAAAGGCGCGACTGCCTCGCTTCGCCCTATCCGGGCGGTCCATCCAGTCGTCCAACAGCTTCACATTGCGCTGGTTCGCCTTGAAAGCGGCGTCGAACACGTCACCCGCGAACGGGATGATTCCCACGATCCCCTCCAGCGCCACGTTGAACGACATGCGCAAAAACACCGTCCTGCTTACCCCAAGCTTGTGTGCCTCTACCAGGATAAAGCTCGAAAGCGCCACGCCGATGAGATCCCCGAGCAGCGGGATCAGCCCGATCAGCGCCTCCAGGCCGATCGTCAGCCGGGTGCCGGGGATTGGGATCGAGCTGTCCAGAAGCCAGGCAAGCTGCTGCAGGCGCCGCCGCGTCTCGTGCGCGGCGGCATGCTCGCCGTCGCGCACCAGCTCGCCTTCCCTGACGATGATCGGCTCGTCTGCTTGCCTGCCTTTCATGGTTCACTTGATACACTATCCGGAACACGCTGCATGAACAAACCTGCCGAACTGAAACTCGATACTGTGCCTGTCTGGATCAACGGCAAGGCGGTGGTGCCGGCCGCCGTGCGCTTGGGCGATGTGTTCAATCCCGCCACCGGGCAGGTCACGAAGCGGGTTCCTTTCTGTAATGAAGAAATCATAGATAAGGCGGTAACCGCCGCAGCGGCTGCGTTCCCGGCGTGGCGAGATGCGTCCATCCTGCGCCGTGCGCGCGTGCTGCAGAAGTTCCTGCAGCTGATGCAGGCGAACCAGAAGGACGTCGCGCGCCTGATCACCGAGGAGCACGGCAAGACGCTGCCCGACGCGATGGGCTCGGTGCAGCGCGGCATCGAGGTGATCGAATTCGCCTGCGGCATTCCGCAGTTGCTGAAGGGCGAATATTCCGAGAACGTCGGCACCGCGGTGGATACGCACACCGTGCGTCAGCCGGTCGGCGTGTGCGCGGGCATCACGCCGTTCAATTTTCCGGCGATGGTGCCGCTGTGGATGTTCCCGATGGCGATCGCCTGCGGCAACACCTTCATCCTCAAACCGTCGGAGAAAGTCCCGTCGGCCTCGATCCGGATGGCGGAGCTGTTCAAGGAAGCGGGGCTGCCCGCCGGCGTGTTCAACGTCGTGCACGGAGACAAAGTTGCCGTCGATTCACTTTTGCATCACCCACTTGTGAATGCAGTTTCATTCGTGGGATCCACCTCGATTGCAAAATATATTTACGAGACCTGCGCCAAGAATGGGAAACGCGTGCAGGCCCTGGGCGGCGCAAAGAATCACGCCGTGGTGCTGCCGGACGCGGACATGGAATTCGCCGCCGACGCACTCATCGGCGCGGCCTACGGCTCGGCGGGCGAGCGCTGCATGGCGATCTCGGCCGTGGTGGCCGTCGGAAGTGCCGCGGAACCTTTGGTGAAATTGCTTGAACAAAAGGCAAAAAAAATAGTTGTCGGCCCCGGCGACAAGGATGGCGTCGACATGGGGCCGCTCGTCTCCGGCCCACACCGCGACAAGGTCAGGGCCTACGTCGACGCGGGCGTGAAGGAGGGGGCGAAGCTGGTGCTGGATGGCCGCGGGCACAAGGTCGCGGGCTGCGAGGACGGTTTTTTCCTCGGCAGCAGCCTTTTCGATCAGGTCACTGCGAAGATGAGCATCTACCGTGACGAGATTTTTGGTCCCGTGCTGGTCGTCTTGCGCGCCCGTACTCTCGATGAGGCAATTTCAATAGTAAACGCCAACCCTTACGGCAACGGAACGGCGATTTTCACGGAGTCCGGCGGCGCGGCGCGCCGCTTCGAGAACGAAGTGCAGGTCGGCATGGTCGGCGTCAACGTGCCGATCCCGGTGCCGGTGGCGTTCTATTCGTTCGGCGGCTGGAAGAATTCGCTGTTCGGCGACCTGCACGTGCACGGCATGGAGGGCGTCAAGTTCTACACCCGCACCAAAGTCGTCACCACGCGCTGGCCGCATCAGGACACGCCGGCGCCTGGCCTGAACATGCCCACGCTCGGCTGACGTGGCCGGCGCGGAAGCGTACTTCGCCCAGGACTACGCAGGGGCGCGCGAGGGGTTCCTCGCCGCCGTGGCGCGGCGCGGGCTTGCGGCGGCGAGTGCGCTGCACCCGTCGCGCAAGGGCGCGGCGGGCGAGGACCTCGCGATGGATTCGGCGCTGGTCGGACTCGCGGATGCGGCATCGCTGCTGATCGTCACCTCCGGCACTCACGGCGTCGAGGGGTTCTGCGGTTCCGGCTGCCAGCGCGCGCTGCTCGACGATGACGACCTGCTCGGGCGGATCGACGCGGGGCGGGTCGCGGTGTTGCTGGTCCACGCGCTCAATCCGTACGGTTTCTCGCATCTGCGGCGCGCGAACGAGGACAACATCGACCTCAACCGCAATTTCCTCGATTTCTCGCAGCCCCGGCCGAAGAACGCGGGCTACGACGAACTGCACGAGCTGCTGCTGCCCGCCGAATGGCCGCCGACCGGCGCGAATCGCGCCGCGCTCGTCGCGAGCCGCGAGCGCATGGGCGACCGCGCGTTCCAGGCCGCGGTGAGCGCGGGGCAGGACACCCGGCCCGAGGGTCTCTTCTATTCCGGCTTTTCGCCGTCGTGGAGCAACCGAACGCTGCGCGAACTATTGCGGCGCCACGGCGCGGGCAAGCGCCGCATCGGCTGGATCGACATCCACACGGGCCTCGGCCCCAACGGTCACGGCGAAAAGATCTTCGCCGGCCGCAACGCCGCCGCCGACCTCGCTCGGACGCGCGCGTGGTACGGCGCCGACGTGATGTCGTACTACGACGGCAAATCGGCTTCCACGGAGGTGAAGGGGCCGGCGGCGCTGTGCGTCCACGAGGAATGCCCCGGCGCCGAGATCACCAACATGGGCCTCGAGTTCGGCACGCTGCCGTTCGACGCGGTGCTGCACGCGCTGCGCGGCGCGCATTGGCTTGAGATCCATTCCGATGCGTCCGCGGCATGGCGTGCGCGCATCGAGCGCGAGATTCGCGACGCGTTCTACACCGACACCGAGGGCTGGAAGGGCATGATCCTCGGCCAGTCGCGCACCGCCATCCTGCAGGCGGTGACGGCGCTCGCCGAGAGAGAAGTCGGGATTTGAGGGGGTAGCATTCACACCTTCGCGGAAAGGGAGGGGAACATGACCAGGAATTCCATACTTGTCCTGATCGGATCGGTTTTTCTCGCAGCCTGCGCCGGCACCGGGGACCGGAAGGAATACGCCGCGAAAACCGGCACGCAGCTCTGGGTCAACCACGACAAGGAGCAGCACGCCTCGATTACGAAGGCGCCGGCCTACGTGGAATGAATTCCGTGGTGTTCAGCCTGATCCTCGGCACGGCCACGCCGGGTGGAGGATTCCCCGTGTATGGCGAGGCATTTGCTGCGATGGTGAATGCGCAGGAGCCGGGAATCCGCGTCGAGCCGCGCAACACCAAGGGCAGCACCGAGAACCTGCCGCTGCTCGAAGCAGGCTCGCTCGAGCTGGGCCTCGTGGCCGGCGAGCTCGCCAGCGCCGCGCTCGCCAGGCCCGGCACGCCGTTGCGCATCGTCTGCGCGATGTACTCCTCGCCGGGCATGTTCATTGTGCGCGGCGACAGCCCGGTGCGCGGGATCGCGGACCTGAAGGGCAAGCCGGTGGTGCTGGGTACGCAGGGTTCGGGAATTACTGTTTTGGGCCGTAGCGTTCTTCAGTCTTTGGAAATTCCTGTCGAAGCAATTCTTCTTGAGAAGGCCGCAGATGGGCCGCCGATGCTGCTCGACGGCCGCGCGGCTGCGCTGTGGGGCGCGGGCGTGGGCTGGCCGGCCTTCGCCGCGCTCGCGAAATCGGGCGGTCGCTTTATCGCGCCGACGGCGGACGAGATAAAGCGGATCCTCGCCAGGCAGCCCGCATTGCAGGCCGTGACGCTGCCCGCGGGCAGTTATCCGGGACAGGCAGCGCCGCTCAATTCGGTCGGCTCGTGGAGTTTTGTTTTCGCCGGGCCCGGCTTGACCGAGGCGCAGGGCTACCTGCTCGCGCGCGCGATCCACCGGGCGGAAGGCCCGCTGGCGGCGCGCCTGGAGCAGGCGAAGGAAACGACCGCGGCGAACACCGTTGCGGCCGCGCCGCGCGTGGACCTGATCCATCCGGGCGTACAGAAATACCTGCGCGAGGCCGGAATACTCCGCTAGTACATGTAGTGGCCGCCGTTGACGTGAATCACCTGGCCTGAAACGAAGCCGCCGCCGGCGGCGAGGAAGGTGCAGGCCGCGGCAACTTCGTCCACATGGCCAAAGCGTCCGAGCGGAATTTCTTTCGCAATCTGTTCTTTTGGCTGGTGCTGGTACTGCGACCAGTCGCGCACCGTGTCGATCGCGCCCGGCGCCACGGTATTCGCGGTGATGCCGTCGGGCCCGAATTCGCGCGCGAGCGCCTTGGCGAGGCCGTGCAGCCCCGCCTTGCAGGTGATGTTGTGGGCGCGCTGCGTCACCTGGCCCCAGAAACCGTCGAATCCAGAAATCAGGATGATCCGGCCCCATTTGCGTTTCTGCATGTGGGGAATGGCGTTGCGCGCGAGGTAGAACGCCGGCGTGAGGTTGGTGGCGAGCACCGCGTCCCAGTCCTTGAGGCCGATCTCGAGGAAGGGTTGCATGCGCCGCACACCCACGTTCGACACGACGATATCGACCGAGCCGAACGCCTCGGCCGCGGCGCCCACCATGGCCGCCACCTCGTCGTGCTTCGAGACGTCCGCCATGAAGGCGAGAGCGCGTCCGCCGGCATCGGTGATTTCCTTCACCACCGCGTCGACCGCGGCGCGGTCGCGGTGCCCGTTGACGACCACGCTCGCGCCGCCCGCGGCGAGCGCCAGCGCGATCGCGCGCCCGATGTTGCGTCCCGAACCCGTGACGATTGCGCAACGGCCTGCATGAGGGGAGGAAGACTGGGTCATAATTCAATTTATCAGGCAAGCAGAGAGGGGTAAATGGCAATACTAAGAATCCTGGCGGCGGCGATTTTCGCAGCGCCGCTCATCGCGCTCGCGCAAGCCTGGCCGTCGAAATCGATCCGCCTGGTGGTGCCGTATCCGCCGGGCGGCTCGACCGACCTGCTCGCGCGCACTATCGGGCAGAAAGTCGGCGAGAGCCTCGGCCAGACCATCGTGGTGGACAACCGCGCGGGCGCCGGCGGCATGCTCGGCTCGGACATCGTCGCGCGCTCGGCGCCCGACGGCTACACCATTCTGCTCGGCACCGGCGCGACGCACGGCCTGACGCTGCTGCTGTCGAAAACCGTGCCCTACGATCCGGTGAAGGACTTCACGCCGATCACCGCGGCGGTCGAAGTGCCCATCGTCCTGTGCGTGCATCCCTCGATTCCCGGGGCCTCCGCGAAAGATCTGGTCGAATGGGCGAAGAAAAATCCCGGCAAGCTCGCGTACGGCAGCTCGGGCACCGGCTCGCCGCACCACCTTTCGGGCGAACTGTTCAAGCAGGTGGCCGCGATCGACATGGTGCACGTGCCGTACAAGGGCGCCGCACCGGCGGTGCAGGACCTGATCGGCGGCCAGATTCCGGCGGTATTCACCACGCTGTCGACCGCGCTGCCGCATATTCGCGCCGGCAAAATTCGCGCGGTGGGCTTCGTGGAAGCCAAGCGCCAGGCGAGCGCGCCCGAGATTCCGACCATCGGCGAATCCCTGCCCGGTTACGTGATGCCGGCGTCCTGGCTCGGTTTCTTCGCTCCGGCGGGCCTGCCCGATGCCATCCTCAAGCGCTACAACGCGGAGATCGTGAAGGCGGTGCAGTCGCCCGACGTGCGCGCCCGGCTCGAGACCGCCGGCATGCCGGTGGTCGGCACCAGCAGCGATGAGTTCGCGCGCATGGTGCGCGATGACATCGAGACCTTCCGCAGGATCGTGACCGCGGCAGGCATCAAGCCCGAGTGAGCCTGCCTCTCGCCGGCATCGTCGTGGTCGAACTCGGCCACAGCGTCGCGGCACCCTGCGCCGGGCTGGTCCTCGGCGATCTTGGCGCCGACGTGATCAAGATCGAGAAGCCCGGCGGCGACGACGCGCGCAAATGGGGCCCGCCCTTCCTCGATGGCGCCTCGGCGACCTTCCAGGCGATCAACCGCAACAAGCGCTCGGTGGTGTGCGAACTGCGCGATCCGGCACAGCGCGCGCGCCTGGTCGATTTCATCGTCAGGCACGCGGACGTGGTGCTGCAGAACCTGCGCCCCGGACAGGCGGACGAGTTGGGTCTGGGCGCGGCAGCACTGACTGCGCTCAAGCCCCCGCTCGTCTATTGCAACGTCGGCGCGTTCGGCGCGAAGGGGCCCCTCTCGGACCGGCCCGGCTACGATCCGCTGATGCAGGCCTTCGGCGGCATCATGAGCGTGGTGGGCGAGGAAGGCAGGCCGCCGGTGCGCGTGGGACCCTCGATCGTGGACCAGGGCACCGCGCTGTGGGGCGTGGTCGGAATCCTGTCCGCGCTGTACCGCCGGCGCGATACCGGCATAGGGGGCGTGGTGGATGTGTCGCTGTTCGAGACCGCCGCCGCCTGGCTGGTGATGCACGCGGCGCAGTATCTCGCCTCGGGAGAAATTCCGGCGCGCCACGGCTCGGGCGCCGGCGGCATCGTGCCCTACAAGGCGTACCGCACGGCGGATGGCGATCTGGTGGTCGCGGCCGGCAACGATTCGCTGTTCCGGAAATTGTGCACCGTCCTGTCCCACCCTGAGTGGATTGAAGATTCAAGATATAAAACAAATCCAGAGCGCGTAAAGAATGCCGGATCGCTTTACCCGCTGATCGATGCCGAGATGGCGAAGCGCAGCAATGCGCAATGGAGTGCGGCGCTGGACGCGGCGGGCGTGCCCTGCGCGCCGGTGCAGAACGTGGCGCAGATGCTGGAGCACGAGCAGACGAAGGCGCTTGGGCTGCTGCAACCGGTGCCGGGCTCCAGCAAACCGCTCATCGGGCTGCCGATTTCATTTGACGGCCATCGTCCCCTGCCGCGCGGGGCGTCCCCCGCGCTCGGGCAACATACGCTGGAGGTATTGGGAAAATGAATTTCCCGGGCTACAAAACACTTGAATTGGAACCCCAAGGCGAGCATGTCCTGCTGGTAAAGCTCAATCGTCCCGAGGTACTGAATGCGATCAACACGCAGATGGGCCGCGACCAGCTCGATCTGTGGACGCGGATCTCCGCCGAGCCGGGCAAGCTTCGCTGCGTCATCGTGACGGGTTCGGGCGAGCGGGCGTTCTGCGCCGGGGGCGACCTGAAAGAGCGCGACGGCATGACGCAGGCCGAGTGGCAGGCGCAGCACGAAATATTCGAGCGCGCCTTCATGGCGCTGGTCGAGTGCACGCTGCCGGTGATCGCCGCGGTGAACGGGCACGCCTTCGGCGGCGGCCTGGAAATGGCCCTGTGCTGCGATTTCATCTACGCGGTGCCAGGCGCGCGCTTTGCGCTTACCGAGACGCGGCTGGGGATCATGCCGGGCGGCATGGGGACGCAGAACCTGCCGCGCGCGGTTGGCGAGCGGCGCGCGAAGGAACTGATCTTCACCGCGCGTCCGTTCTGCGCCGCGGAGGGCCACGAATGGGGCCTCGTCAATCGCGTCTGCGAGCCGGCGAAGCTCATCGAGGAGGCGCTCGCGACGGCGCAGGCAATCGCGCAGAACGGGCCGCTCTCGATCCGCCAGGCGAAGAAGTCGATCCACTACGGCCTGTCGATGGACCTGCTCACCGGCTACCGCTTCGAGATCGAGGCCTACAACCGCCTGGTGGACACCTCCGACCGGCGCGAAGGCGTGAAAGCCTTCAATGAAAAAAGAAAACCCAGGTTCGAAGGAAAATAACATGGCGAGCGTTGAACTTGGCGAGGACTATGCGGAAATACGCGACAGCGTGCGGCGCATCTGCGCCGACTTCCCCGACGATTACTGGCGCGACCTGGATGAGCGCGAGGCCTATCCCACCGAGTTCGTGCAGGCGCTTACCAGGGCGGGCTACCTCGGCGCGCTGATCCCGGAAGAGTACGGCGGCGCCGGCTTGCCGCTGCGCGCCGCGGGCGTGGTGCTCGAGGAATGCCACAGCGCCGGCTGCTACGCCGCCGCCGCGCACGCGCAGATGTACACCATGGGGTCCGTGCTGCGCCACGGGAGTCCGGAACAGAAGCAGAAGTACCTGCCCGGGATTGCGAGCGGCGAGTTGCGGCTGCAAGCCTTCGGCGTCACCGAGCCGACCACCGGCACCGACACGACGAAACTGAAAACGCGCGCGACGCTCGTAAAAAGCGGCGACGGCGACTACTACGAGATTACCGGGCAGAAGGTCTGGACCTCGCGCGCCCTGCACTCGGACCTGATGCTGCTGCTCGCGCGCACCACGCCCTTCGACCAGGTGGCGAAGAAGACCGAAGGCCTGTCGGTGTTCCTGGTGGACATCCGCGAGTGCCTCGGCAAGGGGCTGGAGATCCGCCCGCTCAAGGCGATGATCAACCATCATGCCACCGAAGTGTTCATGGACGGCATGCGCGTGCCGGCCGCGAACCTGATCGGCGGCGAAGGCAAGGGCTTCCGCTGCATCCTCGACGGCATGAACGCCGAGCGGATCCTCGTCTCGCACGAATCCATCGGCGATGCGCGCTGGTTCGTGCGTACCGCGTCGAAGTACGCGAGCGAGCGCGTCGTCTTCGATCGCCCGATCGGGCAGAACCAGGGCATCCAGTTCCCGATCGCGCGCGCGTACGCCTCGATGCAGGCGGCGGAGATGATGCTGCGCAAGGCGGCGGCGATGTTCCAGGCGGGGCTGCCCTGCGGCGAGGACGCGAATATCGCCAAGCTGCTTGCCTCGGAAGCGTCTTGGGAGGCGGCCGAAGCCTGCATGCAGACCTTCGGCGGCTTCGGCTACGCCCGCGAGTACCACGTCGAGCGGCGCTGGCGCGAGGCGCGCATCTCCAGGATCGCGCCGATTTCCACCAACCTCATCCTCGCCTACATCGGCGAGCATGTGCTCGACATGCCGCGCTCGTACTGATGAACGGGTTGACGCAGAATCTGGCGGCGTTTGTTTCGTCCCTCGAATTCAGGAAAATTCCTGCGCAAGCCGTTGAGACCGTCAAGCGCGGCTTCATTGACTGCGTCGGGGTGATGTTTGCGGGGCGCAACGAGCCAGTCGTCCGGGTTTTGCAGGAATCGCTTTTGTTCCCTGTAAACGGTGAAGCAAAAATTCTCTTTGATAAAGGACAAACAACCGCCCCGCAAGCTGCGCTCATCAACGCCACGGCGGGCCATGCGCTCGATTACGACGACGTCGCGATCGACGGCCATCCGAGCGTGGTGCTGGTGCCGGCGGTGCTTGCCGAGGGCGAGCGGCTGCGCTCCAGCGGCGCCGAGCTGATCGCCGCCTACGTCGCGGGCTACGAGGTCTGGGGCGAGCTCGCGTCGCGCGATGCGGACAAGCACCACGCCAAGGGCTGGCACCCGAGCGCGGTGTTCGGCGCGGTTGCCGCCGCCGCCGCGGGCGCGCGCCTGGCGAAGCTCGATGCCGGGCGCACGGTGCATGCATTGGCGGCCGCCGCCTCGATGGCGGGTGGGCTGACGGCCAACTTCGGCTCGATGATGAAGGCGCTGCAGGTGGCGCGCGCCGCGCAGAGCGGCCTCGTCGCCGCGCGGCTCGCCGCGAACGGCTTCACGGCCTCGCCCGATGCGCTCGAACACCGCGGCGGCTTTCTGAATGCATTCTCGCCCGCGGGCCGCGTGCGGGTCGATGGCGAGCTTGCCGCGGGCAGGGATTGGCAGATCCTGAAAAACGGCCTCAACATCAAGCGCTATCCGGTCTGCTATGCGCTGCACAGGTCGATTGATGGCTTGATGTTTTTGAATTCAAAAAATAGAATCAAGCACGAAGACGTAAAGGAAATAGAACTTTCGATCGGCAAGTTCCAGGCCGGGATGGTGCGCCACAGCCGGCCGCAGAACGCGCTGGACGCCAAGTTCAGCGCCGAGTTCGCCGCCGCCTCGGCGGTGGTCGCCGGCAGAGTAGGCCTTGCGGAGCTGCGCGACGAGTTCGTGCGTTCGGGCGCGGTGCAGGCGCTGTTTCCCAAGGTGAAGGTCAAGGTCGTGGACGATCCCGATCCGGACGATCCGCTGTTCGCCCGCAGCGATTCGGTGAGGGTGACGCTTGCCGACGGCACCGTCTTCGCGGGCGAGCCGGTGCGCCACGCCAAAGGCCACGCGCGCAACCCGGTGGGCATGGATGAGCTGCGCGCGAAGTTCGAGGATTGCGTGGGCAGTGCGCTTGCGGCACCTCGGCGCGACGCGCTCTTCGAGCGCCTGCGCGGCCTGGAAAATCTCCCCGCGGTGGGCGCGCTGTACAATATCTAGTATTTCGCCCCGCAGTGACTACTACATACGGGGACTAGATACATGGCGAAGCAGCAGGTCTACGACGCATCCGCAATCCAGGCCCTGAAGGGGCTGGAGCCCGTCCGGCGCATGCCGGGCATGTACACCCATACGATCCACCCGCTGCACATCGTGCAGGAGGCGATCGACAACGCCATCGACGAAGCGCTGGCCGGCTTCGGCAAGAAGATCACGGTGAGCGTTTTCAGGGACGGCTCGGTCGAAGTCGAGGACGAGGGCCGCGGCGTCCCGGTGGACATGCATCCGGTGGAGAAAAAGCCCGCGGTCGAGGTCGCCTTCACCATGCTGCACGCCGGCGGCAAATTCGCGAAATCCGGCGAAGGCATCTACCACATCTCCGGCGGCCTGCATGGCGTCGGCGTCGCGGTCTCGAACGCGCTCTCGAAGCGCTGCGAAGTGACGGTGTACCGCGATGGCTACAGGCATTTCATTTCTTTTGAGGGAGGGGAGCTTAAAAGCAAACTGAAAAGCGAAAAGATCAAGACCAAACAGACCGGCACCGTGGTGCGAATCTGGCCGGATCCGAAGCACTTCGATTCGCCCAACATCCCGCTGGGCGAGCTCGAGCACCTGGTCAGGTCGAAGGCCTATTTGTTGCCTGGTTTAACCACAACTTTAAAAATAGAAGGAAAAGTCGATCAAAGTTGGCGCTTCGAAAGGGGCATGGCGCAGTACTTCGAGCGCATGCTGGACGGGCGCGAACTGGTGGCGCCGCTGTTCCCGGGCGCCAGGCATTTCGACGAGAAATCCGCCGCCGATTTCGCCGAGATCGAAGCGGGCGAAGGCGCGGAATGGGCGATCGGCTGGGTCGCCGAGGGCGACATTTTCGCCGACAGCCACGTCAACCTTATCCCGACGCGCTCGGGCGGCACGCACGAGGCGGGCTTCCGCAACGGCATCTTCGACGCGCTGGCCGCGTTCATGGACACCCGCACGCTGCAGCCCAAGGGCGTCAAGCTGATCGCGGACGACCTGTGGACGCGCGCCTGCTTCACGCTTTCGGCGCGCATCGTGCGCACGCAGTTCCACGGCCAGACCAAGGAAAAGCTCACCACGCGCCACGCCGCCAAGCTGCTCGAAATCTGCGTGCGCGACGCCTTCGAGCTGTGGCTCAACCAGCATCCCGACGAGGGCAGGAAAATCGTCGAGCTGGCGATCGAGCAGGCCCTCGCCCGGCTCTCCAAGGGCAAGAAATTCGAGCGCAAGAAGGGCTCGGGGGTGGCGACGCTGCCCGGCAAGCTGGTCGAGTGCTCGTCGGACGACACCTCGCGCAATGAGCTGTTCATGGTGGAGGGCGATTCCGCGGGCGGCTCGGCCAAGGAGGCGCGCGACAAGGAAACCCAGGCGATCCTGCCGCTGCGCGGCAAGGTGCTCAATTCGATGTCGAAGGATGCGCGCACGGTGCTCGCCAACAAGGAACTGCAGGCGATCGCCACCGCCATCGGGGTCGATCCGCACGGCTCGGAGGACACGCCGGACCTCTCGGGCATCCGCTACGGCAAGGTCATCATCATGACCGACGCCGACGTGGACGGCGGCCATATCCAGGCGCTGCTGCTGACGTTTTTCTTCATGCACGCGCCAAAACTCGTCGAGACCGGCCGCATCTACGTTTCACAGGCGCCGCTGTTCAAGGTGGAGATTCCATCGCAAGGCAAGGGAAAGCCGGCGCGCCGTGTCTACTGCCTGGACGAAGACGAGCTGGAAGGGACCTTGCGCGCGCTGAAAAAAGAGAAGGTGAAGGAGGATTCCTGGGAAATCTCGCGCTTCAAGGGCCTGGGCGAAATGAATCCCGAGCAGCTCTGGGAAACCTCGATGAACCCGGATTCGCGGCGCCTGGTGCGGATGCAATTGGATCCCAAACAAATGCAGGCCGTGCGTCTGAAGTTTGAACTGCTAATGGATTCCGGAGAGGCGGAAGGACGAAGGAATTGGATGCGCGAGCACTGGAAGACCGTCGAAGCGGATGTCTAAGAAGCAAAAGGTGCGGAAGCAAAAGCCGGCCTGGGAACGCGGCTACAACGGCCACGTCTACTGGCTCGGCAAGAAAAAGCTCGGCAAGGTGACGGTGCACACGGATAAGAACGCCAAGCACAAGTACACGTGGCAGGCGGCGGGCCGTGCGGGCGCCGCGGACGAGCTCGACAAGGCAAAGAAATTCATCGAGGCCGCGGTGGCGATGGCGGACAAGCAATTCGACCTATTCGGATAACCCATGGATGACAGAACCCCCGACCTCTTTCTGAACGAGAACGGCGACGACGCCGCGCCGATCGAGCGCCACGCCTCGCAGGCCTACCTGGGCTACGCGGTTTCCACCGTCAAGGCGCGCGCGCTGCCGGAGGTCGCCGACGGGTTGAAGCCTGTGCAGAGAAGAATTCTTTTTTCAATGAATCAGGCAGGTACGCCTGGATTCGCCAAGTGCGCGCGCTACGTCGGCGAGGTGCTGGGCAAGTACCACCCGCACGGCGATTCCTCGACCTACGAGGCGCTGGTGCACCTGGCGCAGCCGTTCTCGATGCGCTATCCGCTGATCGACGGCCAGGGAAATTTCGGCAGCCGGGACGGCGATTCCGCCGCGGCTTATCGCTATACGGAAGCAAGGCTTTCGAAGTTTTCAGAATTGCTTTTAAGTGAAATAAATGAAGGAACCGTCGAGTTCGCCAAGAATTACGACGGCAAGTTCGACGAGCCGCAGCTGCTGCCCGCGCGCCTGCCGTTCGGCCTGCTGAACGGCTCCTTCGGCATCCCGGTGGGCTTTTCCACGCGCATACCCTCGCACAACCTGAAGGAAGTGGCGGCGGCGGCGGCGCTGGTCATCAAGCATCCGAAAACGACCGTCAAGGAATTGCTGGAGATGCTTCCCGGCCCCGATTTCCCGGGTGGCGGGCAGATCATCGCGGCGCGCGACGAGATCCGCACCGCCTACGAGACCGGCCGCGGCTCGATCGCGATGCGCGCGCGCTGGCAGATCGAGCAGCTCGCGCGCGGCCAGTGGCGCATCGTCATCACCGAGCTGCCGCACGGCGTGTCCTGCCGGCAGGTGCTGGAGGAGATCGAGGCGCTGGTCAACCCGAAGCCCTCCACCGGCAAGAAGGAGGTGTCGCAGGAGCAGCGGCGGCTCAAGCAGTTCATGCTCGAGCAGATCGAAACGGTGCGGGACGAATCCGACCGCAAATCCAAGCTGCGTCTCGTGATCGAGCCGCGCTCCTCGCGCCAGAGCGCCGAGGAGACGATGAAGACGCTGCTCGTGCATACGAGCCTGGAATCGCGCTTCGCGCTCAACCTGACCTGGATCGGACTGGACGGCCTGCCCGAGACCAAGGACCTGGTCACGATCCTGCGGGAGTGGGGCGAGTTCCGCATCAAGACGGTCCGCCGCCGCACCCAGCACCGGCTCGACAAGTGCGAGGAACGGCTGCACATTGTGATGGGCCGCCTGACGGCCTTCGTCAAGATAGACGAGATCATCACGCTGATCCGCTCCTCGGAAGACCAGCCGGAAGCGAAAGCGAAGTTGCGGGAAAAATACAAATTCTCCGAGCGGCAGGCGGAGGACATCGTCAACCTGCGGCTCGGGCAGCTGACCAAGCTGGACGGCGTCAAGCTGAACGAGGAGAGGAAGGCGCTGGAAGCCGAGAAAAAGGGCTTGAAAGATATTCTTGCCGATGAAAAGGACTTGAAGAAACTGGTTATTTCTGAATTGCAGCAAGATTCAAAAACCTACGGAGATGAGCGCCGCACGCTGATCAAGGCGGACGAGCGCTCCTCCATCGAGCACACCATGCTCGAAGAGCCGATCACGGTGATCCTGTCGAAAAAGGGCTGGGTACGCGGCCGCATCGGCCACGGCCTCGAGATGGATTCGGTGAACTTCAAGGACGGCGACGCGCGCTCGATGGAGCTCGAGTGCAAGACCACCGACACGCTCACGGTGCTCGCCTCGGGCGGCAAGTGCTTCAGCGTGGAGGCGGCAGCGCTGCCCTCCGGGCGCGGCGACGGCGCGCCGATGAACACGCTCATCAATTCCGGCCCGGACGACATCGTCTGGATCGGCTTGGGGCACGCCGACGCCCAGTTGCTGATGGTCAATTCCGCCGGCAACGGCTTCCTGTGCAAGCTGGGCGACCTCGCCACCAAGACCAAGCAGGGCAAGGACTTCATGAGCGTGCCCGAGGGCGCGAAAGCGCTGCCTCCTGTATTTATTCAAAAAGAAATAAAGCAACCGCGGCTGGCGGCGCTCTCGTCGGACGCCCGCCTGCTGGTTTTCCCGATGATTGAGCTGCCGGTGCGGCCGAACGGCGGCGTCGGCGTGCAGATCATGGCGCTGCCCGACCAGGTGACGTTGGCGGGGGTTGCAGTTACAGACGGGTCTTCATTGACGGTTTCGGGATTCAGGCGAAGCCCGAAAACCACGGCAATAGGCAAGAAAGACCTCTCCGATTATCTTGGCAAGCGGGCCCAGCGCGGCAAGGTCTGCGACGTCGGCTTCCGCCCCGACCGGCTGGGGGTCTGAACGAAACGCAAGGCCCGCTCGCGTGCGCGTCCCGCTCGCCGCTGAATTCCGTCCCATGATCGCCCCCGCGGTGATCATCGTGGCCGCCGCGCTTGCGCTCTGGACCGGGCCCTCGCTGCCGCCCTCGCTCGCGGGGCTGAAAGAGGCCGGGGCGTACTTCGTGCTGCTGGCGGGGGCGGGGATCAGCCTCTGGTTCAACCGCGGGCGGGCGTTCGTCGCCGCGGTGTCGCTGCTGCTCGCCTACGCGGGCTACCGCTACGCGCTCGATTTCGGCGCCGACAGCTTTGCCGCCCGCGCGGTGTACACGGCGGCGTTGGTGCTGGTGCCGCTCAACATCCTGGTCGCGCTGCTGCTGCCGGAGCGCGGCGTGTCCTACCACGGCGATCACCGGTGGTTCTTCATCGTCGCGGGCGAGCTCCTGCTGGTGGCGTGGATCGCTTCCTCCGGCCGCAGCGCGCTCTCGGGCGCGGTTTGGCAGGAGATGGTGGAGCACTGGCTGCTGCGCTCGCCGCCGGCGCCGATCCTCGGGCGGCTGCTGTTCTGCGCGGCATTCAGCGCCGCGCTCTGGCGCGCCTGGCCCCACAAAGGCGGACTGGTGTCGCCGATCGCGGTCGGCCAGGCGGGCGCGCTGGTGGCTTTTTTCATCGGCTGCGAGTGGGCCGCCAACGAGGCGGTTTTCGGCGTGTTCAGCGCGGCGGCGGGCGCGATCCTGATCGTCGCCATGCTGCAGGAGTCGCACCGGCTCGCGTTCAACGACGAGCTGACCGGTCTGCCGGGCCGGCGCGCGCTGCAGGAGGCGATGGCGGGCCTGGGGCCGCGCTACGTACTGGCGATGGCCGACGTGGACCATTTCAAGTCCTTCAACGACTCGCACGGCCACGACGTCGGCGACCAGGTGCTGAAGCTGGTCGCGGCGCGCCTCGCCGGGGTCGAAGGCGGCGGGCGCGCGTTCCGCTACGGCGGCGAGGAATTCACCGTGCTGTTCGCCGGCGCGACGCTGGACGAGGCAATGCCGCACCTGGATGCGATCCGCGCCTCGGTCGCGGCTTACCGCATGGCGGTGCGGGGCGAGGACCGTCCCAAGGCCAAGGAGCTGGGCGAGCAGCTGCGTACCCCGGCGGAGGAGGACGTGCCGACGCCGGAGCAGACCCTCTCGGTCACCATCTCGATCGGCGCCGCCGGGCCCGCGGCAATGGAAGCCGGCCAGGGCGCGACCCCCGCGCTGGTCCTGAAGGCCGCGGACGAGGCCCTCTACCGCGCCAAGCGCGGCGGCAGGAACCGCGTCAGCCGATAATGCCGGCGCCATGAGCACAGGGACCTGGATTGGCGTTGCGTTGCTGGCGGCGGTGCTGATCGCCGCGGTCTGGATTTACAACCGCCTGATAGCGGACCGCAACCTCGCACGCGAAGGGTTCGCCGACATCGACGTGCAGCTCAAGCGCCGCGCCGACCTGGTGCCGCAGCTGGTCGAGGCGGTGCGCGGCTACGCATCGCACGAGCAGGCGCTGCTCACCTCGGTGGCGCAATTGCGCTCGGCAGCCGTGGCGGCCAAGCCGGGCGTCGATGCGGGGCGTTTCGAAAGCGAGCGCGAGCTGGGCGCGAAGCTGAAGCAGGTCCTGCTGCTGCAGGAGGCCTACCCGCAACTCAAAGCCGACGCCAACTTCCGCGACCTCTCGGCCAAGCTGGTCGACACCGAGGACCAGCTGCAGTACGCGCGGCGTTTCTACAACGGCGCGGTCAAGCAGTACCGCAACCGGCTCGAGTCCTTCCCCCAGGTCATCGTGGCGCGCGCCTTCAGCTTCGAGCCGCTGCCGTTCTTCGAAACGGAAGACCGGGCGGCGGTAAAGGTGCAGCTATGAAATGGCTTTTGTTTTTTCTCGCGGTGTTTTTGACTTCAGCAACAAAAGCTGAAGAAAAAATACTTTCGTTCCACAGCCGCATACAGATCGCCGCCGACGGCTGGCTCACGGTCACCGAGACGATCGTGGTACAGGCCGAGGGACGGCAGATCCAGCGCGGCATCCTGCGCGATTTCCCGACCGATTACCGCGACCGGCTCGGGCGCAGCGTCACGGTGCCCTTCGAGGTGCTGGGCGTGAAGCGCGACGGCGCTGCGGAGCCGTGGTCGCCGGCGCGCCAGGCGAACGGGGTCAGCCTGCGCATCGGCAACTCGAACGTGATGCTGCCGCGCGGGCCGCACACTTACGAGATCACCTACCGTACCCGCTATCAGCTCGGCTTCTTCGATGACCACGACGAGCTCTACTGGAACGTGAACGGCAACGGCTGGACGTTCGCGATGGACAGCATTGCCGCGGAAGTTGCGCTGCCGCAGGCAGTGCCCGCTGCGCAGCTCAAGACGGAGGCTTACACCGGGTCCTTCGGCGCCAAGGGGCGCGACTACGTTGCCCAGGTGCGCGATGGCGGAGCGGCATTCCGTACCACGCGCAAGCTCGGCGCCGGCGAGGGGCTGACCATCGTGTTCTCCTTTCCCAAGGGCATCGTCACGCCGCCGACCTTGCGCGAGCGCTTCGAGCGCTGGCTGAACGACAACCTGGGCGAGGTGTTCGGAGCGGCGGGATTCCTGCTGCTGCTCGCCTTCCTCTATTGGCGCTGGGCCGCGGTGGGGCGCGATCCGCGCACCGGCCCGCCGTTCCCGCGCTACGAGGCGCCCAAGGGCATGGGGCCGGCGGCCGCGCGCTACCTCGACCGGATGCGATGCGACGACCGCTGCTTCGCCTCCGCGCTGCTGGGCCTCGGCCAGCGCGGCTACCTGACGATCAGGCAGGAGCGCGGCTCCTATGAGCTCGCGCGCACCGGCAAGAGCGTCGAATGGCTGCCCGGGGAACAGGCGGTCGCCGCGCTGGCGCCGGCGCAGGGCGTACGCGGCATCGGCGCCACCTACGATCCGGTGGTGCAGCAGGCGCGGGCCGGCCTGGACGAGGCGCTCAAGAAGCACTTCGGCGAGAAACTTTTCTCGCGCAACAACGGCTCGCTCATGTTCGGCTTCGTCATCGCCGCGGGGACGATGGGCGCGATGTTATTGTTCGGCGCCGTTCTTCCGGTAATGATCGCCCTCGGCGCTGCCATGGCGATCGCGCTGTTCGCGGCCGCGAAGCTGCTGCCCGCCTACACGGTGGAAGGCCGCAGGCTGGAGGACGAGGTCGAGGGCCTGCGCCAGTACCTGAGCGTCGCGGAGGGCGACGACCTGGTGCGCATGAAAATGCCGCCGCGCACCAAGGAAGAGTTCGCCAGGTTCCTGCCCTACGCGGTGGCGCTGGGCGTGGAGAAGACCTGGGCCGACGCCTTTGCGAGAGTGCTGGGCGCCTCCGCGCTCGCGGCGGCCATGGCGGCCTACTATGTATCGAGCTCGAGCGACTCCAGCTACAGCGTGGGCGGTTTCACCGACTCGATCGCGGACATGGGAAAAACCATCAGCGCGGCCTCGACGCCGCCAAGCAGCAGTTCGGGGTCATCCAGCTCGGGCGGCAGCAGCGGCGGCGGATCGTCGGGCGGCGGTGGCGGCGGGGGAGGCGGCAGTGGCTGGTAAATGGTTTGCGTTTTTCCTGTCAGTTTTCTTTTCTCAGTCAATTTTCGCGGAAATCACGTGCATTGAAAAAATCTCGCCGTCTCCTTAAAACTTCCTAAGCCGGAGTGCGTCGAAATCATCGGTGTGCACCGTTGATTCCTCCGGCGCAGCAAGCAATCGGCCACCCAGTGCGCGCAGCTTCAGCCATGGCTTTTCGGAACCAGATGCAAGCGATGACTCGCAGTAGTGCAGATGGGCTACGATGCGGCCTCGCCGCGCGATCTCAAGCGAGATCCCGGTGTGCTCAACCTTGCGGAGAAGTTTGTGGCAGTGTCGCCGGAGTTCGCTTACCGAAACATTCATGCTTCGACTGTAAACGTGCATCGCTGTGACGGCAAGACCGGTGTTGCGTTTGGTACAGTAGGTCCAGAAAGAAAAGCGAGAACCCCATGAGCCTTCCTGACCCTGTATCCCGGCGCCACCTGCATACGCGCACCATCCGGTGCGAGGGCTTCGAGCGCGACGACGGCTTCTACGACATCGAGGCGCAGATCATCGACACCAAGGCCTACGACACCGACGAGCCCTACCGCGGACTGCGCAAGGCCGGCGCGCACGTGCACGACATGCAGGTGCGCCTGACGCTCGATCGCGGCATGACGGTGCGCGGCATCGAGGTGACCACCAACCACGCGCCCTACGACGTCTGCCCGAGCGTGGCGCCGGGCTACCAGGCGCTCATCGGCGCGAAAATCGGCGGCGGCTGGAGGAAGGCGGTGACCGAGGCGGTCGGCCGCACCAGGGGCTGCACCCACATCACCGAACTCCTGATGCCGATGGCCACCGTCGCCTTCCAGACCATGGGAAGCTGGAAATCGGGCCCCGACGTGGTTTCCGAGCCCGCATCTTCCGAGCCGGGCCAGAAGCCGTATTTCATCGACGCCTGCAAGGCGTGGGCTGCCGATGGGCCGGTGGTGCAGCGCCTGTTTCCGATGCATTACCGCGCACGGGACTGAGCTGGCACGGGGCTGAGCTATACTGCGCGTCCCTGTAAGCAAAGGAATTTTGCATGGCCAAGGAAGAGATGCTCGAGATGGAAGGCGTGGTGCAGGAAGTCCTGCCCAACACGCAATTCCGGGTCGAGCTCACCAACGGCGCGAGCGTGCTCGCTTACGCCGGCGGCAAGGTCGTCAGGCACCGCATCAGGATCCTCGCGGGCGACCGCGTCAGTCTCGAGATTTCGCCCTACGACCTCACCCGCGGCCGCATCAGTTTCCGGCACAAGGACGAGCGTCCGATGGCCGCGCCGGTGCGGCGCCCGCAGTACAAGAAGCGCTAGGTTTTTTTACCTGCAGTTGTCCATGTCTTCGGCAGTCATCACCGGCTTGTAGACGCACGCCGGCTTGGCGGTGCCGAGTTTGCGCGGGGGCGTGGCGGAGGTCGAGCCCACCACCGGCGCGCCCTGCGGTTTCCCCGCGGCCTTCAGCGCCGCCTTATCGACCGAAAGCGAACCGGCCGGCTGCACCCGCGCGAGGATCCCCGGCTGCGCGTTGCTCCAGCTGCTCTCGTCCACCTTCCATTCGCCGCGCGCCATCACCATCCTGATCATGCCGTAGAGCGTCTCGGGCTTGCCCTCCACGATGGACTCGCCCTGGCCGCTCACGATCAGGCGCGCGCTGCGGCCGTCGGGATTCACCAGCTTGCTGCGCAGCGTGAAGGCGCGCGGCATCATCGCGGCGAGCATCTTGACATTGGCGTCCTTCTGCGCGGCGGACATCGTTGCGAGTTCGGCGCGGCGGGCATCCGGCCCGTACTTGGCCATTTCTTCCAGGTTGCCCGAGGCCGCCGCGCGGTGGAATTTTCCGTACACTGCCTCGGGGTCCTCCTGCGCGGGCGCGGTGCAAGGGAGCAGGAGGAAAAGTGCGGTCGCGATGGACGGGATCGTCGAGAATTTCATGCGAATATCTCCTTCCTCCATATAGTATGCCCGATCGGGAGAAAAGCATGCCGCGCAGCATCCTAGACGAAGCCCGCATCCACCCCGCCATACGCGACAAGATCGCCGGCCTGAATGCCGAGATCGTGAAGGAAGTGCAGGACGCGATCGCCGCCAACGCCGTGGTGGTGGTCGGCATGCGGCAGAACCCCATGCCGAAGCACGCGCGCAGGCTGCTCGACAAGGACAACATCCGCCACAAGTACCTGGAATACGGCAGCTACCTGGGCGGCTGGCGGCGCCGCAACGCGCTCAAGATGTGGACCGGCTGGCCCACCTTCCCGATGGTGTTCGTCAAGGGTGTGCTGGTGGGCGGCGCGGAAGACCTCGCGCGGCTGCATGCGAGCGGCGAGCTGGCGAAGCTCTTGTCGTGAGGGTTCTGGTTCTGCTCCTTTGCTTCGCGGCCAGCGCGGCGGCGGCAGATCGCAAGGAGTGGTCCGCGCTTGCCGATTGCCGGTACGTATCGCATGCCAACAATGACGGCGACAGCTTTCATGTGCGCTGCGGCGCCGATGAGTTCGTGGTTCGGCTCTACTTCGTCGACACGCCGGAAACCAACCTGACTTATGGGGAACGCACACGCGAGCAGGCCGAGCATTTCGGCGCCACGCTGGACGAGACCCTGAAAGCCGGCGCCAAAGCGCGGGGGTTCGTGCGCGACACACTGCGCGTGCCGTTCGTCGTCCTGACCCGCAAGGCCTACGCCCAGGGCAGCGCCAAGGACCCGAGGTACTACGGCATGGTGCAGGTCGGCGGCAGGGGGCTGGACGAAATCCTGGTGCTCGCGGGGCTGGCGCGCGTCAAGGGTGTCGCGGTCAACATCCCCGGCGGCGAGAAATCCCGCGCCCGCGCCGAGCGGCTGCTGGTGCTGGAAGAGCATGCAAAGCACAAGCGCAGAGGGCTCTGGGCCGCCTCGGCCCAGCCGACGAAATGACATGCACATCTGGGTAGACGCCGACGCCTGCCCGGCGGTCGTGAAGGACATCCTCTATCGCGCGGCGGAGCGCTCCGCCATCCCGCTGACGCTGGTCGCGAACAAGCCGCTGCACTCGCCGCGCTCGCCCTTCATCCGCTCGTTGCAGGTGGCGCGCGGCTTCGATGTGGCCGACAATGAGATTGCCAAGCGCCTGGCACCGGGCGACCTGGTGATCACCGCCGATATTCCGCTGGCGGCCGATGTGGTCGCGCGGGGCGGCCACGCGCTCAATCCGCGCGGCGAGCTCTACACCACCGAAAACATCCGCGAGCGCCTGGCGACGCGCGACTTCCTGGAAAAGCTGCGCGAAACCGGCGTTCAGACCGGCGGCCCGGCCGTGCTGGACCAGGGCGACCGCAAGCGCTTCGCCGATCAGCTCGACCGGTTTCTTGCGCGGTTGCCGAAGCGCTGAGTTGCCCTGGGCTCGAGGCCGGGGATCACCATCATGCTGACGACGTTGCCGGTGAAGCGCTCGATCTGGCGCACCAGGTGCCGGTCGTCGTGGCCAAGGAAAGTGACCGCGACGCCGGCGCGCCCGGCGCGGCCGGTGCGGCCGATGCGGTGCACGTAGTCCTGGGCCTGGCGCGGCGCGTCGTAATTCACCACCAGGTTGATGCCGGGCACGTCGATGCCGCGCGCGGCGACGTCGGTCGCCACCAGCACCTTCATCTTGCCGTCGCGCAGGCGTTGCAGCATCTGGCTGCGCTCGCGCTGGCGCATGTCGCCGTGCAGCGCGCCTACGTCGAAGCCCTTGCCGAGCAGCTCGCCCGAGAGGTCCTCGGCGGCGCGCTTGGTGGCGGTGAACACGAGGGTCTGGTCCACCTCCGACTCGCGCAGTATCACGTCCAGCATGCGGCCCTTGTGCGCGTCGTTGTCGGCGACCAGGGCGTGCTGCGTGATGTCGAGCTTGGTTTCCTCCACCCGCGCGATGGCGATGCGTTGCGCGTTTTTCGTCACGCGCTGCGCGAGGTGGCCGACGATGCCCTCCAGCGTCGCCGAAAACAGCAGCGTCTGGCGCTCTTTCGGGATGCGCGCGACGATGGCGTCGATCTCTTCCTGGAAGCCCATGTCGAGCATCCGGTCGGCTTCGTCCAGCACCAGCAGCTCGACGCGGCCGAGGGTCACGGTGCGGCGGTCCAGGTGGTCCTTGAGCCGCCCGGGCGTGGCGATGACGATATCCACCGGCTTGGAGAGCAGCTTCAACTGCAGCCCGTAGGGCATGCCGCCGACGAGGCTTGCGGTGCGCATGCGCTGGGTGCTGCCGTAGCCGTGCGCCGCCTTTTGCACCTGCAGCGCGAGCTCGCGCGTCGGCGTCAGTACGAGGATGCGCGGGCCTATCCCTGAGCCGGTGGCGGGGCCGTACAGGCGCTGCAGCGCCGGCAGCAGGAACGCGGCGGTCTTGCCGCTGCCGGTCTGCGAGGACACCAGCAGGTCGCCGCCGGCGATCGCCTCGGGAATCGCCGCGCGCTGCACGGGCGTCGGCTCGGTGTAGCCGAGCGTGGTCAGGGTAGCGAGCAGGGACGGGTCGAGGCCGAGCGTGGAGAAGCTCATGATTTCCTAAGGTTGGCCGGAAGCCGCTGCGCCAAACCGAAGGGAGCTTGCCGGAATCAAACTGCGAGGCTGCGGACTTTACGCGTAAATTCAGGAAATTGCGAGGTTTTTCGCGTCCGGCGTGTAAAGTCCCGTGCGCATGCCGCCCAAGCGCATCGTCCTCGACACCAACATCTGGCTCGATTGGCTGGTGTTCAAGGATGCATCTGTTTTTCATCTTCAAAATGCAGTTTCCGATGGGCGCGCGGAGGTCTTCATCGACGCCGCCTGCGAGGCCGAACTGGAACGCGTGCTCGGCTACGAGCTGGGCAAGCACACGCTCGATGCCGCCGCGCAAGCCGCCTGCCTCGCGGAAAGCCGGCGCATCGCGCGGCGCATCGACACCGCGGTGCCGGAAGCCGAGCGCGCGCAGCTGCCGAAGTGCCGCGACCCGGACGACCAGAAATTCCTCAACGCCGCGCTCGCCGCGCGCGCCGACTGCCTCGTCACCAAGGACCACGCGCTGTTGGAACTCGCGCGGCGCACCAGGCCCTTTCGCATCCTGAATCCGCGGAAATTCTCCGTACAGCCAACATCGGGGTCAGGGCCCGATTGATTTCCCTCGCTGCTCCGCCCAGCGAAGCTTGCGGTAGTTGAAGTCGTGCAACAGGCTCGGTTTCACGATCGCGAAGTAGGGCGAGATGTCGAAGTCGCGCGGCACGTACAGGCTGTGGTGGCGGATCTGCAGCAGCTCCTCCTGCGCCGCCTCGGCCTGCGCGCCGGGCTGCGGCGGCAGGTAGGTCGGCAGGATCGGGTAGCGCACCAGGCCGAAAGCCTCCGCGATCAGCGTCGAGCAGATGGCGCGCGTCGGGTCGCCGCTGCCCAAAGCGATCATGCGCCGGCGCCAGCGCGAAGGCACCGGCGGCGTCGGCAACACGTACCTCACGAGGTCCAGCAGGTTCTTAAGGTCGTAGGCCTCGCCGATATTCGCCACCGCGAAATCGATGACTTTGCGTAGATCCTCCGGCGCGAGGCCCACCGGCCGGCAGATGCGCGTGTGCAGGCCGGCGAAACGGCTGAGCGGCACCGCGCGCACCCCCGCGCGCAGATCCGCCTCGATCAGCACCTTGGGCTCCTCGCCTGCCGGCGGCGCGCCCAGCGCATCGCCGATGTACAGCGCCGAGTGCGACCAGGTGGACTGCGTGAGGTACTTGATCGCGACGCTGACGCGCGTGTTGCCCTCGACCAGCAGCACGTCGCCGGGCTCCAGCGCCCCGGCGAGCTTCTCTGGCGGCGAGGTGGCCGCCTGCGCGCCCTGCGGTAGTCGCTTGGAAAGGTACTTGGCGAGCTTACGCCCGAGCAGGTTGAGGATCCAATCCATGGTGTCGTTTCCTAGCTAAAGTCTAGCCCGCGCCTCGCGAATCGCGCGCCAGACGCGCTCCGGCGTCGCCGGCATGTCGAACTCGCGGATGCCGTATTCGGAGAGTGCGTCCACGATCGCATTCATCACCGAAGCGAGGGCGCCCGCGCAGCCGGCCTCGCCGCAGCCCTTGACGCCGAGCGGGTTGGTCGTCGCCGGCACCGCGTGGCTGGCGAAGCCGATCGCGGGCGGCGCGTCGTCGGCGCGCGGCAGCGCGTAGTCCATGAACGAGCCGGTAAGGAGCTGGCCGGTCTCATCGAACCTCGCGGTCTCCATCAGCGCCTGCCCGATGCCCTGCATCACGCCGCCGTGGATCTGGCCCGCGACGAGTAGCGGGTTGACGATGGTGCCGAAGTCGTTGACCGAGTCGTAGCGTACGACCTGCACCACGCCGGTTTCCGGGTCGATCTCGACCTCGGCCACGTGGCAGCCGTTGGGGAACGAGGAGGGAACCACCTCGGTGACGTGCGTTACGTCGAGCTTCCTGGGATGTTTTTTACTTAAATTCAAAATATCAATGCTTCGATCCGTTCCGGCCACCGCAAACCGGCCCCCGCGGAACTCGATGTCGGCGGCGGCGGCCTCGAGTTCTTCCGCCGCGAGCTCGCGGCCCAGCGCGATCACCTTTTGCGCGGCCTGCGCGATCGCCGCGCCGCTCATCATCATCGAGCGCGAGCCGCCGGTGCCGCCGCCGAACACGAGCTCGTCGGAATCGCCCTGGCGCAGGCGGATGCGCTCGAACGGGACGCCGAGGCGCGCGGCGAGCACCTGCGCGAACGGCGTCGCGTGCCCCTGGCCGTAGTCGAGCGTGCCGGTGATCAGCGTCACGGCGCCGGCGTTTTCGCCCTCGGTTTCGAAGCGGATGCCGCCCATCTCCTTGTTGGGCGGCGCGGTCACCTCGAGGTAGCTGCCGATGCCCAGGCCGCGCAGCTTGCCGCGCGAGCGGGATTGTTCTTTCCTTGCGTTGAAATTTTTTGTATCTGCAAATGCCAATGCTTTTTCAAGAACGGCCCCGAACTCTCCGCTGTCGTAGGTCATGTCCGAGGCGGCCTTGTAGGGCATCTGCTCGGGCCGGATGTGGTTGCGCCGGCGCAGCTCCAGCCGGTCGATGCCCATCTGGGCCGCGGCGTTGTCGATCAGCCGCTCCATGTAGTAGTTGCCCTCGGGGCGGCCCGCGCCGCGGTAGGGGCCCACGGGCGAGGTGTTGGTGAACATCACCTTCGTGGACACCTGCAGCAGCGGCGTGCGGTAGACGCTCGGTGTGTTCTTCACCGCGTTCATCGTCGGCGGCAGCGGCGCCACCACGCCGAGGTAGGCGCCGACGTTGCCGTAGCCGGTGACGCGCAGCGCGAGGAAATTTCCCTCCTTGTCGAGCGCGAGCTCCGCGGTCATCTCGTGGTCGCGGCCGTGCTGGTCGGACACGAAGCTGCCGGAGCGGTCGTCGGTCCACTTGACCGGCCGCCCGAGCGCGCGCGCGGCGTGCGCGAGGCACACGTATTCGGGGTAGATCGAGCCCTTCATGCCGAACGAGCCGCCGACGTGGAAGCTGCGCATGCGCACCTTCTCCGGCGGCAGGCCGAGGATCTCTGCGAGCTGGTTCTTCATGCCGAACACGCCCTGGCCGGGCGCGGTGAGCGTGAAGCGGCCCGAGGCTGCGTCGTAGGCGCAGATCGCCGCGCGCGGCTCCAGCGCCGCGACCACGATGCGAGTGCTGCGCAGCGCGAGCTTGGTGACGTGCGCGGCGCGCCCGAAGGCGGCGGCGACCCTTTCCTCGTCCCCGAAGTGGAAGTCGCAGGCGACGTTTCCCGGCACGTCGTCGTAGAGCTGCGGCGCGCCCGGCTTCGCCGCCGCACTCGCGAGGCTCGCCGCCGGCAGCGGCTCGATGTCGAGCTCGACCGCCTCGGCGGCGTCGCGCGCCTGCAGCGCCGTCCCGGCCACGACGCAGGCGACCGGGTCGCCCACGAAGCGCACCTTGTCGGTCGCCAACGAGCGCCGCACCGGCTTCTTCATCGGGCTGCCGTCGCGGTTCATGAGCGGTGCGATGCACTTGTGCGGGCCGTAGGCCGCGAGTTCCGCGCCGGTGTAGATGGCGAGTACTCCGGGCATGCTCTTCGCATTTTCAATATCGATCTTTCTTATCAAACCATGGGCGTGCGGGCTTCGTACGATGTGCGCATACGCCTGCCCCGGCTCGTTCAGGTCGTCGGTGAAGCGGCCTTCGCCGCGCAGCAGCACCGGGTCCTCGGTGCGCGGCACGGGCTGGCCCACGCCGTAGCGGGCAAGGGATAGCGAATCGGCATCGGCATGTTCGTTCATCTGGGGGCGCTCCGGCAGGAGGCCGATTATTGCAGACCGGCCTCGATAGAATGCGCTCAGAAATGAAACACGCCGCCGTCGGGCCAAAAGCGAACAAAGCCGCCAGGAAGCGCCGCCCGCGCGCCCGCCACAACGTCTACGTCGTCGAGCTCGACGGCGCGGTCCTCAATAGCGCGCGCTTCCGCAAGGCCAACCCCGACCGCGACATCCTCAAGCCCTGCGTCTACGTCGGCTGCACCGGCCTCACCCCCGAGGTTCGCTTCGCCAAGCACAAGGCCGGCATCCGCGCCAACAGCTACGTGCAGCGCTTCGGATTGCGCCTCCTGCCCGGGCTCTATGCCTACGCCAACCCGATGCCCTACGAGGCCGCGCGCGACATGGAGGTCGAGCTGGCCATTGCGCTGCAGGAGGAAGGCTATGCAGTGTGGCAGGCGTGAGCGGGGCAGGGTATGGTTGCGTCGACTGGAGAATCCGATGATTGCGCTGCGTGACACGCTCCGAAAATTCGTCGCCGAGCGGGACTGGGACCAGTTCCATTCCCCCAAGAACCTCGCGATGGCGCTGAGCGTCGAGGCCTCCGAACTGCTCGAACACTTCCAGTGGCTCACCGAGGCCGAATCGCACCGCCTGCCGCCGGAGAAACGCGACGCGGTGCGCGACGAAATGGCCGACGTGCTGATCTACCTCGTCCGCCTGGCCGACAAGCTGGATGTCGACCTGCTCGATGCCGCGACGAAGAAGATCGCGAAGAATGCGCAGAAGTATCCCGCCGGCCAGGTGCGCGGCAGCATGAAAAAGTACACGGACTACTGATCGCCTGCGCTGAATAGGGTCATGGCCCACGCCCACACCGTCGACGGCGTCACCTACCGGTTCACCGACCTGAAGACGCTGCTTGCCCGCGCGTCGCCCTACCGCTCGGGCGATGCGCTGGCCGGGGTCGCCGCCGCGAGCGCGGAGGAACGCATGGCCGCGCGCATGGCGCTCGCCGATCTGCCGCTCGCGGCGTTCCTCGGCGAAGCGCTCGTTCCGTACGAGGAGGACGATGTCACGCGGCTCATCATCGACGGCCACGACAGGGCCGCGTTCGCGCCGGTGGCGAGCCTCACCGTGGGCGAGTTTCGCGAGTGGCTCCTTGCCGGGTCCGCACAACAGGTGAGCGCGGCAGCGCCCGGTCTCACCCCCGAGATGGCCGCCGCGGTGTCCAAGCTGATGCGCAATCAGGACCTGGTGTCGGTCGCGCGCAAATGCCGCGTGGTGACGCGCTTTCGCAACACCATCGGCCTGCCGGGCCGGCTCTCCGTCCGTCTGCAGCCCAACCATCCCACCGACGATGCGCGCGGCATCGCCGCCTCGATGCTGGATGGCCTGCTCTACGGCTGCGGCGACGCGGTGATCGGGATCAACCCGGCGGGCGACGGCCTGGCGGCCTTCCTGCCGCTCTGGCGCATGATGGACGAGCTGATCGCGCGCTTCGGCATCCCGACGCAGTCCTGCGTCCTCACCCATGTCACCGGCCAGATCCAGGCCATCGAACGCGGCGCGCCGGTGGACCTGGTGTTCCAGTCGATCGGCGGCACGCAAAAGACCAACGAAAGTTTTGGAATTTCCCTTTCCCTGCTCAAAGAAGCCCTGGCTGCAGCTCGATCGTTGAAACGGGGAACCGTGGGCGACAACGTCATGTATTTCGAGACCGGGCAGGGAAGCAGCCTCTCGGCCGGCGCGCACCACGGCTGCGACCAGCAGACCCTGGAAGCTCGCGCCTACGGGGTCGCGCGCGCCTACGAGCCCCTGCTCGTCAACACCGTGGTCGGCTTCATCGGCCCGGAATACCTCTACGACGGCAAGCAGATCGTGCGCGCCGGCCTGGAAGACCACTTCTGCGGCAAGCTGCTCGGCGTGCCGCTGGGCGTGGACGTCTGCTACACCAACCATGCCGAGGCAGACCAGGACGACATGGACACGCTGCTCACGCTGCTGGGCGCCGCGGGCGTCACTTACATCATGGGCGTGCCGGGGGCGGATGACGTGATGCTCAACTACCAGAGCACCTCGTTCCACGACGCGCTCTACCTGCGCGAAGTGATGAATCTCAAGCGCGCGCCCGAGTTCGAGGCCTGGCTGGAGAAAATGGGCGTGGTGGGAGCAGATGGGAAGTTGCTTTCAGAGGCATCGCCTTTGCTTCTGTCCGCCGTGAAAGAAATTTCCTCGTGAAAAACCAACCCATCACTGCAAATCCCTGGACTGCGCTTCGCAGCTTCACCCCGGCGCGCATCGCGCTCGGGCGCGCCGGGAGCGCGCTGCCCACCGGCGAGCTGCTGCGCTTCGGCCTCGCGCACGCGCGCGCCCGCGACGCGGTGCACCGGGCCCTGGACGCGGAGAAGCTGATTTTTGAATTATCCAGTTTGAATCTGTCTTCACAGGTAGTGCGCAGCGCGGCGCCGGACCGGGCAACGTATTTGCGGCGCCCCGACCTGGGTCGCCGGCTTTCACAGAATTCTTTTTTGAATAAAAACGAAAAACAACTTGCGTTGGTCATTGCAGACGGACTTTCCGCCTTGGCGGTGGAACGCCACGCCGTTGCGCTCGTGCGCGCGCTGATCGCGCTTGCGCCGCAGCGCTGGGCCGCGGCGCCGGCGGCGATCGCGTTGCAGGGCAGGGTCGCGCTCGGCGACGAGATCGGCGCGCGCCTGGGTGCCCAACTCGTCGTCGTGCTCATCGGCGAGCGCCCGGGACTTTCCTCGCCCGACAGCCTGGGCGCTTACCTCACGTACGCGCCGCGTGTGGGGCGCACCGACGCCGAGCGCAACTGCGTCTCGAACATCCGGCCCGGGGGCTTGGGCTACGAGCCGGCGGCCCGGCGCATCGACTGGCTTGCGGCGGCGGCGCTCGCGCGCGGCCTCACCGGCGTCGCGCTCAAGGACGAAAGCGCGGGCGTCCTCCCCGGCCGCAACGGCTGATGGGCGCGTTTTCTTCATAGCATTCCAAGCTACCGGCTCCCGGCGAACACGTCGTTTTCCCAGGTTCCCGAGCGCAGCAGCGATCCGTCGGCGCGGTATTCGATGCCCTGCCCGTTGCGCCTGTCGTCCCGGTACTCGCCGGCGAACTTTACGCCATTGGGGTAGGTGAAGATGCCGCTGCCGCTGCGCATGCCGTCCTTGTACCCGCCGGCGTAGGTCGCGCCGTCGCGGTACGTGAGCGTGCCCTGGCCGTTGCGCTTGTTGTTGCGGTACTCGCCGACGTACTTCGCGCCGTCGAGGTAGACGTTGGTGCCGTGCCCGTGGAACTGGTCGTTCAGCCATTCGCCGGCGTAGCGTGCGCCGTTGGGCGCCACCGCCTCGCCGTAGCAGTTCGACCACTTGGAGGTGGCGAACGAACCCGGGCAGGGCAGCAGCCGGCTCTGCGCCGGGGCGCCCGCTGCCGCGGCCGCCAGCGCCGCGGCCATGAAGTACGCAATCCGTGTTCGCATTCGACCCTCCCCCTCAGACGATCCCCAGCGTCCGGAAGCGCAGGTACAGCTCCCGGCACGCCCAGGCGTCCGTGGCCGCGTAGGTGATCTGCTGCGCCGACAGGCGCGGCGCCGCCCAGTTCGTCGTTTTCGCGCCCTTGGGAACGCGAAAGCCAAGAAAAATCCCGGCCAGGTTGCGCAGCCCCGTCTGCTCCATGCCGTGGCGCCGCGCGACCGTGCCGGCATCGAGCACCGAGGCCGGCTCCAGGGGAAACACCAGTGCGAGCTTTTTCAGGTCGTCCTTCACCGAAATGCCGACCTTGACGATCCCCGGCTCGGCGAACAACCCGCCGACCACTCCGGAAAAATCCATCTTCGGCAACTGGAACAGGTACACCGCGCGCGCGGTGGCCGCCTGCACCAGGCACGGCAGGTACGCCTCGCCCACCCTGAATGCGGGCCGTGTCTCGGTATCCCAGCCGACGATTTTTTCCTGCGCGAGGTCCTCCCAGGCCCGGTCGAGGTCCCGCGGCGTTTCCACCACCACGACCTCGCCCTCGTAGCGCCGCACCGGCAGCACCGCCATTTCCTCGCGGGAGATCTCGCGCGGGAACTGGGACGGCAGAGGGGAGGTTGCGCGCGCTTGCATCGGGCAATCGTATTGCATATCGGGGTTGGCGCCCGATCTTGCGCCGGAAGTACACTACAGCGGTGTCGAGCGAAAAGTCCTACCGCGAGCCGGCGCTCAAACTCCTGCCCTGGATCTGCACCCGCTGCGCGCGCGAATTCCCCGCCTCGCGCCTGCGCGAGCTCACCGTGCACCACCAGGACGGCAACCACGACCACAACCCGCCCGACGGCTCGAACTGGGAACTGCTGTGCATCTACTGCCATGAGAACGAGCACGCGCGCGTCGAGGACGCGAAGGCGGGTGGGGGAGGGCAGGAGCCTGCGAAAGCGCCGGCCACGCACCGGCCGCTGGCGGGATTGGGCGACCTGGTCAAGAGCAAGCGCAAACGCTAGCCGGAGAAAATCGGGCCAGAGTCCGATCCCCCGGGCCGGTCCCGGGCATGCCATAATCCGGAATCCCGGAATCCGGAGGTGGTCATGGACATCGTCAAGCTGGGCAAGAAGGGGCAGGTTTCGCTGCCCGCCGGCGTGCTGCGCAAGCTCGGGCTGCAGGGCTCGGCGACCCTGATCGTCGAGGCGACCGAGGACGGCGCCGTCGTGCTGCGGCCGGCGGCCGTGTACCCGGTCGAGATCTACAGCGACGCCCGGGTGCGCGAATTCGACGAGGCCAACCGCATCAGCGCAGCAGAATCCGCCCGCGCCGCGAAAGTCCTCAAGCGCCGCCGGCGTTGAAGCTGTTCCTCGACGCGAATGTCGTGTTCTCCGCGGCGCACCGGTCCGAGGGGCGGGCGCAGCAGCTGCTTGCGCTGGCGCGCGCCGGGCACTGCGCGCTGGTCACCTCGCCGCACGCGCGCGAAGAGGCGCGCAGGAACCTCGAGCTCAAGTCGCACGGCTTCGAGAAGCGTCTGGCCGCGCTGCTCGAAATCGCGGCCACGGTGGCCGAGGCGCCCCTTGAACTGGTCGCGTGGGCGGCGGGCGAGCGCCTGCCGCCCAAAGATGCGCCGATCCTGGCCGCCGCGGTGCAATGCGGCGCGACCCACCTCGTCACCGGCGACGCGCGGGACTTCGGGCACCTGTACGGCCGCGTGCTGCGCGGCGTGCGGATCGTGACCCCGGCGCAGGCCCTCCAGGCGGTGCTGGCCCGCGGCTGACCCTACCCCAGCAAGCCCCTGATCTTCTCCAGGTACCCGCAATCCCCGCAGCCCTCGCGCGCCGCCGGCAGGAAAATCGGGGTCAGAGCCCGATATCCCCGGCTAAAACGGGACTTCCAGGTATTGCCCAGGTTTCAGTGAGTCGACGGTCGCCGCGATTTCCCTCGTGATGCGCTGCAAGCGCGGCCAGCTGGTTGTCGGCAAGACAAGGATCGCGATGTGCAGCGCCGACCAGCCCTTTTCGTAGGCGGTCTCCACCCTGTGGCCGGGCAGGTGGTCTCTCAGCGGTGCCGGCGTGCCCTGATCGAACAGGATGCGCACGCGGCTGCGAGGTCAGGCGGCTTGCAGGCTGCGCGCGGCGTGCTCGAGGACCGCTTCGGCCTGGGCGCTGGTGACGCCCGGGAACCAGGCCAGGAACTGGTCGAGCGTCGCACCGCCCTCCAGGTTCTCGAACAGCGCGCTCACCGGCACGCGCGTGCCGCGGAATACCCAGGCCCCGCTCATCTTCGCGGGGTCGCGCTCCACAACCAGGCAGGTCGTCCAGTCGAGCATGCGGGAATTCTACTCTCGGACGGGCTGTCATCCGGCTTGGCGTATGGCGTGTTCAAGAAGACCATGCCGAATGTGCGCACTGTCGGATCGGACCAATTCGTCGAGGCGCCAATCCTTACGGTACGAGGCCGACGGGTGATCCTTGCTGGCGATCTGGCGGGCATTTACAGCGTTGACGCCAAGCGGCTGAACGAGCAGGTGCGCATCAGGTGATGGTATGATGCACCATCAGACGGCAAGGCAAGTGTTCCGCTACCGGTCGGTCCAGGACGGCGTGACGGTGGAAATGGTGATCTGGTCCCTGCCCAAGCCGTCGGCGGAGCGGCCGCACGGACTGAAATACCGGCTGTATTGCGGCCGCGGCGACCGTTGCCTCGTCCGGTACGACAACGAGGCAGGGAAAGGCGATCACCGGCACTACGGCGATCTGGAAGAGACCTACCGCTTCGCGTCGCTGGAAAAGCTGCTGAAAGATTTTCGCGAAGATTGCACCCGCCTGGCGGGATGGAGATGGCGATGAACCGGATCGAGATCGAAGTGCTGGGTTCCCGGGCGGCGCTCGCCGCCTTCACGCGTGCCTGGCGGCAGGCGCGTGCCGGGCGCAAGGCGGCCCCGCGGCTCGCCTTCGGCAGCATTGCGGAGCTGTTCAGCGCGGTTTCGGAAAAGCGGCTGGAACTGGTGCGCCACGTCGCGGGCGAAGAGGGGCTGCAGATCCGTCCGCTTGCCCGCGCACTCGGGCGCGACTACAAGAACGTGCACACCGACGTGCAGGCGCTCATCGAGCTGGGGCTCCTGGAGAAAGACGAGCGCGGCGGCCTGCGTGCGCCGTTCGACGAAATCGTCATCCGGGCCGGCCTGCGTAAGGCCGCCTGAAAAGGTTGCAGCTCGACTAAATCGGGCTCTGACCCCGATTTCTCCCAGCTACCCCAGCTAACCCAGTAACCCCCTGATCTCCTCCAGCTTCCCGCAATCCGCGCATCCCTCCCGCCCCGCGGGCGGCGCCTCGAGCGCATGCAGCTCCGCCGCGCGCGCAAAGAGCGGAGCGAGCATGTTTTCGTTCTTTTCTATTTCAATAATTTTTGCGGAAAAACCAAGCGCAAAGCCGTCCTCGCGCCGCGCCGCCTCCCCGGCCGCCGCCTCGTCCGTGGTCACCGGCTCCGTGTAGATCAGCGCCAGCGCCGACACCGCGTTCCAGCCGAGCCTGCGCGCGATGTACGCGTAGGCATTGAGCTGCACCAGGTACATCGGGAACAGCCGGTCCTGGTTCTGCGTGTAGCGCGAAGTCTTGTAATCGGCGATCACCAGCGTCCCGTCCGCGCACTCGAAAATCGCGTCCGGCGCCCCGGTGAGCAGCAGGCCGTGCTCCTCCACCGGCACCCGGAACCTCTGCGCCGAGGGCGGGTCCTTGTACCCCTTCAGCTCCCCCAGCGGCGCCAGCCACCCCGGCATCCCCGACTTATCGAACTGTCCGTGCACCACCTTCTTCGAGTACGAGTCGATCGAGCTGAAAATCCCCGGAAAGATCTGCCACGGCAACCTCGTGCGGCGCGAGATCCAGAAGCAGCGCGGGCAGAAGCCCTTCATCGCGAGGGCGCCGAGGTCTTTGCCGGAGATTTGCAGGGGCATGGCTCACAGTATGCCCGCGGTGATCTCCGGGGGAGTACCCCATGGACCGCACCCGGCGATGCGCCGTCTTGCGCCAGCCGGCCGGCTGGCGCACAATGTCTTACTATTGTCTTACCACGCGCATCTGACCGCGAAAGGCCGGTGAATCCATGGCAACCACCAAGCTCTCCAGCAAGGGGCAGGTCGTGCTGCCCAGTTCCATCCGCACCGCGCGCAACTGGCGGGCGGGGGCCGAGTTCGCCGTGGAAGACACGCCCGAAGGGGTGCTGCTGCGTCCGCTGAAGCCGTTCCCGCCCACCCACGTCGACGAGGTGTTCGGCAGCGCCGGCTACCGCGGGCCGGCGCTGAGCCTCGCGCAGATGGACGCGGCGATCACCGCCGAGGCGAAGAAACGCCGCCGGCGGTGATCGCGCTCGACACCAACGTTGTCGTTCGCTTCCTGGTCAACGACGACCCTTCCCAGGCGCGCCGCGCGCGTGCCCTCATCCAGGGGAACAGCGTTTTCGTTCCCGTGACGGTGCTCCTCGAAACCGAGTGGGTGCTGCGCGGCGGCTACGGGCTGCCTCGCGCCGAGGTTGTGCGCCTGCTGCGCGCGCTCCTCGGCCTGCCAGACCTCGCCACGGAGGACCCGCAGCGCATCGCCCGGGCGCTCGAATGGCACGAGGGCGGCATCGACTTCGCCGATGCCCTGCACCTGGCCGGTAGCACCAGCGCGGAACGATTCGCGACATTCGACGAAAAGCTCGTCAAGGCAGCCAGGAAGCTCGACGCCGCCAAGGTAGTCCTCGCCTAGCTGCGCAGCACTGCGAGGGCGGGTCCTTGTAGCCCTTCAGTTTCCCGAGCGGCGCCAGCCACCCCGGCATCCCCGACCGATCGAACTGCCCGTGCACCACCTTCTTCGAGGTCGAGTCGATCGAGCTGAAAATCCCCGGAAAGATCTGCCACGGCAGCTTCGTGCGGCGCGAGATCCAGAAGTAGCGCGGGCAGAAGCCCTGCATCGCGAGCGCGCCTAAGTCTTTGCCGGAGATTTGCAGGGGCACTTTTGCGGTCGCGCTCAATCCACTTCCGCTTCCGGCCAAAGGTTGGGGAAGAGAAATCGCAGCGACGGAAGTGGTACGGCGAACGTCAGAGGCGCTCGAGGCGAATCCGCTGTGAGGACGCCGAAATCGAGCAGACTCGCCATTACTCTCCGCCCAGTTCGTTCCTCGAGGCCTGTCATCGCGACAAATCGTGCCCGCTCAATCGGGCCCGCCATCGCAACGTAGTGAAGAGCCTCAAGCGCGTCCAGTTTTACGATCGACTTTTCACTTCCGATTTGCCACGGCTTTCCTTCCAGATCGATCAGCAGTGCCTTCAACCGATCTTTCAGCGACGTAAGGTCAAGCCGTTCGCTCATGAAGCGCACTTGGTCGAGACATGTCTCGAGGAAATAAAGTGCGAACTTGACCAATTCCTCTTGCGAAAGCGAACCTCGTCCGTCCAGATCATTTCGGCGTGGCAAATCTGCATTGTGGAGGCGGGCAAAATATTGCTCTTGCGTGCGAGCTAGCCCACGCATAGGTGACCAAAGCCCGTGCATGAGCCCCATCGCGTCGAGTACTAAATGGGTATGGAGCCTTGCTGTTCGTCCGTTACCGTCGATAAACGGATGAATCCACGCGAGGCGGTGATGTGAACATGCCGCTCCGATTAGAAGGGCTTCAGTGCCAGCCAACGCCCGGTAGCGCTCGGCCCAGGCTTCCATTAGCCCTTCGACGTCCTTCCGAGGTGGTGCGACGTGCTGCCCTGCTTGAACCTCGTCTTCTCTATATTCTCCGGGAACAATCTGTTTGCGTTCATCCGTAATCCGGTCTGCTTCAGGCAGCTTGCCGTACAGAAGCCTGTGGATCTCGCGAACAAGTCCGGGGTCGAAGAGATCCCTCGCAGGCCGTCCTGTCTGACTCAGCTCCAACTGTTCCTCTACCTCCATGTGTGCGACCGCAACGCGCTGCTTCCTGGCCATTGCGACATTCGCGTCGAACTGCTGGTGAAGCGCACGCTCGATTGCCGCCGGTTTGGTGTGCTGGTCTTCAATCTTGTTCGTGTAGTACGAATTCATAGCTCGCAGCTTTGGTCGCAGCGCACGCACCAATGGCTTTCCGGCCTGCCCCCCGAGGCGATGGCACTCGGCGACCAGTTGGGAGGCAAGCTCCAGGAGCGGCGCCAAGACCCGCTCCTCCGGGTAGAGCGGTTGAAAGCTTCCTGCTTCGGCCATGGAGTGGACAGTTATTTGGACACAGAACTGGACAGTATATACATCATGCAGATATATGACAAATAACGATATTTACGACTTTCTGTGAATTTCTGGACACTAATATGGACAGTTAGTTCAGCGTCACTAACGTGAGGCCAGAGCCCGATTTCCCGAACCAGGCAACGAGCGGGTGGGCGGCTGCGCCATGCCGGTTCGCGTTCGAGTTCGCGCATTGTCCAGGGCGGGTTCGAGGCGTAGCCTTGCGTCCATGGGCAATTTCCTGGAAATCGAGTCTGCCGCACGGCGCCTGAGCGCCGAGGAACGGCGGCGGTTGCTGCTGTCCCTTGCCGCGAGCC
>JBBPIU010000004.1:0-57649 GCA_038040245.1 Pseudomonadota bacterium | reverse complement strand
ATGTGTTCGTGCAGAACTACCGCCCGGGCGTCGCGCAGCGGCTCGGGCTCGGCTACGACGCGCTCGCCGCCGTCAACCCGCGGTTGATCTATTGCGCGCTCAGCGGCTTCGGCGCCACCGGGCCGTATGCGCCGCGCGGCGGCTACGACCTGATCGCCCAGGGAATGAGCGGGATCATCAGCGTCACGGGCGACGAGGACGGTCCGCCGGCCAAATCGGGGATTCCGCTCTCCGACCTGGCGGCGGGATTGTTCGCAGCCTATGGAATCCTGTGCGCGCTCGAACACAGGGATCGCACGGGGGAGGGCCAGTTCGTGGACACCTCGTTGCTGGAGTCCGCGATGGCGCTCACCGTGTGGGAGTCGGCCGAGTACTGGGCGACCGGGCGGGTGCCAAAGGCGATGGGCTCGGCGCACCGCCTCTCGGCGCCCTACCAGGCCCTGCGCGCGCGGGACGGCTATTTCACCGTGGGGGCCGGCAACGACAAGCTGTTCGCAGCTTTGTGCGGCGCCATCGGGCGGCCCGACCTGCCTGGAGACGCCCGCTTCCGCAGTCGCGTCGAGCGCCTCGCAAACCGGGCCGCGCTCATCGCGGAGATCGAAAAGGTTACCGTGACCGAGCCGAGCGCCGTGTGGCTCCGGCGCCTGGATCAGGCGAGCGTGCCCTCAGGGCCCATCAACAACTACGCCGAGGCCCTCGCGGACCCGCACACCCTGGCGCGCGACATGGTGGTGGACCTGAGCCATCCGGGCGCCGGCGCGATCAAGGCGCTGGGCGTCCCGGTCAAGCTTTCCGAAACGCCCGGCGCCGTGGACCGACCGGCGCCGCTGCTCGGCCAGCACACCGTCGAGATCCTCGCGGAGCTAAGTTACAGCGAGCAGGAGCGGCAAGCGTTAATATCTGCGGGAATCGTTCAATGAGGAGGGACTTCCAGATGAATACACTGCGTCTGCTTGGCGCGTCCATCGCGCTGCTGCTCACATCCGCCGGCGATGCACTTGCCCAGGCAAAATACCCGTCGAGGATGGTCGAGGTGGTGGTGCCCTACGCCCCGGGCGGCGGCACCGACAATCTGATGCGCATGATCACGGGGATCATGGACGAGAACAAATGGTCGCCGGTGCCGATCAACGTCAACAATCGCGCCGGCGGCAGCGGCGCCGTCGGCTTCAGCTACCTGATCAACAAGAAGGGCGATTCCCACGTGGTGGCCGGCGCTACCCCGATGATCGTCTCGGGCAAGATCGAAGGGCGGCTGTCGGGGAATCATCGCGACGCCATGACCATCCTGATGATCGTCGCCATCGACGAACTCATGCTCTCGGTGCGCAACGAGTCGCCGTTCAAGACGGTCGATGATTTCGTCAACGCCGCGCGCGCCAGGCCCGGCCAGCTTACGGTGGGCGGCACCGCCACCTACAGCGAGGATCACATCTTCACCTACCTGTTCGAGCAGGCGGCAAAGATCAAGGTGAAGTACGTGCCCTTCAATTCGGGTGGCGAGGTTACGGCGGCGCTGATGGGCGGCCACATCGATGCCGGCGTCATGAACCCGAACGAGATCGTGGCTCAGATCGAGGCGAAAAAGGCGACAAACCTCGCGGTTGCCGCGCGCAAGCGCATGCCCGACGCCCAGGACGTTCCGACGTTCGTCGAGAAGGGCTATGAGTTCTACTGGGAGCAGATGCGCGGGGTGGTGGGGCCGGCCAACATGACGCCCGAGTCGGTGGCCTGGTGGCAGGACGCGCTGAGGAAGGTGACGGCGACCAAGAAATGGCAGGAGCTGTACATCAAGCGCAATCTCCTGACGCCGACCGCCTGGGTGGGCGAGGAAGCGAACAAGTATCTGGACGGGCTCATCGGTAAATACGAGAGCGCCCTCGGCGCCTTGAAGAAGTAAGCGCAAGGCGCGCCTGGCGTGCGCAATGCGGACCGGATCGCCGGCGCGGCGTTGCTCGCGTTTGCCGTGGCGTTCTCCGCAGGCGCGCTCAAGTACTACACCTACTCTGGACCGGGCGGCCCGGGTTCGGCGTTCCTGCCGTTCTGGCTTGGCGTCATCATGGCGATGCTCGCCGGAGCGTTGCTCGTGGGAGCACTGCGCTCGCGCGAACCCGGACCCGACTGGCTGCCCCGCGGCGAGGGGCTCAGGCGGATCGCCCTGGTGCTGGGAGTCACGATTGCCTTTGTGGCGCTGCTCAAGATCGTGGGCATGATCCTCGGAACGGCGCTGTTCCTGGTCGTCCTGTTGCGAGTGCTCGATCGCAACCCTTGGCCGCTCACCCTGTCGGTGGCCGCGGCGACGGCCGGTCTCAACTTCCTGATCTTCACGTACTGGCTGCGGGTGCCATTCCCCGTCAGCGTGTTCGGGTTCTGAGGGACGGGCCGCTGGACTTCCTCGCCAATTTGTCGATGGGGTTCTCGGTCGCGCTGACGCCGTTCAACCTCCTCATGGCAACAGCGGGCGTGATCGTGGGCATCCTGATCGGCGCGCTGCCGGGTATCGGACCGCCGTCGGGCGTCGCGCTGCTGCTGCCGCTCACCTTCGGCATGGAGCCCACCTCCGGGATCATCATGCTGGCCGCGCTCTACGCGGGCACGATGTACGGCGGAACCATCACCTCGGTGCTCATCAACACGCCTGGAGAATCGGCCTCGGTCGTCACCTGCCTCGACGGTTACCAGATGGCACTGCAGGGTCGCGCAGGACCGGCGTTGGGCATTGCCGCAATCGGCTCGTTCATCGCCGGCACTGTCGGCGTGGTCCTGCTGATGCTCGTGTCGCCGGCGTTGGCACGCTGGTCTCTTTCCTTCGGCCCGCCGGAGACCTTCGCTCTCATGCTGCTCGGCCTCACGACGGTCACCCTGCTCACCGGGGATAACGCGCTCAAGGGCTACATCAGCATGGTGCTGGGGCTGATGCTCGCCATGGTGGGCTTCGACATCATCTCCGGCGACGCGCGCTACGCCTTCGGCATCCCCGAGATGATGGACGGGATGGACTTTCTGCCGGTCGCCATCGGGTTGTTCGGGCTAGGGGAAGTGCTGGCCGGCGCGGAGATGGCGACGGGCAACGCCATCCTCCAGGGGCGCTACGGCCTCCGGGACGTGATGCCGAGCGCCAAGGACTGGGTGCGCAGCCGCTGGGCCATCGTCCGCGGCACGGTGCTCGGATTCTCGGTCGGTCTTCTGCCGGGTGCGGGCCCGACCGTCGCTTCGTTCCTTTCCTACACGGTGGAGAAGAAAGTCTCGAAGCACTCGCAGGAGTTCGGCAAGGGCGCGATCGAGGGCGTGGCCGGGCCCGAGTCGGCCAACAACGCCGCCGCGATTGGGGCCATGGTGCCGATGCTGACGCTGGGCATCCCGGGCTCGGCGACGACGGCCATCATGCTCGGTGGCCTGATGATGTGGGGCTTGAGGCCGGGACCGATGCTGTTCGAGAAAAATCCCGAATTCGTCTGGGGGCTGATCGCCTCGCAGTACATCGCCAACGTCATGCTGCTGATCCTCAGCACCGCCTTCATCCCGCTATTCGTGCGCGCGCTGCGGGTGCCCTACACCATCCTCATGCCGCTCATCATCGTCTTTTGCATTACCGGCGCCTATTCGCTGAAGAACAACGTGTGGGACGTTGGACAGATGCTGGTCTTCGGCGTGCTCGGCTACGCGATGAAGAAGCTCGGCTATTCGCCTGCCGCGCTGGTGCTCGCACTGGTGCTCGGGCCGCTGGCGGAACGCGCGCTGCGCCAGTCCCTGATCATCTCCGACGCGGGGCTGGGAATCTTCTTCCTGCGTCCGATCGCCGCCGTGCTCACCATCGCGGCCCTTGTGGCGGTGGCGGTACCTGTGGTGCGCGCCCTGCTGGCGGTGTCGCGCCGTCGCCACGCCGCAGCCACTTCGGCCAGCGACTGAGACGCGAGATGGCGAAGAATACTGCTTACTACCTCACGCCGACATCGCCCTGGGCCTATCTCGGCCACGAGCGCTTCGCGCAGATCGCGCAGCGGTACGGCGCCGCGGTGGCGGTGAAGCCGGTGGACTTTGGCGTCATATTTCCGCAGTCGGGCGGCTTGCCGTTGGGCAAGCGCGCGCCGCAGCGGCAGGCCTACCGGCTGACAGAACTCGTGCGCTGGCGGGATTTCCTCGGCATTCGCCTGAATCTGCAGCCGAAGTTCTTCCCGGCCGATCCGATTTCGGCGGCCTGCCTCATCTGCGCGGCGCCGCAGGGCAAGCAATTGGCGATCGCGGGGGATTTCCTGCGCGCGGTGTGGGCGGAGGAAAGGAATATCGCCGACATCGGGGTGCTCACCGAGATTGCCGCGCGCCACGGCATTGCGGATGCTCCCGGCGCCATCGTGCAAGGCAAGCCGATCTTCGAACGCAACACGCAGGAAGCACTAGCGCGCCAGGTGTTCGGCGCGCCGACCTATGCGTACCGCGACGAACTGTTCTGGGGCCAGGACCGCCTCGATTTCCTCGACCGGGCGCTGGCGAAATAGCGTTGCCGGGGAAACCCGGCGGCCTGCTCAGTGGCCTATGTCAAGCGCACCGCCGCCGTCCACGAGGAGGGAAACCCCGGTAATGAAGTTCGCCTCGTCGGAAGCGAGGAACAGCGCGGCGTTCGCCACGTCCCACGCCGTGCCCATCTTGCGGCGCAGCGGCACACGCGCGTCGCGCATCGCGGCGACTTCCGCGCGGCTCTTGCCGGTCTTGCGGGCGCGGGTGTCCACCGCCATCGGCGTGTCCATCAGCCCGGGCAGGATCACGTTGGCGCGGATGCCGTATTCGGCGTTCTGGATCGCGACCTGCTTGGTGAACGCGATCATCGCCGCCTTGGTCGCTTTGTAGGTGACGTAGGGATATTTCTCGATCGCGGCGAGCGACGAGATCATGAGGATGGCGCCCGAGCGCTGCTCGCGCATGATCGGCACCACGTGCTTGCAGGCCATCACCGCGCCGCGCAGGTTGATGGCGACGATGTTGTCGAAAGCCTTCTCGGTCAGTTCGAGCAGCGGCGCGTCGCCGCCGCCGATGCTGACGCCGACGTTGTAGTGCAGGATGTCGATGCGGCCCCAGCACTTCTTCGCCTCGGCGATCATCGCGGCCATCGCCGCTTCCCTGGTGACGTCGGCTTCGAAGGCGAAGCAATCGCCGCCTGCCTTGCGCACGATCTCGGCGGTTTCCTCCGCCAGCTGGAGTTCCCGGTCCACCGACATGACCCTGGCGCCTTCCTGCGCGAATCGCAGCGCCGTGGCGCGCCCGTTGCCCATGCCGGTGCCCGGGCTCTGCCCGGCGCCGACGATGATCGCACTCTTGCCCTCGAGTCTGCGCACCTCAGTCGACTTTCATCCCCGTGGCCTTGACCACGCCGGCCCACTTGGCGATGTCTTCGCGCAGGAACCTGTCGAACTGCTCCAGCGTCATGCCCATCGGCACCGCGCCCTGCTTGCCCCAGGTTTCCTTGACGTCAGAGGCATTGAGTACCTTGGCGATCTCGACGTTTAGGCGCTCGAGCACCGGACGGGGCGTGCCCGTGGGCGCCATCAGGCCGAGCCAGATGCCGGTCTCGTAGCCCGGCACGCCTGCCTCCGCAAGCGTGGGCACGTCAGGCAGAACCGAGGAACGCACCTTGCCGGTGGTACCCATGGCTTTCAGCTTGCCGGCGCGCACGTTCGGCGCCATGGTGGTGATGGCATCGAGCATCATCTGCACCTGGCCGCCGAGGATGCCGGTGCGCGCGCCGTCGCTGCCCTTGTAGGGCACGTGCACGATGTCCACGCCCGCCATGGCTTTGAACAGTTCGCCCGCCATGTGGTAGGGCGTGCCCGGGCCGGAGGAGGCGTAATTCAGATCCTGCGGCTTGGCTTTCGCGAGCGCGATGAACTCCTTCAGATTGTTCGCGGGCACTGACGGATGCAGCACCATCAGCAGGTCCGAGTGGTTGATGCCGTTGATCGGCGCGAGGTCGCGCATCAGCTCGTAGGGTTTCTTCGGGATCAGCGTCTCGTTGACGGTATGCGTGTTCGACATCATCAGCAGCGTGTAGCCGTCGGGCGCCGATTTCGCCACCGCGTCGCTGCCGACGACCGCGCCGCCGCCAGGCCGGTTCTCGACCACGAAAGGCTGGCCCATGGCGTCGCCGAGACGCGCGCCGACGAAGCGCGCGTAGATATCGGCTGGGCCGCCGACGGCGAAGGGCACGATGATCTTCACAGACCGGGTGGGGTACGCTTGTGCATTTACTGCTCCATGAAAAACTAAAAGACTCAAAAGCGCGGCTGCAATATGGCTCATGGGTTCCTCCTGGGGCGCAGCTTAGAATAGGTTCGCGCAAATGAACACCCGTAAATCGAAAATCATCCCGATTCTGCCATCCCGGGTCACCGTCGAAGGGCTGGACCGGGCGCCCCACCGTGCGTTCCTGCGCGGCCTGGGGCTTTCCGACGCCGATATCGAGAAGCCCTTCGTGGGCGTGGCTTCGACCGACGGGCGTGTCACGCCCTGCAACGCGCTGCTTGGCACGCTCGCGCGCGAAGCCTGCGCCGGCGTGCGCGACGCGGGCGGCGTGCCGTTCGATTTCGCCTCCATCTCGGTCGCCGATTCCATGTCCATGAACCACGGCGGGATGCGCTACTCGCTGTTGTCGCGCGAACTGATCGCCGACGGCGTCGAAGCAGTGGTGCGCGGCCATGCCTACGACGCGCTGGTCACCTTCGCCGGTTGCGACAAGACGCTGCCCGGGATGATGATGGCGATGGTGCGCCTCAACCTGCCGTCCCTGTTCATGTACGGCGGCGCCGCGCTGCCCGGTCGCCTGCACGGCAAGGACGTGACGGTGCTCGATACCTATGAGGCGGTCGGCGGTGTTTACGCAGGCACCGTGACGCGCAAGGAGTTGGACCTGCTGGAGCATGTGTGCCTGCCCGGGCTCGGCGCCTGCCCCGGCCAATTCAGCGCCAACACCATGGCGATGGTCTCGGAAACGCTGGGCCTCGCGCTTCCCGGGTCAGCGACCTTGCCCGCGGTTTCGCCTCTCCGAAAAGAACTTTCTAGAAAAGCAGGACAAGCGGTCATGAAACTCCTGAAAGCCGGGGGCCCGCTGCCGCGCGAGCTGGTGACGAGGAAAAGCCTGGAGAACGCCTGCGCCGCGGTGGCCGCGACCGGCGGCTCGACCAATGCCGGCCTGCACATCCCGGCGATCGCCCATGAGGCAGGCATCCGATTTTCGCTTGATGATCTCGCGCGCGTCTCGAAGCGCACGCCGCTGCTGGCCGACATGAAGCCGGGCGGAAAATATCTTTCCAAGGACCTGCACGCAATCGGCGGGGTCTACGCGGTGCTGACGGAATTGCTCAAGCGCGGCGCGCTGCACGGCGATTGCCTAACTATTTATGGAACCAAACTCGAAGACGAATTAAAAGGACACCCTGGAGCTGATGGAAAAGTTGTTCGCAAAACCCCCATAACTGATACCGGCGGCATCGTGGTGCTGAAAGGCAACCTCGCGCCCGACGGCGCGCTGCTCAAGGTCGCAGGCCTCAAGTCGCTGCGCTTCGAGGGCCGCGCACGCGTCTTCGATTCGGAAGAAGCCTGCGTCGATGTGGTGAGGCGGCAGGCCTACAAGGCCGGCGATGTGCTGGTCATCCGCTACGAGGGCCCGAAAGGCGGTCCCGGCATGCGCGAAATGCTCGGCGTCACGGCGCTCCTCTACGGACAGGGTGTGGGTGAGAAAGTAGCGCTGGTGACAGACGGGCGCTTCTCGGGTGCGACGCGCGGGATGATGGTGGGATACGTGTCGCCCGAAGCGGCAAGCGGCGGGGCGCTCGCGCTGGTGAAGGATGGGGACAGGATACTGATTGATACAACCAAAGCTGTTTTGAATCTTCTTGTTTCTGATAGCGAATTGAAAAAAAGAAAAGCGAAAATGCCCAGGCAGCAGCTTTCAGGTGTGCTTGAAAAATACGCCGCCCAGGTCGGCTCTGCCTTCCATGGCGCGGTAACCCACAGCGGGCCCCGCAAATGAAACTCGGTTACGTCGCAGGCTGTGCGTACGCGGAATAAAACAGGTCGAGGATTCGCATGGCTTCGGCGAGCAACGCGTCGTCGTTCCGGGTCTTTTCCTTGACTCCCCTGAGGACGGTTTCCAAGCCCTTGGCGTCGGCAACCGGGATGCCGCCTACGTCGAGAAAGTGCACCGCGGCGCCGATCGCTGCGAGCGCTGGATCGTTCTCGAGGCCGAAGCTCGCAAGAAGAACCTCGAATGTCACGCGGTTGTTGAGGTGCGTGAATTCTGCGCCGTCGAAATCGAAGCCTATGGTCTTCTTCGGACGGTCGCGCGGACGATCGATCCATACGAAGCTCGCATCCCGATCGATGAATCGCTTGATCAGCCAGGCGCTGGCGAGACGGTCCACCCACGGATCCTTGCGCGTTGCCCATACCTGCCTCCGATACCGGGTGCCATTGACTTGCCGCAGTCGCTTCTTGGAAGGGCGCGGTTCCCCGCGGGAATACGTTTCCTGAAAATCTCGTTTGATCGCCGAAATCGCATCGACAGCCTGGAGTCTGGCCTGGGCCGGAAAGTAATCGATCGCCGACAGCCTGGCGAATGAGCGCTCCAGCCGGCGGACTGCAGTCTGCGCCTTGCGCAGTCCGATGCGCGGCAATGAGGTCTTCAGCGCGCTGATTTTCCGCACTAGCGCGCCGTAGTCGACGCTGCGGTCGAACAATTTGCGGACATGCGCGAGTTGTTCGGCCGACTTGAGATTCAGGTCGACCGTCATCGCGAAGCCACCGGCCGCCCTGATCTCGGACTCCATTGCCGCCAGAACCGCAGTCCCCGCCGCTGCTGCGGGCAAAACGTACACGCCGTCGCGCAGCGCGCCGCAACCGGTTTCCTTCAAGGCCCGCCAGACACGCATCCGGATCGTGGAATTGCGAGTCGGCAAGCTGAGAACCAGGGTGCTCATTGCCATCATGTTGTTATAGTTATCACATATAAGTGATATAAACAACAGAAACTTGTTGACAGGGTGCGCGAGCCGGGGTAGCTTGCCGCTTCATGTAGGTCCCCAGCCGCAGAAAACGGCAGCTAGGGCTCCCTAGCCGGGTCTTTTGCAGGCACCCGGTCCGCAAAGACGATGCCGTCTCAAGCGCTGCTCTAACTCCCCTCGGGGAAGGAGCATGTATGTTGAACGGAATCTTCAGCAAGGTCGCGGGCGTTGTGATTGCCCTGATGATGTCGGCCGCAGCGGCGGAAAACCTGCGCAGCCAAGTGGACACAGCGCGGGATCGGGTCTGGGTCCTGACCCGAAGCGGGGTGCAGATCTATGACCTCAAATCGGGGTTAAAGACACGTGACATCGCGTTGCCGGACTGGATTTGGGCCGGAGAGCCGTACGGCTGCTCTCCCGACCTTGCGCTCGGGCCCACCGGCGATGCGCTCATTTCGAGCGACACCCTGCCGACGCTGTGGCGCGTCGATGGCGTCACCATGAGGGTCAGCATGCACGAGCTGGTTCTCGATGACGAAAGGGACAAGGACGTCGGATTCTCCGGGCTGGCCTATTCCGCGGAGCAGGGGGCGTTCTTCGGGGTGAGCTGTTCTCAGGGCTCGCTGTGGCGCATCGATCCGCTGCTCGGAAGGGCGCGGAAAATTCCGCTCTCCGCGCCGCTCACGAGAGCTTCCGGGCTTTTCGTGCGGCCTCGCGTCTTTCAGCAGAAGACAAGTCGGGTGGTTGGCTTCTGCGCCCGCGCGGCTCAGGGGGCGTGGACGATCAATCTGGCGCCGGATCAGCGCTCCGGCTACGTATTTGCGCAACCATGCACGAATTGATCCCTCTCAAGCCGAGCTTCGCCGCGCCCAGTAAGCGAAGGTCCCGCGCACGATCGAAGGCTGCAGCAGGAAGTTGCGCGCCTCGATCGCCAGTTCGGGTTTCACTTCCTTGAAGCCGCCCGCCGCCATGGCGCGGATCTGCATGCGCGCGGCGCGTTCGAAGAACACCGCGAGGTAGGTCGCTTCCTCGATGCTCGCGCCCGCGGCGAGCAGGCCGTGGTTCGACAGCAGAATGGTTTTCGCAGAACCCAGCGCGCCTGAAATGATGCGCCCCTCGTCGTCGGCGACCGGTACGCCCGGCCACTCGGCAAGGTGTGCGGTGCCGTGCAGCATCGCGCTGTCCATATGGATGGTCTTCAGCGGCGTGCCGGTGGCCGCGAGCGCAGAAGCGTAGGGCGCATGCGTGTGGACGATGGCTTTCACGTCGGGCCGCTTGCGGTAAATCCAGACATGGAAGCGCACGCCGGGATTGGCGCGCCCGCCTGAGAGCGGCTTCAGGTCTTCATCCACCAGCACCATGCGCTCGCCGGTGGCCTCCTCGAAGCCGAGGCCGAATTTCAGGGTCCACCAGGTGCCCGGTTTCTCGCCCAAGGCCGTGACTTGCCCGGCTAATCCTGACTCATGACCCTCGTAGGCCAGGATCCGGCAACAGGCCGCCAGCGCCTCGCGCGGCGACAGGTCGAGGACGCCCAGGTCCTCGTCCATTTCGCGGCTGACGCGGTCCAGGAAATGGGCTTTATCGTGCGCGTCCGCTTTCATGCTTCATTCCACCCTGTGCACGGCATGTTCCGTAGAATGATGATTTTATTCGCCCTTGCAGTTCTTTGCGTGGAGCCGTTTGCTCTTTGTGCGGTGCGGGAGTAGGGTTCGCGCGCTTCCATCCGGCTGATAATGCATGAAAAGAGAGAAGTGAGCGCCACTGGCGCGCACGCGTCGCAGTCCTCGAGGGCCGCCCTGACGCTGCTCGCGCTCGGCGTCGTCTTCGGCGACATCGGAACCAGTCCGCTTTACGCGGTCAAGGCGACCTTTGCGCCGGACCATGGCATCCCTTTGACCCCGGAGAACGTGCTCGGCGGCCTGTCCACGATCTTCTGGGCGCTGATGATCGTGGTGTCGCTGAAGTACGTGGTGCTGATCATGCGCGCCGACAACCGCGGCGAGGGCGGCATCATGGCGCTGATCGCGCTTGCTTCGACGGCGATCAAGGACCACCCCGGCTGGCGAACGCCGCTGATCCTGATCGGCGTGTTCGGAGCGTCGCTTTTCTACGGCGATGCGATTTTGACGCCGGCGACTACGGTGCTCTCCGCCGTCGAAGGCCTCGAGGTCGGGACCATGGCGTTCAAGCCGTACGTGGTGCCGATCGCGGTGTTGATAATCATCGGCTTGTTCGCATTTCAGAGCAGCGGCACCGCAGTCGTAGGCAAGCTGTTTGGACCGATTACGCTGGCCTGGTTCCTCGCCATCGGTGCGGCCGGTGTCTATGGCATCGCGCAATACCCGGGCATCCTGGCCGCGCTCAACCCGCTGCATGCGCTTCGCTTCCTCGGCAGCCACGGCATCGCTTCGTTCGTCGTGCTCGGGGCCGTGGTCCTCGCCGTGACGGGCGCCGAGGCCCTTTACGCCGACATGGGGCACGTCGGCAAAGGTGCGGTGCGCACCGCGTGGTTCAGCCTGGTGGCGCCGGCGCTGGTATTGAATTACTTCGGGCAGGGCGCGCTGCTCATCCTGAAGCCCGAGGCGGTGCAGAACCCGTTCTTTCTGCTGCTGCCGGCGTGGGCGCTCTATCCGATGGTGGCGCTGGCCACGGCCGCCGCCGCGATCGCGTCGCAGGCGACGATCTCCGGGGCCTATTCGCTCACCAAACAGGCGATCCAGCTCGGCTTCCTGCCGCGCATGACGGTGATACAGACCTCGGCGCGCGAGCGCGGGCAGATCTACATTCCCGCGATCAACTGGCTGTTGCTCGCGGCCGTGCTGGCGGCGGTGATCGGCTTCGGCTCTTCGTCCAGTCTAGCTTCGGCCTACGGCGTCGCGGTAACGGCGACCATGCTGGTCGACACGCTGCTCGCCTTCTTCGTCATCCGCTACCTGTGGGGCTACCCGCTCTGGTTGTGTCTGTTCGCGACCGGATTTTTCGCCATCGTGGACGTCGCATTTTTTTCCGCCACGCTGCTCAAGGTCGCTGACGGCGGCTGGTTCCCGCTGGTGATCGGCGCCATCGTGTTCACGGTGATGACGACCTGGCGGAAGGGCCGCAGCATGATGTTCCACCGCCTGCGCGCTTCGTCGGTGCCGCTCAAGCCGTTCCTCGATACGCTGTTCGTCGAGCCGCCGCAGCGCGTGCCCGGCACCGCGGTGTTCCTGACCGCGACGCCGGAAGTGACGCCGCACGCGCTGCTGCACAACCTGAACCACAACAAGGTGCTGCACGAACGGGTGGTGTTCCTCACCGCGGAAGTCACCGAGGAGCCCTGGGTGCCGTTGCAGGACCGCGTCAAGCTCACCACGCTCGACCACGGCTGCTGGCGCATGACCGTGCGCTACGGCTTCATGAACGAACCCGACATCGGCCAGACGCTCGAGATCGCCGGCACGCTGGGCCTCGAATTCGACATGATGACCACCTCGTTCTTCCTCAGCCGGGAGACGGTGGTTCCCGTGGCCGCGGTAAGCGAGATGGCGCTGTGGCGCGAAAAGCTGTTCGCGATGATGACGCGCAATGCCGGCAACGCCGCCGACTACTTCAAGCTGCCGACCAACCGCGTGATCGAGCTCGGCACCAAGGTCGAGATCTAGGCCGGGTCTACTTCATCAGGCTGGGCAGGTAGAGCGAGATCGAGGGAACTGCGACCAGGATCGCGAGCCGGACGCAGTCGACAGCGACGAAGGGCAGCACGCCGCGGAACACGGTCTGGGTGGACACTTGCGGCAGCAGGGTCTTGAGCACGAACAGGTTCATCCCCACCGGCGGGCTGATGAGCCCGATCTCGACCACCACCACGATCAGGATCCCGAACCAGACGGGGTCGAGGCCCAGGTGCACGATCAGCGGGAAGAACACCGGAACCGTGAGCAGGATCATGGAGAGCTCCTCCATGGCGGTGCCGAGCAGCACGTAGATCACCATGATCGCCGCCACCACCATCACCGGGCTGAGCTCGAAACGGGTGACGAACGCGATCAGGTCCTTCGGCATGCTGGTGATGTTGACGAAATCGGCGAAGATCAGGGCGCCAATCAGGATCAGGAACAGCATCGAGGTGGTGCGCGCGCTCTCGACCAGGGCTTCGTAGAGCGAGCGCCAGTTGATCGCGCCGCGCGCCAGTGCGAACACCAGCGCACCGAACGCGCCTACGCCCGCGCCCTCGGTGGCGGTGAACACGCCACCGTAGATTCCGCCCATCACCAGGGTGAAGAGCGCAATCACGCTGGTCACGCCTTTGTAGATCAGCGAAAGCGCGAACACCGCGAAGGCACCGATGACGCCTGCCTGGTCGCCTTCGAGCCAATCAAGCTGCACCGAGACGAGCAGGGCCGCGCCCAGTGCCGCAAACCAGCCGAGGCCTTCGAGCGTCGCGAAGCGCTCGCGCCAACCCAGGCGTTCGCCCGGCGGGCCGGCCGCCGGATCGCGCCAGGTGACGTACCGCACCGCGAGGCACAGGAGTACGGTGGCGAGGATGCCGGGCAGGATTCCAGCGGCGAACATCTTGCCGATGTTGGTCTCGGTCATGATGCCGTAGATGACCATGATCGTGGAGGGCGGGATCATGATGCCCAGGGTTCCGCCGCCGGCGATGGCGCCGGTGGCGAGCGCATCCGAGTAGCCGAACTTCTTCATCGAGGGGTAGGCGACCTTGGCGAAGGTCGCCGCAGTCGCGATCGAGGAACCGCAGATAGCACCGAAGCCGGCGCAACCCACGATGGTCGCCATCGCAAGACCGCCTTTGAAGTGACCGATGAACGCGTACGCGGCGCGGAACAACTCCTGCGACATTCCCGCCCGCGTGACGAAATTGCCCATGAGAATGAACAGCGGCACCACCGACAAGGTGTAGTTGCGCCCGGTCTCGTAGACCTTGGTCTGGGCCGTGGTGAAGGCCACGTACCAGTTCCAGTCGCGCATATAGGCGTAGCCGACAACGCCGACGATCGCCATGGCAAGCGCGATCGGCACGCGCAGGAACGCGAGCAGCATCATTGCCATGAGGCCGGTCAGGGCTTCGGTCATGCGGCGGGAACGCTCAAGACACGGCTCAGATGGTCGCCTGCGAGGCCCGCCACCGGCCGGGTACGAACATCTTGAACAGGTGGACCAGCCCGGTGAGGAAGATCATGCCGGCCATGAAGTGGACAAACGGCGCTACCGCGATCCGGAGCACGTCCGTGGTGTCGCCGTAAGCGCCGATCTTTCCTGCCTTCAGCCACACCTGCCAGGTGAGGAAGAACATCACCGCCGCGCACACGCCGTGCACCGCGCGCGCCAGCAGCTCCGCGGCGCGCACCGGCAGGATCTGGTCGATAAAGTCCATGGTGACGTGCTCGTCGGCGTGCGACACCAGGGGCAGGCCGGCGAAGATCAGCACCACCAGCATCAACTCGGTGAGCTCGAAGCCGCCCCGGATCGGGCGATTGAGCAGGTAGCGCATCACCACGTCCACGAAGGTGAGCATCATCATCGAGAACAGGATCGCGGAGGCGGCGATACCCAGCACCGCGTCCACGGGCCTTTCCCAGCGCTGCTCAGGAGCATCCATGAAATAAAGGGCGCGGTTTGGGCCCGCGCCCTGCCGTGATCCCCGCTCGCCCGCTAGTTCTCTTTGGCGACCTTTTTCAGTTCGGCGCGAAACTCGTCGAGTACCGCCTTGGCGTTCACACCCTTGGCGCTCGCATTCTTGATCCAATCATCGACTATCGGCGCCGACAACCTCTGCACATCCTTTATCAGGCTGGCGTCCGCGTTGACGATCTTGATGTCGGACTTGCGCATCGCTTCCATGCCCTTGCGATCGGCCTCGTCCCAGGACCGGCCGGCGGAGCGCGCCACGTACTCGTTGCTGTGCTTCTCGATGATGTCCTGGTCCTGCTTCGAGAGCTTGTTCCATTTGTCCTGATTCATGAAGAATCCGAATGCCGAGCTGTAGATGCCGCCGGGAAACAGGGTCGCCTGTCCGAGCACGGTCTCAAGCTTGAAGGAAACGATCGATTCCACCGGGAAGAAGATGCCGTCGGCGACGCCCGACTTGAGCATCTCGTAGGATTCCCCGGCCGGCTTGAAGAACGGTGAGCCGCCGATCGCAGTCACGACCAGTTCCGAACCGCCGCCGCCTGAGCGGATCTTCAGGCCCTTGAAGTCGGCCAGAGTCTTGATCGGTTTCTTCGTGAACATCTGCCCCGGTCCGTGCGTGAAGACACCGAGCAGCTTCACGCCGTTGTATTCGCCGATCTTGTGGAAATGCTTCCAGTGCATGCGCGAATAGGCGACCGAGTTGGCTACCGCAGTGTCGCCGTTGCCAGGAAGCTCGGGCATCAGCGGCAGGACGTGGCGCGCCGGCGTATAGCTCGCCGTGACGAAGGAAAGGTCCACCAGTCCATCCTTTACCGCGTCGAAAGTGCCCGGAGGCGCTGCGGGGGCTTTCGGCAGTGACTGGAATCTGACGCGTCCGCCGGTCGCCTTCTCGATCTCGGCGGCCCAGTTCGCCTGCCAGAGGGTGATGTGGTGAGTCGGGGGGACCCACGAGGAAAACGTCAGCGGGGCCTGGGCATGTGCCGGTAGCGCCAGCGCCGAGGCGACGAGCCCTGCCAGCGCCAGTTTGCGATTCGTGAACATGAATTCCTCCTCCTCCAATAGAAGTCCTTAGTGTAGCAGCGCCTCGGCCATCTCGCGCAGCTTGCCCTTCTGGATCTTGGTCGCGTTTGCGCCGGGGGTGACCGGGAACGCGTCGATAGGGAAAACGCGGAAGGGTACCTTGTAGCGCGCAAGTTTCCCGGCGACGTGGGCGATAACCGAGGCTTCGTCGAGCACTGCACCATGGTGCAGCACGACGAAGCCCACCGGCACCAGGCCGGCATCGCGCGGCACGCCGACGACCTGGCACGCAGCGATGCCCGGTGCTTCCTGCACCACGGACTCGATCTCGGCGGGACTCACCAGGAATCCACCCAGGCGCAGGGCGTCTCCCATCCGCGTCAGGAACACGAAGCGGCCGTCGGCGAGCGTATAGCCGAGATCGCCCGAGCGGTAATAGCCGTCCGCGGTGAGCGCGTCCCGGGTGGCCTCCGGATTACCGTGATAGCCCGCCATCCGGCTCGCGGGCGCGAAAAATTCCAGTTCACCGGACGCGCCGTGCGTCAGGATCGCCCCCGACTCCGGATCGCGCACCCGCACCCGGGCATCCGGGCTGACGGGGCGGCCACCGGCCAGCGCACGCTCGCCGGCCGGCGCGTTCTCGTCCTGGCGCGCGAACAGCGCCTGGATTTCACTGGTCCCATACAGCCCGACCAGCCGCAGGCCCCTCGTTTCGGCGCGCAGGACGATGCCGGCCTGCGCTGGATTGAAGGCGGCATAGCCAAAGAAACGTATGTTTGAAAAGGACGCGCCATCAATGTCCAGCAGCTGCGCGGCAGCTTCATCCGTCCCATTGATGTGTGTGACGCGGTGCGCAATGATGTCGCGCGCGGCCTGTTCCGCGTTCCAGGTGGGCGCCATGACCATCGGGCGACCGGCCGCCAGCGCCGCCATAGCGCTACAGAACCCGAATACGCCGCAAAGCGGCGGCGCGAGCAGCAGTGCCGAATCGTCACCGATGGAGAAGCCTCTTGTGACGTCGCTTGCATGTGCAAGCACAGTGCGTTGATCGTGCAGCACAAACTTCGGCGCCTTGGTGGTGCCGGAGGTGGTGAAGATGGCGCAGCCCGCCTCCGGTGACGCACGATTTTCGAGCAGTGGCGCGCCGCCGGAGAGCAACATATAGGAGAGCGCAGTTTTTCCAAGCACCGTTGCCGGCGTTTGCGCGCCGGCCTCGCCATATACAACTACCGCTTGAAGGTGCTCGAGCGCCTGCGGATCGCAGGCGCCGAGGATCCCGGCAAAGTCTATCCCCTTGAATCCCGGCCAGAACATCAGCACGCGCGAGCGCGAGCGATGCACGATGTCGGCGAACTCGTGGCTGCGGAAGCGCGTGTTGACCGACACGGCGATGGCGCCGAGTTGCGCGCAGGCGAAGAACGCCGCCAGCCACGCGGGCACGTTCGGCAGCCAGAGCGCGACGCAATCGCCCGGCTGGACGCCGAGCCGCAGCAATCCTTGTGCGACGCAGCGGCTTTCTTCGGCGAGTGCCCGGAACGAGACCGGCCGGCCGCGTTCGATCAGCGCTGGCGCGACGGTGTTCACGCGTTGCGCGAGGAGCGCGGGCAAGGTATCTGGAATTACGTTCAAAATTTTTCCGCGTTCAGGAAAAAATTCGCAACGGCGAAAAAAATCCGTTGCGGCGATTGTATTCGCGATCCGTTGTCGCTATCATGCCCCGTCGGTAAAGTCAGTAAAGTCAGAAGAGGGAGCGCGCATGCCATCCGTAGTAACCAAGTCGGACCTGGTTCATGCTGCGGCGCGCGCCGGCAATCTCAGCAAGACCGCCGCAGGCGAGGCGGTCAACGCCATCTTCGAGGCGATCGTGACCAGCGTCGCCAAAGGTAACCGTGTCACCGTGGTCGGTTTCGGTACCTTCCTGCCGCGCAAGCGCAAGGCGCGCGCCGGACGCAATCCGACCAACGGCAAAGAAATCAAGATCAACGCCAAGACCGTCCCCGCCTTCGCGGCCGGGCAGGGCTTCAAGGACGCGGTCGGAGATCGCTAGTAACGGCCGGTTCGCAACCCGGGTTTCAAGGGCTGTGAGGTTTGCCTCACAGCCCTTTGTTTTTCCGGGCATTGCCAAGCCCAATCCGATTCGGCAGAATCCACCGGGAACCGCATAGGCGACCATGGACGGCCCGCTCATCCTCTCCCTCGACAACCACGGTGTTCCGCACCGCTGGATCAGTTGGCAACAGGCGTGTTTCTACTACGCCAAGAACCTGGTCGCCTGGACCATGGGCGAGTCGACGTTTACTTTCTATGGCGGCATCTCGCGCATGACCGGCGAGCGCTCCAGCATCACGGCGCACTCGATCATCGCGATCAAGGGTAAGGCGCTGGCCGCCAGGGGCTTCAACCAGGTGCCGCCGCTGAACAACCGCGAACTGTTCCGCCGCGACCGCCACATGTGCGCCTACTGCGCCGGCGAGTTCAACTTCTTCCGCCTGACGCGGGACCACATCCGGCCGATGTCGCGCGGCGGGCGCGACACCTGGATGAACGTGGTCACCGCCTGCCGCCATTGCAACGGCCACAAGCGCAACCGCCTTCCGGAGGAAGCCGGCATGGAACTGCTGTACCTGCCGTATGTGCCGAACAAGGCGGAATACCTGATCCTGACCAACCGGCGCATCCTGTCCGACCAGGTGGAGTTCCTCAAGCAGCACGTGGCGGCGCATTCCCGCCTGGTTCTCGCCCCTGCCTGATTTCTGGCGTAACAGCGGCATCCACCTTCTCGAGAAGGACGCGTCGGGGAGGCTGCGCGTCACCGACGACTATCTTCGCGCCTACTACCTGAGGCCGGAGATTCACCCGGTCGAGGAGTCCTGTGAAGCCGAATTGAGCTTGCATGGCTCGCTTATGCAGGAGCCGCGGCGTCCTGTTTCGAAAGAAGAATTGAATCTTTTGAAAGATCGGGACGCAAAGGACAACTACGAGATCGTGTTGCGCTTCCGCGATCGGCTGCTGGAGGCGGGCACCGTCGAGAGCTGCTACATGAACCTGTTCAAAGGGGATGTGGATGTCCCGCCGCTCTTCATACAGCAGATGGTCCACGTCGTGCTGCGCAACATCCTGGACGGTTGCACCGACACCCTGGCGCTGCGTGCCGCCGAACTGCTGTTCCGCGACCAGAAGGCCACCATCCAGGACGGCCACGTGCTGCTCGCCGACCTGGAAACGGTCGAAATGCACGCCTCCGGCTCGCAATACGGCGACCTGGGCCGGCTGATCGTCGAAGCGCAGGGCGCGACCGGCAAGGCGGATCTCGATGTCCTGGACCGCGCCAATGCCGAGTCGTACTGGGAACGTGAGTCGCGCCACGACACCGTGATCAGCCTGACCTACGGCCGCCCGGCGCTGGAGGGCCTGTGCCGGGTGATCGAAGCATGGGTGCTGCATTTCTGCGGCGTGAAGCTGGCGGTGGCGCCGGTGCGCAGGATCGAGGAGCCGCGCTGGGCCTGGCACATCGGGCTGGATGCCGAGTCCACGGCGATCCTGAATGCGCTCTGGGCGGGCGACGAAGTCGAGGCCGGGCGCATGCGCCGGATTCTCGCGCTGTTGCGCATGGAGTTTGCCGAGCCCGATGAAATGCGCCGCGACATCGCCGGCCGCTCGGTCTACGTCGCGCTCGCCTCGGACGAGAACGACGCGGTGAAAATGAAGCCGCAGAACCTGATCCTCAACCTGCCCCTGCACCGGAGCTGAATGAAACCTGAATACTGGGACCGCGCCAGGCGCGCGCTCATGCGCGGCGATCCGGTGATGGCGAAGATCATCCGCCGTCACCCGCGCGTCCACCTCGAGCCGCGTGGCGACGCGTTCCATACCCTGGCGCGCGCCATCGTCGGCCAGCAGATTTCGGTCAAGGCTGCGCAAAGCGTATGGAACCGGTTTTTCACTCTGGTTTCTGTTGCTTCACCGGAACAAGTGCTGAAAGCAACCGCAAAAGACCTTAGAGCTTGCGGCTTGTCGGAGCGCAAGGGTGAATACATCCGGGACCTCGCGCAGCGCTTCGCCGACGGCGCGGTGCACGTGCACCGCTGGCCGGACATGAGCGACGAGGAAGTGGTTGCGGACCTGGTCCAGGTGCGCGGCATCGGCCGCTGGACCGCGGAAATGTTCCTGATGTTCAACCTGCTGCGGCCCGACGTGTTTCCGCTGGACGACCTGGGGTTGCGCAGGGGCATCCAGCTTACCTACTTCAAGCGCCCGGTGTTGCTGAAGACCATGCGCAGGCTGGGCGAAACCTGGCGGCCCTGGCGTTCGGTGGCGACCTGGTATCTCTGGCGCTCGCTCGACCCGGCGCCGGTAGAATACTGAAGCAGGCGGCTACGACCCGTGCGGCCGCTTGAATCGAGCCGCTCGTCGATGCCGCCAATCCGATTCTTTCCTGAGGACCCCAACCAGGCGCTCAGGGTCCGGCGCTACCTGATTGCGTCCGGGACGACCCTGCTGGTCGTGCTGCTGTTCTGCGTCTGCTACTGGGCGGGCCTGATGCCGCGCACGGTGCTGATCGGGGGCATCGCCTTCGCTGCCTTCAGGGTCGTACTTTTTTACGTTCTGTTCCGCACCGGCATCAACCAGCGCTTCAGGGATCCGAGCCTCACGACAGAACAGATCGTTCTCGCCACCCTGAATATCGCGATGGTCATGTTTTTCGCCGAGCAGGCGCGGGCGGCGCTGCTCCCGGTCTACGTTATCCCGTTTCTGTTCGGCGTCTTCCGCCTGAGAATCAAGGATTTCTTCATGCTCGGGCTGGTCGTCCTCCTGATTTTCGGGTCGATGCAGCTTCTTTCGTCGCAGCTCGGTTTCGCCAGCGGCAATCATGTCGGCGACATGGTCGAATTCGCGGTCGTGGCGGTGGTGGTGCCGTGGTTCGCGGTCTTCGGTGGCTACGTGAACAGCCTGCGCGCAGAGCTGGGCACCGCCAACCGCAAGCTCAAGGGAGCGTTCGAGCGGATCGAACAGATCGCGGTCCACGATGAGCTGACCGGACTGTACAACCGCCGTTTCCTGCTGGAAGTGCTGCGGCGCGAGCACTCGCGCGCGAAGCGCCTGCACACCGCCTTCGCCGTCTGCCTGTTCGACATCGATCATTTCAAGAGCATCAACGACACGCTCGGCCACGCGGCGGGCGACGCGGTGCTCAAGCACTTCGCGCACATTTCGATTTCGGGCTTGCGCGGCGTGGACGTGCTGGGACGCTACGGCGGGGAGGAGTTCCTGCTGATCCTGCCGGACGCCGGCCGTGCCGACGCCTGTACGGCCGCCGAGCGCGTGCGCGCCGTGGTCGAGGCCGCCGGATTCCCGCAGCTGCCCGCGGACCGGCGGGTGACCGTGACGGTCGGCGTCGCGGCCAACGGGCCCGGCGAAAGCGTGGAAGATCTGCTCGGGCGCGCCGACGGCGCGCTCTACGCAGGCAAGGCGGCGGGCAGGAATCGCGTCGTCGCGGTGGGCTAGAATCCACCCCCATGAAAACGGTTTTCCTGGATTTCGAGCAGCCGGTCGCCGAGCTGGAGGGCAGGATCGACGAGCTGCGCTACGCCCAGGACGATTCGGCGGTGGACATCTCCGAGGAGATCCAGCGCCTGAGCAAGAAAAGCCAGGCGCTCTCCAAGGACATCTACGCCAAGCTCACGCCCTGGCAGGTCGCGCAGGTGGCGCGCCATCCGCAGCGCCCCTATTCGCTCGATTTCATCGGCATGATGTTCACCGGCTTCGAGGAACTGCACGGCGACCGCGTGTTCGGCGACGACCTGTCGATCGTGGGCGGGATGGCGCGCTTCGACGGCGCGCCCTGCGTGGTGATCGGCCACCAGAAGGGCCGCGATACCAAGGAAAAGATCCTGCGCAACTTCGGCATGCCGCGCCCGGAGGGCTACCGCAAGGCGCTGCGGCTGATGCAGCTCGCGGAGAAGTTCGAGCTGCCGGTGTTTACCTTCGTGGATACGCCCGGCGCCTATCCCGGCATCGACGCCGAGGAGCGCAACCAGTCCGAGGCGATCGGCCGCAACCTCTACGCGATGGCGAGCCTGAAGACGCCCTTCATCGTCACCGTCATCGGCGAGGGCGGCTCGGGCGGCGCGCTCGCGATCGCGGTCGGCGACAGCGTGCTGATGCTGCAGTACGCGACCTACTCGGTGATCTCGCCCGAGGGCTGCGCGTCGATCCTCTGGAAGAGCGCGGACAAGGCGCCCGAGGCCGCCGAGACGCTCGGCATCACCGCCGGCCGCCTGAAAACGCTGGGCCTGATCGACAAGATCGTTGCCGAGCCGCTCGGCGGCGCGCACCGCGATCCGCAGGCGACCGGCGCATCGCTCAAGAAGGCGCTCACAGAAGCGTACAAGCAGTTGAAGGACAAGAAACCGAAGGAGCTGGTCGAGGAGCGTCTCGATCGGCTGATGGCCTATGGCCGCTTCAAGGAAACGGCCGAGCGCTAGCGCGAGACCGGCGATCGCTGACGTCCCGGTCGTCGCGTCGGCGAAAGCGCTGCTCGCAGCGGCCGGACTGCGCGGCAAGCGCGTCGCCGTCGGCTTCTCCGGCGGCGTCGATTCGGTGGTCCTGCTGAACGTCCTGCATGCGCTCGCGCCGGTGTGCGGCTACAAGCTTTCGGCAATCCACGTCAATCATGGATTGAGTCCGAATGCGGGTGATTGGCAGCAATTCTGTTGCGCGCTTTGCCTCGAATGGAAGATTCCGTTCGCGGCAGTTCGGGTGAACGTTCAAAAACAAGGTCGTGGCCTGGAGGCGGCGGCGCGCGATGCGCGCCGCGCAGCCTTCGAAGGCGTTCGCGCCGACGCAATCGTGCTGGCCCATCATCTCGACGACCAGGCGGAAACCGTGCTTCTCAATCTGCTGCGCGGTGCGGGGCTGGAGGGCGCGAGCGGCATGCCGGCGCTGGGCAGGCTTGGCCGCAAGCTTCTGCTGCGGCCGCTGCTCGAGGTGCCGCGCAGCGCGATCCGCGCGTATGCCGACGAGCACCGCCTGCCGTGGATCGAGGACGAATCCAATGCCGACGAAGCGCTGACGCGGAATTTCATCCGCAGGCGCATCGGGCCGCTGCTGGAATCCAGGTTTCGGCGCTGGCGGGAGAACTTAGCGCGCGCCGCGCGCCACTTCGCGGGCGCCGGACTCGACGCGCGCGCGATGCTGCGCGCCTACCTGAAGGAGCAGGGTCTGCGCGCACCCAGCGAAGCCAAGCTGATCGAAATGCTCAAGCAGCTGGGCGGCCGGGGCGAAAACGTAAAAATCAATCATGACGGGGTAGACGTGCGCGTTTACCGGGGGAAGGTGAAATTACTGCGACCGGCGGAAAAAACGGCGTTCAAACCCATGTCGTGGCACGGGGAGGCGCGCCTCGCGGTACCCGCGCTCGGCGGCGAGTTGCGATTCCGGCGCGTGCGGGGGCAGGGAATCGACAGCGCCTTGCTGAAAAAGAAATCATTCCAGGTCCGGCTCCGCTCCGGCGGAGAGCGACTTCGGACCGACGCCCGGCGGCCGCGGCGCACGCTGAAGAACCTGTTCCAGGAGGCGGGCGTGCCGCCCTGGGAGCGGGAGCGCCTGCCGCTGCTGTATTGCGGCGACGATTTGGTCTGGGTTCCGGGACTGGGCGTGAATGCGGACTACGTCAGCGCCGGCCGCGCGACCGGTTTTTTGCCGGAGTGGTGCCGGTTCGTCGCCTGAGCGCGAAGGCTTCGCGCGCTGCTTTCGCTTCCGGGCTCGCCGCGGCCAACTGCACCTGGTCGTGCGCCATGTGGCTCGCGGCATGCGCGCCGATGCTGGCGTAGGCGTTAATCGACTCCTTGCTCATGCGCACCGAGTTGCGCGGCAGCGCGAGCACCTTTGCCGCGATCTCGCGCGCGGTTTTGAGTGCCTTGCCGGGCGGCGCCAACCAATCCGCCAGGCCCGTGGCCAGCGCCTGACCGGCAGGAACACGTTCGCACAGGATGGTGAGCCGCTTCGCCCGGGCTGGCCCGACCAGGTTGACGAGGCGCGGCAGCGTTCCCCAGGTGAGCGGAATGCCGAGCGCGATTTCGGGCAGCGAGACGAAGGCGTTGTTCGCCATCACGCGCCAGTCGAGCGCGGCGGCCAGCGCGAAGCCGCCGCCGATGGCGTAGCCCTCGATGGCGGCGAGCGTGATCTGCGGCAGTTCCTCCCAGGCGCGCGCCATGCGATAGCCGAGCGCCGCGATCTCGCGCTGTGCATCGAGCGGCTGTCCGGCATTCGACCAGCGCGTGACATCTTTCAGGTCGGCACCCGCCGAAAAGCACGCGCCGCTGCCCTGCACGATGGCGACATCGACGTCGCGGCGCGCGGCGATCTCGCCGGCGCAGGCGATCATTTCGCCCATCAGTTCGGCCGACATCGCATTGCGCGCATCGGGCCGGTTCAGCGTCACCGTGGCGATGGCGTCCTTGAGGTCAAGTTTCAGGGTGCGGTACATGTACTTAAGCCCTTGTTTTTATGTGGAAGTGCGTGCAATCGTGCTATACTTTAAAGCTATCCAGCAACAGCTATGGGGATCATGGCATGGCGGTGGAACGCACCTTTTCGATCATCAAGCCGGACGCGGTGGCAAAGAACGCGATCGGCCGGATTCTCGCGCGCTTCGAGGCGGCCGGCCTGAAGGTCATCGCCGCGCGCATGATGCACCTGTCGCGCGCGCAGGCGGAAGGATTTTACGTGGTGCACCGCGAGCGGCCGTTTTTCAAGGACCTGGTGGATTTCATGATCTCCGGCCCGGTGCTGGTGCAGGTGCTCCAGGGAGACAGCGCGATCCTGAAGAACCGCGAGTTGATGGGCGCCACCGATCCGAAGAAGGCCGCGAAGGGAACCATCCGCGCCGACTTCGCCGATTCGATCGACGCCAACGCGGTGCACGGTTCGGATGCGTCGGAGACCGCGGGCGCTGAAATCGCCTTTTTCTTCCCGGGATACGAGATCTTCCCGCGCTAGGCCATGGCGACCAACCCGTGATCAACTTGTTGGGCCTCGACTCGGAGGGCATGGAAAAGCTCTTCGCCGGGCTCGGCGAGAAGCCGTTTCGCGCCCGCCAGGTCCTGAAGTGGATCCATCGCCGCGGCGCCGCCGATTTCACCGCGATGAGCGACATCGCGAAGGAACTGCGCGCGAAGCTGAATGAGGCCGCGGCGATCGAGCCGCCGGTGGTCGTCGGCGACGCTACCGCTCCCGACGGCACGCGCAAGTGGCTGCTGAAGGTGGATGGCGCCAACGCGGTCGAGGCGGTGTTCATTCCGCAGGACGGCCGCGGCACGCTGTGCGTTTCCAGCCAGGCGGGCTGCACGCTCGACTGCGCGTTCTGCGCCACCGGCAAACAGGGCTTCAACCGCAACCTGAGCGCCGCCGAGATCATCGGCCAGCTGTGGCTCGCCAACCGGGCGCTGGGCTGCCATGCGGGCGGCCCGAGGGCGGTCAGCAACGTGGTGTTTATGGGCATGGGCGAGCCGATGCTCAACCTGGATGCGGTGATTCCCGCCGCGCGCCTGATGATCGACGACAACGGCTACGGCCTGTCGCGCCGGCGCGTCACGGTTTCCACCTCCGGCGTGGTGCCCGGCATGGATCGCCTCGCCGAGGAATGCCCGGTGGCGCTTGCCGTGTCGCTGCACGCGCCCGACGACGCATTGCGCGACCGGCTGGTGCCGATCAACCGTAAATATCCGATCCGCCAGCTGATCGCGGCCTGCAACCGCTATCTCGAACGGGCGCCGCGCGATTTCATCACCTTCGAGTACGTGATGCTCGACGGCGTCAACGACTCGAACGCGCAGGCCAAGGCGCTGCTGGGCATCGCGGCCGGGGTGCGATGCAAATTCAACCTGATTCCCTTCAATCCGTTTCCGCACTCGGGCTTCAAGCGCTCGGGCCCGGAACGCATCCGGCGCTTTGCGGAAGTACTGCAGCGCGCCGGCCTCACCGTCACCACGCGCAAGACGCGCGGCGAGGGCATCGACGCCGCCTGCGGCCAGCTCGCGGGCGATGTCACGGACCGTACACGCCGCAGCAAGACCGTACCTATCACGGAGCTTCGCGCATGAACCGCTTGCTTTGCACCGCGCTTGCCGCGGTCGCCGCCACGCTGGTCGGCTGCGGAACCACGCAGACCGCCGGCACCGAACCGGTGTTCGAATCCGTCACCATTACCGGCGAGCCCGGTGATGCGCGCAACCGCGCCAAGGTGCACGCCGAGCTTGCCGCGCTCTATTACGGCCGCGGCAACATGGCGGTCGCGCTGGACGAACTGCGCATTGCCGCCGCGGCCGACCCGAACTACCCGCTGACCTACAGCCTGTACGGGCTGGTCTACCTGGAATTGCGCGAGCATCAGCTGGCACAGGCGAATTTCGAGCGCGCGCTGCGCTTGTCGCCGACCGATCCGGACATCAACCACAACTACGGCTGGTTCCTGTGCCAGACCGGGCGCGAGAACGAGTCCATCAATTACTTCATGCAGGCGGTGCGCAATCCGCTGTATCCGGCGCCGTGGCGCTCGTATTCCGCTGCGGGCGTGTGCTCGCTGCGCAAGAACAACCTGAAGGAAGCGGAGGATTTCTTCCAGCGCGCGCTTAGTCAGGAGCCGAACGATCCGGCCTCGCTGCTGCAGCTCGGCCAGATCCGCTACCGCCAGGGCAGCCTGGAGGAGGCGCGCAAGCAGGTCAGCCGCTACCACAAGCTCGTCGAGCCGACGGCGGAGTCGCTGTGGCTGGCGCTGCGCGTCGAGCGCAAGCTCGGGGAACGCGTCGCCGAATCAAGCTTTGGGAATCAATTGCGGCGGCGCTTTGCCGCCTCGCGCGAGTACCAGCAGCTGCAGCGCGCGGAGTATGACTGACAGCGCGCATGTTACCGATGCGGCCGCCGGCGTCGGCGAAGAGCTGGCACGGGCGCGCGCGGCGCTGGGACTCTCGATTGCCGACATCGCGCAGCAGCTCAAGTTCGCGGCGCGGCAGATCGAGGCGATGGAGCAGGGGCGCTTCGAGGCCCTGCCCACCGGCACGTTCGCGCGCGGCATGGTGCGCTCTTATGCACGCCTGCTGAAGCTCGACGCCGAACAGCTGGTCGGCCGGATGGCGGCGCGCGTTGCGGCGCCGGACAATGCCGAGGCGGTCGCCAGCACCCGCCGGCCGATCCCGATCACCGACAACAACCGGCGCACCAACCTGATCTATGCCGCGCTTTCGGTGACGATCCTGGGCGTGATCGCCGCGGTGGTGTTCGAATGGCAGCGCGAGCGCTCCAATGCCGCGCGCCTGAGCTTCGTGCCCGCCGCGCGCGTGCCGCTCGTGCCGCAGCGCCAGGCGGCCGCGTTGCCTATCGCAATGAAGCCGCAGAATGTCGCTCCGCTGCCGAGTGTCGAAGCGGCGGCGCCATCGGCGCCAACGCCGGCAGCCGAAGGGAATCGCCGGATCGTCCTGAAGTTCGAGCGCGCGTCGTGGGTGGAGGTCCGCGGCCGCGACGGCAAGACGCTCCTTTCCCAGCTCAACCCGGCGGGCAGCGAACAGACGGTTGAAGGCAAGCCGCCGTTCTCGCTCATCATCGGCAACGCGCAGCACGTGCGGCTGTCCTACGAAGACCGGCAGATCGACCTCGCGCCGCATGTCAAGGTCGAGGTGGCGCGCTTGACGCTCGAGTAACCGCAACGTATGGGCATGACTCGCAGGGTTTCCCGGCAGGTGATGGTCGACAAGGTCGCGATCGGCGGCGGCGCCCCGGTCGTGGTCCAGTCCATGACCAACACCGATACCGCGGACGCGGAATCCACCACCCGCCAGGTGTTCGAACTGTGGCGCACCGGCTCCGAGCTGGTGCGCATCACCGTCAATTCGCCGGACGCCGCCGCGCAGGTCGCCCGCATCCGCGGCCAGTTGGATGCCATGGGCTGCGATGTGCCCCTGGTGGGCGATTTCCACTTCAACGGCCACAAGTTGCTGACCCAATATCCGGAATGCGCCCGGGCGCTGGCCAAATACCGCATCAACCCCGGCAACGTCGGCAAAGGGGCGAAGCGGAACGACCAGTTCGCCACCATGATCGAGGCGGCGCTGAAGTACGGCAAGCCGGTGCGCATCGGCGTCAACTGGGGCAGCCTGGACCCGGAGCTGCTGGCGCGCATGATGGACGACAACGGCCGCCGCGCCGCGCCGCAGGATGCGGATGAAGTGATGCGCGAAGCGCTGATCGTTTCCGGGCTCGAATCGGCGGCGCAGGCGGTGAATCTCGGGCTGCCCGCCGAACGCATCGTGATCTCCTGCAAAGTGAGCGGCGTGCAGGACCTGATCCTCGTCTACCGCGCGCTCGCCCACCGCTGCGATTACGCGCTGCACCTCGGGCTCACCGAGGCCGGCATGGGCTCCAAGGGCATCGTCGCCTCTACGGCCGCGATGGCGGTGCTGCTGCAGGAAGGCATCGGCGACACGATCCGCGTCTCGCTCACGCCGGAGCCGGGGGGTGAGCGCACACGGGAGGTGATCGTGGCGCAGGAATTGCTGCAGACCATGGGGCTGCGCAGTTTCACGCCGATGGTCGCCGCCTGCCCGGGATGCGGCCGCACCACCAGCACTGTTTTTCAGACGCTGGCGGACCGGATACAGACCTGGTTGCGGGACAGCATGCCGGGTTGGAAAGGGCGCTACCCAGGAGTCGAGGAGATGCGCGTCGCAGTGATGGGCTGCGTGGTGAACGGCCCGGGCGAGTCCAGGCACGCGGACCTCGGCATCAGCCTGCCGGGGACGAATGAAACGCCGGTGGCGCCGGTCTACGTCGACGGCGAAAAGACCGTGACGCTCAAAGGCGGGCGCATCGCCGAGGAATTTCAGGCGATCGTCGAGACCTACGTCAAGGACAACTACTCACCCGGCGCGAGGCGTCGGCGCGAACGGGGCAAAAAAGCGGGCCAGACGGGCCAGACTATTCCGATCAAGGCGGCAACGTGAAACCGGTGAGCGCAACGCTGCAGGCGGTGCGCGGCATGAACGACGTGCTGCCCGACGAGATGTCGTTGTGGCGGTCATTCGGCGCCCTCGTCGAGGCCTGGCTGGAACGCTGGGGCTACCGGGCGATCCGCATGCCGCTGGTCGAGGACACGGCGCTGTTCCGCCGCGCCATCGGCGAGGCGACCGATATCGTCGAGAAGGAAATGTATTCCTGGCGCGACGAGCTGAATGCCGAGGCGCTGACGCTGCGCCCGGAGGGCACCGCCTCGTGCGTGCGCGCCGCGATCGAGCACAGCCTGATCTACGACGGACCGAAGCGGCTCTGGTACGGCGGGCCGATGTACCGCCACGAGCGGCCGCAGAAGGGACGCTACCGCGAGTTCTACCAGTACGGCGCCGAAGTTTTCGGTTGTCCGGGGCCCGACGTGGACGCCGAATTGATCGTGATGTGCGCGCGGCTCTGGCCGGAGTTGGGACTAGATGCGCGGCCTGGCGGCATCCGGCTCGAGTTGAATTGCATCGGCTCGGCGGAGGAGCGCGTCCGCCACCGCGCCGATTTGGTGAAGCACCTGCAGGCGCATGAAGGAAAACTCGACGCTGAGGCGAAGCGGCGCCTGCAGTCCAACCCGCTGCGCGTGCTCGATTCGAAGAACCCGATGGTGCAGGAGGTGGCGGCGAAGGCGCCGCCGCTGATGGGCTACCTGGGCGAGGCCTCGCTCGCGCATTTCGAGGGCCTGAAGAAACTTCTTTCGGCGGCAGGGGTCGAATTCGCGCTCAATCCGCGGCTGGTGCGCGGTCTGGATTACTACAACCTGACCGTGTTCGAATGGATCACCGACGCGCTGGGCGCGCAGGGCACAGTCTGCGGCGGCGGGCGCTACGACGGCCTGTTCGCGCAGCTCGGCGGCAAGCCCGCGCCGGGCGTGGGCTTCGCGATGGGCTGCGAGCGGCTGGTGGCTCTGATGAAGGATTCCGGCAACGCGCCGGCGGCGCGCCAGCCGGATGCCTACGTGGTGCACCAGGGCGAGGGCACGCTCGAGGTCGCGTTCACGGTCGCCGATGCGCTGCGCTCGGCGGGGCATGCGGTGGTGATGCACGCGGGAGGCGGCAGTTTCAAGTCGCAAATGAAGAGGGCCGACGCCAGCGGCGCGTGCTTGGCGCTGATCGTCGGCGAGGATGAGGTGCGCGCGGGCGAGATATCGGTGAAGGCCCTGCGCAGCAGCGGGGACCAGCGCCGTATCGGCCGCGGACGTGTAGTCGAGGAATTCGCGGCAACTTTGCAAAGGGTCAAGGCATAGGCATGGCATACGATCTCGAAGAACAGGAACAGCTCGCATCGGTCAAGGGCTGGTGGCACGACAACGGCACGCGCGTGCTGGCGGCGATCGCCGCGGTGGCGATCGTGGTCTCGGGCTGGCAGGGCTGGCGCGTCTGGCAGGCGAACCAGGCGCAGGAGGCGGGCGCGCAGTACGATGCGCTGCTCAAGGCGGCGCAGGGTGGCGATGCCAAAGCGCTGCGCGATGCGGGCGGCACGCTGGTCGAGAGCTTTCCCCGCACACTCTACGCCTCGATGGGCGCGCTGGTGGCGGCGCGCTTCCATGTCGAGCGCGCGGACCTGAAAAACGCCAAGGCGCAACTGCAGTGGGTGGTCGATCGCTCGCCGTCGGACGAGTTGCGCGATCTCGCGCGGCTGCGGCTGGCCGCGGTGCTGCTCGACGAAAAAGCCCACGACGAAGCGCTCGCGCTGCTCGAAGCGAAGCGCGCAGCGCCGCTCGAAGCGCAGTACGCCGCCCTCAAGGGCGACATCCTGGTGGCGAAGAACAAGCCCGCCGACGCCAAGGCCGCCTACCGCCTGGCGCTCGAAAAGACCGACCAAAGAAGCGCCGCGTTCCGCAACAGCGTGCAGCTGCGGCTGGACGCGCTCGGAGGGTGACGGTGCGCCGTGTGCTTGTACCGCTGCTGGCGGCCGCAGGCCTGTCCGCCTGCTCCAGCTTGCCGAGCATCAATCCGCTGGACTGGTTCGGCAGCAAGTCGACCGGCCCGAAGCCCGCCGAATTGCCGGTGTTGACCAATGCGCAGGCAGTGAAGGTGCTCTGGTCCTCGAGTATCGGCGCCGCGGAGGGGTTCTTTTTCAGCCCGGTCATGATCGGCGACGGCGTTTATGCGGCGTCGCGCGCCGGGACGGTGACGCGGCTGGACGTTGCGTCCGGCCAGGCCAAGTGGCGCGTCTCGCTCGGCAAACGCATCTCCAGCGGCGTCGGCGGCGACGGCACGCTGGTGGTGGTCGCCGCCGACGACGGCGAGGTGTTCGCGCTGGATGCGCACAGCGGCGTGGTGAAATGGCGCTCGCGGGTATCGAGCGAAGTGCTGGCGCAGCCCAAGGTGAGCGACGGGCTGGTGCTGGTGCGCAGCGCCGACAGCAAGATATTTGCCTTCGGCATCGAGGACGGCAAGCGCCGCTGGGTCTACCAGCGCCCCGCGGCCGCGCTCATCGTGCGCTCGCCCGTCGGTCTGACCATGCATCAGGGCTCGGCCTATGCCGGCTTCTCGGGCGGCAAGCTGGTCGCGATCTCGTTCGCCAACGGCTCGGCGCGCTGGGAAGCGACCGTGGCGCTGCCCAAAGGCGCGACCGAACTGGAACGCGTCACCGACATCGTGGGCGACCCCTCGGCGCAGGGCAGGGAAGTCTGCACCGCGGCCTACCAGGGGCGCGTCGCCTGCTATGACGTGCAGAACGGCAACCAGCTCTGGTCGCGCGAGATGTCCACGCTGACCGGCGTGTCCTTCGATGCGCGCTATGCGTTCGTGAGCGACGACAAGGGCGCGGTGCACGCGCTGGACCGCAGCAACGGCCGCAGCATCTGGAAGCAGGATCGGCTGGCCTACCGGCAACTCTCGCTGCCGCTGCCGCTGGGCACCGAGGTGGCCATCGGCGACCTGCAGGGCTATATCCATTTCGTGGCGCGCGAATCGGGCGCCTTCCTCGCGCGCTTTGCCACCGACGGCAGCCCGGTGCGCGCCGCGCCCATCAAGCTGCCCGAGGGCTTGCTGGTGCAGACCCAGAGCGGCGGACTGTACGCGCTGACGCTGAACTGAAACCTTGACGTGAAGCCCGTTATCGCCCTGGTCGGGCGGCCGAACGTCGGCAAGAGCACGCTGTTCAACCGCCTGACCCGGCGGCGCGACGCGATCGTGGTGGATATTCCCGGCGTCACCCGCGACCGCCATTACGGCGAAGGCCTGCTCGGCGGCCGTTCCTGCATCGTCATCGATACCGGCGGGCTGCAGCCCGATTCGGACGACGGCATCTACGTCGAGATGGCGCGCCAGACCGAGCAGGCGATCGTCGAGGCCGATGCGGTGATCCTGGTCACCGATGCGCGCGCCGGGCTGACGCCCGGCGACCGCGTGATCGCGGAGAAACTGCGGCGTCTGAAGGAGCGCGTCTGGATCGCCGCCAACAAATCGGAAGGCATCGATCCGGCGACCGCCGCGGCCGAATTTCACGAACTCGGCCTGGGCAACCCGGCCGCGATCTCCGCCGCGCACGGCGGCGGCGTGACCGAGCTGATGGAAGAGGTCTTGAAGCCTTTTCCCGAGGATGTTCTTGCCGATGAAAGCGAAAACAAGCACCCCCGTATCGCCATCGTCGGCCGGCCCAACGTCGGCAAGTCCACCCTGGTCAACGCGCTGGTCGGCGAGGAGCGCGTGCTCGTCTACGGCGAGCCCGGCACCACGCGCGACGCCATCGAGGTGCCGTTCGAGCGCAACGCCCGCCGCTACACACTGGTGGATACTGCCGGACTGCGCAAGCGCGGCCGGTCTGCGGGCGCCGCGGTGGAGCGCTTCTCGATCGTCAAGACGCTGCAGGCGATAGAGGCATCGAACGTCGCGGTGCTGGTGCTCGATGCGGTGGAAGGCATCACGGAGCAAGACGCGCACGTCGCGAGCTACATACTGGAGCGCGGCCGCGCGGTGACCGTTGCCGTGAACAAGTGGGAGGCGGCGGACAAATCGATGCGCGATCGCGTCAAGGACGAACTGCGCTGGAGTCTGGGATTTCTGGGCTTCGCCGATACGCTGTTCATCTCCGCGAAATCGGGCAAGGGTGTGAACGAAGTCCTGCGCTCGGCGGATGCAGCCTATGCGGCGGCGATGGCGAAGCTCTCGACGCCGAAGCTGACGCGCGCGCTGATCGCCGCGGTCGAGCGCCAGATGCCGCCCCACCGCAGGGGCTATGCGCGCCCCAAAATGCGTTACGCGCACCAGGGCGGCTCCAACCCGCCGCGCGTCATCATTCACGGCAACTCGCTGCAACATGTCCCCGACGCCTACAAGCGATTTCTGGAGGGCTGGTTCCGCGATGCGTTCAAGCTGCAGGGAACGCCGCTGCGCATCGAACTGCGCACCGGCAGGAACCCCTACGACGAGAACCGAAAAGCCCCGGTGCGCAAGCGGGCCCTCGGGCACAGCAAGTCCGCGCCGCGGGTCAAGTCCGGCGGCAAGCCGAACAAGTCAAAAAAGCAGTTGCGCAACAAAGCGGTCGGGCGCAAGCGCGTCTAGCCTTTCGCTCATTGCCCGAGTAGCGTTGCATGCGAAGCCCTGTGTTACAAGAAGGGAGCTATAACTGATAGCTGCCGCTCGAACTTTCCGGCGACAATCATCTGCCTTGAAACGACGACTGAATTGGAGCGCGACCGATAGTGGATCAAGCAATCCATAACAAGATCGTCTCCTTCATCTGGGGCATCGCGGACGACGTCCTCCGCGACCTCTTCAAGCGCGGCAAGTACCCCGACGTCATCCTGCCCATGTGCGTCATCCGCCGCATGGATGCGGTGCTAGAGCCCACCAAGCAGGCCGTGCTCGACACCAAGAAGATGCTCGACAAGAGCGGTATCACCGAGCAGCGTGCCGCGCTCGCCGAAGCCGCGGGCCAGGCCTTCTACAACACCTCGAAGTTCACCCTGCGCGACCTGAAGTCCCGCGGCAGCCAGCAACAGCTCCTGGCCGACTTCGAGGACTACCTGAACGGCTTCTCGCCCAACGTCCAAGACATCCTCGACAACTTCAAGTTCCGCAACCAGCTCACCACACTCTCGAAGGCCGACGCGATTGGCACGCTCATCAACAAGTTCCTCGACCCCGAGATCGACCTGTCTCCGGCCGGCGTCGACAACCACGCGATGGGGACAGTCTTTGAGGAGCTGGTCCGCAGGTTCAACGAGGAGAACAACGAGGAGGCGGGCGAGCACTGGACGCCGCGCGACGCCGTGCGCCTGATGGCGAACCTTGTATTCCTGCCGATCGAGAACCAGCTCAAGTCCGGTTCCTATCTGCTCTACGACGGCACCGGCGGCACCGGAGGCATGCTCACCGTGGGGGAGGAGACACTCACGGAGATCGCGATACAACGCGGCCTTCAGATCAATTGCCACCTCTACGGTCAGGAGATCAACCCCGAGACCTACGCCGTCTGTAAGGCGGATATGCTCCTCAAAGGCGAGGGCGAAAACGCCGACCACATCGTCGGTGGCGCCGAATGGTCCACCCTCTCGCACGATGCCTTCCCTGCCATGCAGTTCGACTTCATGATGTCGAACCCGCCCTATGGCAAGAGCTGGAAGAAGGACCTCGAGGCGATGGGAGGTAAGGATGGCATGCGCGACCCGCGCTTCAAGGTGATGCACGCGGGCGAGGAATTGTCGCTCGTCACCCGCTCCAGCGATGGCCAGATGCTCTTCCTCGCCAACATGGCGTCGAAAATGAACGACAGCTCGGCGCTCGGCAGCCGTATCGCCGAGGTCCACAACGGTAGCTCGCTTTTCACGGGCGACGCGGGCCAGGGCGAGAGCAATATTCGCCGCTGGCTCATCGAGAACGACTGGCTCGAAGCCATCGTTGCGCTACCGCTCAACCTCTTCTACAACACCGGCATCGCCACCTACATCTGGGTGCTGTCGAACAGGAAGCCCGCGCACCGCAAGGGCATGGTGCAGCTCATCGACGCGAGCCAGTGGTTCAAGCCGCTCCGCAAGAACCTCGGCAAGAAGAACTGCGAGCTCTCGCCCGAAGACATCGAACGCATCAGCCGCACCTTCCTCGACTTCAAGGAAACCCCCGAGTCGAAGATTTTCCCCAACGCCGCCTTCGGCTACTGGAAGGTCACGGTTGAGCGGCCACTTCGCCTGCACAGCCAGCTCTCGCTCAAGGCCATCGAGACGCTGCGCTTCGCGTCGGGCGACGAAGACCTGCGCACCGCGCTCTACGAAGAGTTCGGCGACGAGCTGTTCACCAAGTTCACCGCGATTTCATCTGCGCTGGAGAAGCGCCTCGCTGATTGGGGCGGCGATGAGGACGAGGGCGACGACGAAGAGGGTGGCAGCGCCAAGAAGGGTCTGCCCGAGAAGAAGAAAAAGAAGCTGCTCGATCCCAAGACCTGGGAGCGCGACGCGCGGCTTGTCGAAGTAGCCACAGCGCTGCGCAAGGCGCTGGGCGACGCACTCTTTGAGGACCACAACCTCTTTCGCGATCACGTGGAAACCGCGCTCAAGAAGGCAGCCCTCAAGCTCTCCGCCGCCGACCTGAAGCAGATCCTCAAGGCCGTGAGCTGGCGCGTTGAGACTGCCGTCCCGGTGATCGCCAAAGTACACAAGGCCAACAAGACCAAGGCCGATCCGCTGTGCGGGCTGTTTGAGGCAACAGTAGACGGCAAGCCAGCCACCGTGGAGTACGAACCCGACTCCGACCTGCGCGACACCGAGCAGGTGCCGCTGTTGGAAGACGGCGGTATCGAAGCCTTCATCCGCCGCGAGGTGCTGCCTTACACGCGCGACGCATGGATCAAAGAGGACGCCACCAAGATCGGCTACGAGGTCAGCTTCACGCGGCACTTCTACAAGCCGCAGCCGCTTCGCAGGCTGGAGGAGATCAGCGCCGACATCCTCGCCATTGAGAAAGAGGCCGAGGGCCTGCTCGATGGCTTGCTGAAGGTAGGTGCCAAGTGAAAGCCACCGAAGCCAAGCTGCTGAGCTTCCTGCAGAAGTCGCCGCAGTTCATCATCCCGATCTACCAGCGCACCTACTCGTGGACCGACAAGCAGTGCCGCCAGCTCTGGGACGACATCCTGCGCGCTGGGTCGAGCGACACCATCGCGGTCCACTTCATTGGCTCCATCGTCTATGTCGAGCAGGGGCTGTCGCAAGTCACGCACCAAGCGCCCTTGCTGGTAATCGACGGCCAGCAACGCCTGACTACCGTGGCGCTCCTGCTCGAATCGCTGGCCCGCGCGCTGGGCGACGGCGAACCTGTGGACGGCTTCTCCGCCGCCAAGCTGCGTCACTACTACCTTAGCAATCCGCTCGAAAGCGGCGACCGATACTTCAAGCTGCTGCTCTCGCAGACCGACAACGCTTCGCTCAAGGCCGTCATCAAGAACACCGAGCAGCCCAAGGAGCCGTCACTGCGAGTCACGCAGAACTTCGACTTGTACACCGAGTTGCTCAAGGAGCGGAAAGGCGATCTCGCCCCGGTCTGCCGTGGCCTCGCCAAGCTGGTGGTCGTGGACATCGCGCTCAGTCGGGACCAGGACAACCCCCAGCTCATCTTCGAGAGCATGAACTCGACCGGCAAGGAGCTGAGCCAGGCCGACCTGATCCGCAACTTCATCCTCATGGGCCTCGATCCCACGCTCCAGACTCGCCTCTACGAAGAGTACTGGCGGCCGATGGAGCAGGACTTCGGGCAGGAGGCCTACGGCACCCAGTTCGACAGCTTTATGCGCCATTACCTCACCGTGCGCACGGGCGACATCCCGCGCGAGCGCGAGGTCTACGAGGCGTTTAAGGACTACTCCCGTACCACGCCCGTGAGGGAAGCGGGCATCGAGACGCTGGTGAAGGAGATCCGCGCCTTTGCCCGCTACTTCTGCGCCTTGGCCCTGGGCACCGAACAGGACCCCGTACTCAAGTATGCCTTTCACGACCTGCGCGAGTTGAAGGTGGATGTCGCCTACCCGTTCCTACTTGAGCTGTATCACGACTACGCGAACGGCACGCTCACCGCTGCCGACTTCGCAGCCGCGGTGCGGCTGGTGGAGGCCTATGTGTTCCGGCGCGCCATCTGCGCGATCCCTACCAACTCGATGAACAAGACCTTTGCCACGTTCGGTAAGACACTAAAGAAGGATCGATACCTCGAGAGCATTCAGGCCCACTTTCTCACGCTGCCCTCGTATCGCCGCTTTCCCACCGATGACGAATGCCGTCTCGACTTGCACACCCGCGACCTCTATAACTTCCGAAGCCGCAGCTACTGGCTGCGCCGGCTGGAGAATCACGGTCGCAAGGAGCGCGTGCCAGTGGATGAGTACACCATCGAGCACATCATGCCGCAGAACCCTGACCTTCCGGCAGCGTGGCAGGAGGCGCTCGGCGCCGATTGGCAACGCGTGCAGCAGCAGTGGTTGCACACGCTCGGCAACCTCACACTCACCGGCTACAACGCCGAGTACAGCGATCGCTCCTTCACCGAGAAGCGCGACATGAAAGGCGGATTCAAGCAAAGTCCGCTCTCGCTTAACGCAGGTCTCGGTCAGCTTGACGTGTGGAACGTAGATGCCATCCACAAACGCGCGGACCGGCTGGCCGCACAGGCTCTCAGCGTGTGGGCCGCGCCGAAACTCGATGCCGCAACGCTAGCCAGCTACCAGCCCGCGAAGGTCCCGGCGACCGGCGGCTACACCATCGACGACCATCCGTACCTGGCAAAGGGCAGCGAGATGTATGGAGCTGTCGTGAGAGACCTCTTCGAGGCCTTCCGCAAGGAGGTTCTCTCACTGGATCCCTGCGTAACCGAGGAGTTCACGAAGCTGTATGTGGCATACAAGGCCGAGACCAACTTTGTAGATGTGATCCCGCAGGCCAAGCGACTGCGACTCAGCGTAAACCTGGATTATTCTGACTTGAAGGATCCTAAAGGGCTTTGCAAAGACGTATCCGGGACCGGTCGTTGGGGCAACGGCGACGTGGAAATAAGTCTGAGATCAATGGAGGAACTGCCTTACGTGATGGGCATCGTCCGCCAGGCATATGAGGATCAAATGAGTGACGGCGGGCAAGCATGATCGCCGACCTCAAGTCGTATGTGCAATACAAGGAGTCGGGCTCAAAGTGGCTTGGCGCTGTCCCGGCTAAATGGGAAGTGCGGAATCTCCGCACGCTCATCTCGAAGCGAACCGAACGAGATCGGGCAGATCTGCCGCTGTTGTCGGTCGCGCGGGAGAAGGGCGTGTTCGTTCGCTCTCTCACCGATGCAGATGAGAATCACAACGTCATTCCTGAAGATCTGAGCAACTACAAGGTGGCTCGTGCTGGCAATCTCGTGATCAACAAGATGAAGGCGTGGCAGGGCTCAATGGGCATCGCGCCATGCGATGGGATCGTCAGCCCAGCCTACTTTGTTTTCGACTTCCGCATCGCCAACCACGCTTTCGGTCAGAGGTTGCTTCGCAGCAAACCGTACGTCGCGCACTTCGCGCAGGCATCCGACGGAGTGCGAGTCGGTCAGTGGGATTTGTCCATTGCTGGAATGCGAGAGATTCCAATTCTTCTCCCCCCGCTCGGCGAGCAGGCGGCGATTGTGCGGTTTCTGGACTGGGCGAATGGGCGGCTGGAGCGGACGATCCGGGCGAAGCGGAAGGTGATCGCGCTGCTCAACGAGCAAAAGCAGGCCATCATCCACCGCGCCGTCACCCGCGGCCTCGATCCCTTCGTTCCCCTAAAACCGTCCGGTATCCCTTGGCTCGGCGACATTCCACGGCATTGGGAGGTGCTGCGTGCGAAGTACCTGTATCGCGAAGTTGATGACCGCTCTACTCATGGCAACGAAGAACTACTTTCTGTTTCGCACCTTACTGGCGTTACCCCGCGCAGCCAAAAGAACATAACGATGTTCAAGGCCGCGTCATATGCAGGCCACAAACTTTGTCAGCCGGGTGATCTCGTAGTGAACACGATGTGGGCATGGATGGGCGCGCTAGGCGTCTCAACCTACGCAGGAATCATCAGCCCCGCTTACGCTGTCTACCGGCCACATCGACCCGAGCGCATCGTTGGTACATACATGGATGGTCTGCTCCGTTGCAGGCCGTATGTTTCGAATATTATTTGCCGTTCAACAGGACTGCGGGCGTCGCGCCTCCGGTTGTACCCCGAAGAGTTCTTTCGGCTTCCGCTCATTCAACCACCACCTGAGGAGCAAGAGCGGATCGTCAAAGCGATTCAATTGGAAACCGCTGACCTGAACACGTCCATCACCCGCTTTGAACGCGAGATCGAACTGCTCCGCGAATACCGTACCCGTCTCGTCGCCGACGTGGTGACCGGCAAGCTCGATGTGCGCGAGGTGGCGGCCCGACTACCCGAGGAATCCGCACCCTACACCGACGAGGAAACCGCTGACGTGAGCGACGAGACTGAGTCCGCGGATGAGGAGGCGGCCGCATGACTACCGCCTTTCTGAGTCGGGATATCTGGCCCCAACTCACCAAGGCTGTGCGTAGTTCTCGGCAGAGATGTGCCGTGGCCGTCGCGTATTTCGGCGCGGGCGCGAGCCGCCTGTTGCCGCTTTCAAAGGGTAGCCGGCTCGTGGTAGATGCCAGTGAACGCGCCGTCGCCTCCGGCCAGACTTGTCCGGCCGACCTGTTGAAGCTGCAGAAACGCGGTGTAGCCGTTTACAGCGTGCCGAACCTGCATGCGAAGGTGTTTGTGCTGGGCCGTGCCGCCTACATCGGCTCGACGAACGCTTCCAGCCGTTCTGCGGGCCTACTGGTCGAGGCGGTGATCCGTACGAACGAGTCCGGCGTCGTCCGCGCAGCGCTGCAGTTCGTGCGCGAGCATTGCCTCCATGAACTGACTCCCCACGTGCTGAAGCGGTTGGCCAAGCTATATCGCCCACCACGAATTCCGGGCGGCAAACGAGGGAAGAAGCAAGTGAAGGAAACGTTCCGCCGCGCGACGCTCCCCCGAGTGCTTCTAGCGCAACTGAAATTGGTTCCGTGGTCGGACCACGATCAAAACCTCCACGACAGCGGTTTGGCCGTGGCTAGAAAGCGCCGCCAGCATCCGCGCAGTTTTGAATTGGATAGCTTCCGATACTCTGGTATCTGCCCTTACGAGCGTGATGATGTGGTGGTGCAGGTTACTGATGAGGGTGACGGCAGTGTTTTGATTTCGCCGCCCGGCAATGTGCTGCACGTGCGCCCGCGCCGGGACCGCAAGCGCCGGATATCCTTTGTTTACTTGGAGCGACCGGCGCGGCGGCGCCGGAAGGTCAAGTCGTTGGCGCGAGAACTTGGGTGTGCGCAGAAGCGGTTGCGTCGGAACGGTGTGATTCGAGACCAGTCCTTTGCGCGGACTTTGTTGAACATTTGGGCGGTTGCCTAGTGACTACCACCGACACCAGCGAAAAGGGCCTCGAAACGCTGATCATGCGCCACATGACCGGCACGGACGGCCTCGCCGTCACGCCGGGCGTCTTGGCCGAGCCGCCCGCGCCCTACGGCGGCACGGGGTACTTCGCGGGCAGCGCGAAGGACTACGACCGCGCCCATGCGCTCGATGTGCCGCAGCTATTTGCCTTCCTGCGCGCTACGCAGCCCGAGGCTTTCAAGAAACTGGCGATGGTCGACGCTGGCGATCTCAAGGACATCGACCGCCTCAAGTTCCTCGCGCGCCTCTCGTCGGAGATCGGCAAGCGCGGCGTGATCGACGTGCTGCGCAAGGGCGTAGACCATGGGCCGATGCGCTTCGATCTCTTTTACGGCACGCCCTCGGAGGGCAACGCCAAGGCGCAAGCGCTGCACGCACAGAACCGCTTCTCGATCACGCGCCAGTTGGCCTACAGCATGGACGAGACGCGTCGCGCGCTCGACCTTGGTTTGTTCATCAACGGCCTGCCAATTGCCACTTTTGAGTTAAAAAACAGCCTCACAAAGCAGACGGTCGAAGACGCGGTGGAGCAGTACCGCCGCGACCGCGATCCGCGCGAGCGGCTGTTCGGGTTCGGCCGCTGCGTGGTGCACTTCGCGGTGGACGATAGCGAGGTGCGCATGTGCACCGAACTCAAGGCCAAGGGCTCGTGGTTCCTGCCCCTCAATAAGGGTTTCAACGATGGTGCGGGCAATCCGCCCAACCCGCAGGGCGTCAAGACCGACTACCTCTGGAAAGTGCTGCTCACCCCGGCGGGGTTGACCGACATCCTCGAGAACTACGCCCAGATCGTCGAGACGAAACATGCGAAGACGGGCAAGAAGAAGCCCAGTCAGGTGTTCCCGCGCTACCACCAGCTCGGCGTGGTGCGCAAGGCTCTCGCCGAAGTGCAAGCCCACGGCGCGGGCAAGCGCTATCTGATCCAGCACTCGGCGGGGAGCGGCAAGTCGAACTCCATCGCCTGGCTCGCGCACCAACTCATTGGCGTCAAGCGCGGCGGCAAAGAGGTGTTCGACTCGGTGATCGTGGTCACAGACCGGCGCATCCTCGACGACCAGATCCAGAAGACCATCAAGCAGTTCATGCAGGTGGGTGCGACGGTGGGCCACGCCGAGGGCTCGGGCGACCTGCGCAAGTTCATCGAGGAAGGAAAGAAGATCATCGTCTCGACGGTGCAGAAGTTCCCCTTCATCCTCGACGAGATCGCCACCGAAGGCGGCAAGACCTTCGCCATCGTCATCGACGAGGCGCATTCGAGACAGGGCGGTAAGACCTCCGCGGCGATGAGCAAGGCGCTGGGCGATGCGGCGGAGGGCGACGACGAAGAGAAGGACCCGGAAGATACGGTGAACGAGGCCCTTGAGCAGCGCATGGCGGCGCGCAAGATGCTGACCAACGCCAGCTACTTCGCCTTCACCGCTACACCCAAGAACAAGACGCTTGAGATGTTCGGCGAGGCGCTGCCGCCCGATGCCCAGGGCAAGGTCAAACACAAACCCTTCCACAGCTACACCATGAAGCAGGCGATCGAGGAGCGCTTCATCCTCGATGTGCTCAAGACCTACACGCCGGTGGACAGCTACTACAAGCTGGTCAAGAAAATCGAGAGCGACCCGGAGTTCGACACCAGGAAGGCGAAGAAGAAGCTGCGCCGCTACGTGGAGAGCCACGACCATGCGATCCGGCTCAAAGCCGAGATCATGGTGGACCACTTCCACGAGCAGGTGCTCGCGGCCGGGAAGATTGGCGGGCAGGCACGGGCAATGGTGGTGACCAGCGGCATCGAGCGCGCCGTGCAGTACTACAACGCGGTGAAGGCGTATCTCCTGGAGCGCAAGAGCCCGTACCAGGCCATCGTCGCCTTCTCGGGGCAGCACGAGTACGGCGGGGTCAAGGTGAGCGAACCGTCGCTCAACGGTTTTTCGAGCGGCGACATTGCCGAGAAGATCCAGGGCGACCCGTACCGCTTCCTGATCTGCGCCGACAAATTCCAGACGGGCTACGACGAACCGCTCCTGCACACGATGTACGTGGACAAGCCGCTCTCGGGGATCAAGGCGGTGCAGACGCTCTCGCGCCTCAACCGCGCGCATCCGCAAAAGCACGACTGTTTCGTCCTCGATTTCCAGAACAACAGCGAGGCGATCACCTTCGCCTTCCAGGACTACTACCGCACCACCCTGCTCGCGGAGGAGACCGACCCCAACAAACTGCATGACCTGAAGGCGGCGCTGGACCGCGCACAGGTGTATTCACCAGAGCAGGTTCAGCAGGTCGTCGAGTTGTTCCTCGGCGGTGCCGACCGCGACCGGCTCGACCCGATCCTCGATGCCTGTGTGGTGGTTTACACGGGCACGCTCGACGAGGGCCAGCAGGTGGACTTCAAGGGCAAGGCGAAGACCTTCTGCCGCACCTACGACTTCCTCGCCTCGGTGATGCCATACAAGAACCCTGAGTGGGAGAAGCTTTCGATTCTCCTGAACCTGCTCACGCCCAAGCTGCCAGCTCCGAAGGAAGAGGACCTCGCCAAGGGCATCCTTGAAGCCATCGACATGGATAGCTACCGCGTCGAGAAGAAGGCGGCAATGAAGATTGCGTTAGCGGATAAGGATGCGGAGATTGAACCCGTCCCGACTGATGGCGGAGGTGGCAAGGCCGAACCCGAACTCGACCGCCTCAGCAACATCCTCAAGACCTTCAACGATCAATTCGGCACGCTCTTCACGGACGCCGACCATGTCGCGAAGCGCATTCGCGATGACATTGCCCCCAAAGTCGCTGCCGACAAGGCCTATCAGAACGCGAAGGAAAACACGCCGCACACCGCGCGCATGGCACACGACCAGGCGCTCGGCAAGGTGATGCAGCTGCTGCTCAAGGACGACACGCAGGTCTACAAGCAGTTCGTCGAGAACGACTCGTTTCGGCGGTTCGTCGGCGACATGGTGTATTCACTCACGAGTCAGCGATGAAGCGCCGGCGACCTGGGCTAACAGCCAATGGAGCGTCTGGACCGATTTGCGGTCCGGGCTAGGGAGCGAATATGGCACAGCAACAGCACATGGTTTCGGTCACTCGTGGCATTGGTCAGCTAATCAGTGAGCGCCGGTATTTTTCGGTTCCGCAGCATCAGCGGGACTATGCGTGGCCCATTGGCTCCGTTGAGCAATATGTTGAAGACGTTGTGGGCGCGCTCGATCGGGATGATGCGGACTATTTCCTTGGTCTCCTCGTCCTTGTGGCAGATGACACCTCTGGGACAAAGCGCTTCGAGATCCTCGATGGGCAGCAACGGCTCGCAACCACGACAATGATCTATGCTGCAATTCGCCAATGGCTCGTGGAGAACGGTTTTGAATCCGAAGCCACGAAGATTCAGAACGAGTTCATTGGAATTTCGGAAATTGGTGTTGAGGAGGACGAGCCTCGCATTGTCATGAATCTGAATAATCAACAAATTTTTCAGGAGATCGTGGTAAGTACCTGTTCGTTGCACGAGCTTGAAGCCAAGACGGCAACGGCCGGGCGATACACGTCCACCCGCAAACTGTGTGACGCGGCGCTTAGGTGTAGGCAACTTGTCGCCTCATTGGCCGAAGCTCAGGGTACTGATAAGAAGGCTCGCGCGGGCAAGCTGTTCGACCTCGCGAAGTACCTGCGGGATAACGTCCAGGTGAATTGCCTCGATGTCACGGCTCCAGAGAATGCGTACATGATCTTCGAATCGCTGAACGACCGCGGTATCGATCTGTCTGTACTCGACCTGCTAAAGAATCACCTTTTTCGCGTTGCCAAAGGACCTGGTGAGCAGCAGATTCAGACTAACTGGGCGTTGATGATGGCTCGACTCGGTGACCGCCGGGCCGACGACTTCCTGAAGGCATTTTGGACCTCACGCTACGGTCGTATTCAGCGAGGCCGCCTCTTCCACGAACTGAAGCGACGCTACGACTCGCGCGCGAAGGTCATTCAACTTTCCAAGGAGCTAGCTCGTGTCGCGGAGCAGTATGCTGGTCTCGAGGTGGCCGACAGCGAACTATGGAAAAGTCACGGTGCGGCCACGCAGGACACCGTCCGTGCCCTTGACCTTTTGGGCGGCAAGCAGACTCATCCCATCGTTCTTGCGGCCCTTGATCGCTTTGATGCGAATGAACTTGGCAAGCTCCTACGGAGTCTGGTCACGCTCATTCTTCGGTATCAGTTGATTGGCCGAGGCCGTACTGGTCGGCTTGAAATTCGTGCTGCTGCGGTCGCCGAAGGTATTTATACAAAGAAGCACAAACATGCGAAATCGGCCTGGGATAACTTGAAAGCCATAATTCCGCCGGACGACGAATTCGCTCAAGATTTCGCCAAGTACGAAAATGTGAAGCCTGCTGTTGCACGTTGGTTGTTTCGAGCGCTTGAGCTTAAATATTGGGTTCAGAAAAATCCTGGGAAGGCGCCTGAGCTTGCTCCAATTCACGACCCTGAATTGGTCAATCTCGAACATGTGCTCCCCCGCAAGCCGGGCGCCGGGTGGGCCGTCGCGATCAAGGTCGATCCGAAGCTGGTGGACGATTGTGCTTCGCGCTTCGGCAATCTTTGTCTGCTCTACAAGACCGGAAACAAGAAGGTGTCCTCTAAGGCGTTTGCAGAGAAGAAGCCGGTGCTCGCTGCTTCTAATATTCTTCTCACGCGGCAGATTGCTACCTACCCGGATTGGGACCGCACCTCTATTGATGCGCGACAGGTCGAACTTTCCAAAATTGCGATTGCCGCGTGGCCCGTGTAATCCGACTACATTTTTGTTGTGTCCGTCGACGCTAGGTCAAGTCCGGCGGCAAATCAAAAAACAGCTGCGCAGCAAAGCGGCCGGGCACAAGCGCGCCTAGCCTCCCGCCGGGCAATCGGCTTGAAGCGCTGAAGCACGGCCGGGTGGGGCAGCACAGCATTCGCATCAACGACCAGTGGCGCATCTGCTTCGTATGGAAGGACGGCGATGCCTACAGAGTCGAGATCGTGAACTATCACTGAAGGAGAACGACATGGCCAAGCGCAAATTCGATCCGGTGCATCCCGGCGTGGTGCTGGCGGAGGACTTCCTCAAGGGGCTGGAAATCAGCCAGTACCGTCTCGCCAAGGGCATCAGCGTGTCGCCTCGGCGTATCAACGAGATCGTCCATGGCAAGCGCTCGATCACCGCGGATACGGCACTGCGTCTCGGGAAATTCTTCGGTATGGAAGCGCAGTTCTGGATGAACCTGCAATCGCACTACAACCTGGAGGTCGCGAAGGACGCCATCGCCGGCAAGCTCGACCGCGAGGTCGAAGTGCTGAAGGCTGCGGCGTAATTCGAAGGGTATAGAGCGCTTCCGAGCCCCTCTTCACCGTCCGCTGAGCGGTAGTGTGACGTGTCGCAAAATAGCAGTTCTAGCGACACGTTCTCTTGACGTGTCGCCGCCAGCGACATAAGCTGCGGACGTGTCGCAAAAATCCGCTTTCGTAAACACGAGCAAGGGGAGCCCCTGGGACCCCGAGCGGCCCTACAACGACCTTCCCAAGCTCCCGCCGGCCGTCGAGATAGAGACAAAAGACGTTTTAAAGCAATGCGTTAAATCCAGGGCAGCGCTCGCCGAACTGAAGCAAGCGGCCGAGTTGATCCCCAACCCCTCGATGCTCATCAACACCCTGCCGCTCCTTGAGGCGCGGGCGAGTTCCGAGATCGAAAACATCGTCACGACGGCCGACCGGCTGTTCCAGCACTCGCAGGCCGACGGCGGCGCCGATCCTGCGACCCGGGAAGCCCTGCGCTACCGGCGCGCGCTGCTGGAAGGCGTCAAGGCCCTGAAAACCCGGCCGCTCACCACGCGCACCGCGGAATCGATCTGCACGCACATCAAGGGCATCGACATGGGCGTGCGCAAGGTGCCCGGCACCGCGCTCGCCAAAGGCACCACGGGTGAGGTCATCTACACCCCGCCCGAGGGCGAGGCGCGCATCCGCGATCTGCTCGCCAATTGGGAGCGCTTCCTGCATGAGGAAGAAACGCTCGATCCTTTGATCCGCATGGCAGCGGCGCATTACCAGTTCGAGGCCATTCACCCCTTCACCGACGGCAACGGCCGTACCGGCCGTGTCCTGAACAGCCTGTTCCTCGTCGAAACAGGGCTGCTCACACTGCCGATCCTCTATCTCAGCCGCTACATCATCAACAACAAGGCGGACTACTACCGCTTGCTCCTCGCGGTCACGCGCGAGGGCGCCTGGGAAGCGTGGCTGCTCTACATGCTCCGCGGTGTCGAAGAAACGGCGACGTGGACCACCGCCAAAATCGCCGCCATTCGCAAGCTGTCGAACGAGACGGCGGATTTCGTGCGCATCAAACTTCCCAAGATTTACAGCCGCGAACTGGTCGATCTGACCTTCGAGCAGCCGTACTGCCGGATCGCAAACCTCGTCGAGGCCAGGATCGCGGAGCGCCAGGCTGCCTCCCGGTATCTGAAAGCGTTCGTCGGGATTGGCGTCCTGCGCGAACAGACATTCGGCAAGGAAAAGCTTTTCGTTCACCCGAAATTGATGAGTCTGCTGACCCGGGACAGCAACACGTTTACCCAGTATCGCTGACGCGCGGGCAGCGCCGCCAACCGGATCGGTAATCCGCCGGCGCGGCTCATGCCGCGAGCGCGCGGAACAGGTGCGTCCAGAACATGATCAGCACGACGTTGCTCACCGCGAACGCGACCAGCCGGTGGCGCACGCGGTTGTAGGTGAGGTGGATCGCGCTGTGCGCGACGCGCAGACCGACGTAGGCCCAGGCCAGCGTGAGCGCTGCGTCGTCGATGCGCTCGGTGACGAAGTAGGTCAGGCACGCGACGTAGAACAGCACCGGCAGCTCGAGCAGGTTCATCATGTTGCGGTTGGGGATGCTGACCTCCGGCGGTACGCGCTCTGACTCGCCGTACTTGAAGTCGTCGACGACTACCTGGCCGGCGAAGCCGGCGCGGAAGCGCCGCAACGGGATCAGCAGCAGCACGGCGAAGGTCAGCGCCGCGAGCGCGACCATCGGAAACAGAATGCTTGTCTTATCCATGGGGTCGGAACATCATTTGATCCAATGTTGACAACGTAAACATAACTCTAGTAGTATAAGTGGACGATGTCAACATCAAGCCGCAGGAAGCGCAGCTACCACCATGGGGACTTGGAGGCGGCGCTGGTCCGGGCGGCAGGAAATATGCTGGAAAAAGAAGGGGTTGAGGCGCTGAGCTTGCGCGAAGCGGCGCGCCGGGCCGGGGTCTCCCACAACGCGCCGTACCGCCATTTTTCGGAGCGCGAGGCGTTGCTCGCGGCGCTCGCCGCGGAGGGCTTCGAATGGCTGGGCGCGGCGCAGCGCAAGGCGGCCGAGGCGGGCGGCCTGCGCGCCATGGGTGAGGCCTATGTGCACTTCGCACTCGCCCACCCGCAGCGTTTTCGCCTGATGTTCGGCGGCCAGATCTCGATCGCGAAGCATCCGCAGTTGCGGGAAGTGGCGACGAAGACCTTCGAAGGTCTTTCGGGGGCGTTGTCCGCGAGAGTGCCCGAGGCGCAGGGCGCGAGGGACTCTTCAATCGCAGCGTGGGCGCTGGTCCATGGCTTGGCGCAGTTGTTGCTCGGCGGGCGGATCTCCAGCGCGGCGAAGCGCGGCCGGGACGATGCGATGTTCGTGCGCGAAGTGCTGGCCTCGATCCGCTTCGCCGCGCGGGCCCCAATTGCCTGAGTTAGTCAGATATCGTAATATCTGGTCAACCAAGAAAAGAGAGCTTGCAGACCATGCAAATAAACATCTATCAAGCCAAGGCCAAACTCTCCGCGCTTCTCGACCGCGCGCTCGCCGGAGAGACGATCGTCATTGCGCGAGCCGGAAAGCCCTTGGCGTGCTTGACGCCGGTGGCGACGCGTGCAAGCGCCACCAAGAGCGGCGTAAGGTTGGGAGGCCTTGGCAAGACGCGGCTGCGCATCGCACGGGACTTTCACGCGCCCATGCGCGACGATGATTTGCTCGCGTCGTGAATCTGCTGCTTGATACGCATTGCCTGATCTGGGCGCTTACCGATGCACCCGAACTCGGCCAGAAGGCGCGGCGCGCGATCGCGGCCGCCAGCAGCGTATGGTTTTCCGAAGCGTCGATCTGGGAACTTGGGCTCAAGTGGCGCAAAGGCAAAATCGCTCTGCAACCGCGACGCATCGTCGAACAAGCGCTGCGCGACCGGTTTCGTCCGCTGCCGATCACGCTCGAGGCCATCTTACTGTCGAGTGAGCTGCGCCATAGGCATGGCGACCCTTTCGATCGCCTGCTCTACGCCCAGGCGCGGGAAAACGATTGCCGCTTGCTCACCATCGATCGAACGCTGGCGGAATTCGGCGCCAGAGTGCTTAGGCGGAAATAGCACCCTTCGAATTTTTCACGGCCCTTTAGCCGGCGTAGGCCGCGAACGCGGCGGCGCAGGCCGCATCGTCGCCGCGCTCGGCGTGGCAGCGCAACAGGCGAAACACCGGCTTGGCCGCGCTGCGGATCTGATCCTCGTATTTCTTCCAGAGATCTTTGGCGCGGCGCGGATTGCCCGCGGCGATGTGGCCTGTCATGCCCGCCATCAGCAGGTATTCGCGCGCGTCGCGGCTCAGTTCCGTCTGGCTGGCGAGCAGCTCGGAGGCGAGCTCGGCGCTGCGCGCGGCGTCGCGCAAGCCGACCGCGGCAAACAGCATGATCCAGCGGCGCTGGAAATCTCGCAGCGTGGCGAAGCAGGGCGCCGCGGCGATATGCGCCCACACCGCTTGCGCCTCGACGGGCGGGAGGTAGGGATTCACGGTGCGCGCGACGTTGATCAGGCTGTGTAGCCAGACGTCCTGTTCCTTCGGTTCGCGGCACTCGATCAGGCGCAGCTTTGAGAGTTCGAGGTCTTTCTGCAGCAGCGCGGCGGTGCCTTCGGGTTCGGGCGGCTTCGGCTTGAGCAGGAAATCGCGCGCGTAGCGCGCCAGCCGCGTGTTCTCCACGCGCTCGAAGGTGGCGGCCCCTTTGTGCAGCGGATTCACCGCGCGGCGCTGCAGGGCGGGCTGGAGCATGTCCAGCACCGGCACGCCGGCGTTCAGCAGAGCCACCACGTCGGCGGCGCTTTTTTCCGTGAAGCGGTGCTTCGCCGCATTCAAGTCCAGCACCGGGTAGTAGTCGGAATTCGCCGGCATGCCGTAGCTGGCGAACAGCGGATCGAGGGTGGCGCGGTCGCCGAGGTAGCGCGCGTCCAGGTCGCCCGGGCCGAGAACGTGCACGTTCCAGAGTTCCTTGGCGAGCAATGGATGATCGAACACCGCCGCCCTGGCCGGCAGCGGGATCGGGCTCGTCGAGGCGACGATCAGCACGTCGTGGTCGCTGGCCGCGAACACCACGTAGTGCGGAAACGCTTCGACCAGCGCGCGCATCACGGAAGCCAGCAGCGAGGCATCGATTTCATAGAGCTGGAACCACTGCACCAGGATGCCGCCCGGGTTCAGGTGGCCGCGGATGCGCTGGTAGAACTCGCGCGTGAACAGGCTCGAGACGCCGCTTACCCACGGGTTCGAGGGCTCGGATATCAGGATGTCGTAGCGCCGGTTGCGCGTGGCAAAGAAGGTCTTGGCGTCGTCGATCCAGATTTTGCCCCTCGGATCGAGGAAGGCCGCGTTGTTGCGCGGCGCGAAGCCGCGCGCCGCCTCGGCCATGGCGGCCTCGATTTCGACGGTTTCCACGACCTCGAGCGACAGGTCTTGCAGCAGCGTGTGCATCGTCAGCCCGGTGCCGATGCCGATCACCGCCGCAGTCTTCGCCTCGGGTTTGATGGCGAGCGGCAGCGCTCCGGTGAGCACCATCGTGATTTCGTCGGCGCCGCGCGTGCCCTCCGGATTCAGGTTGATGGAGCCGTCGGATTTGCCGTTGGTGCGGATGCTGGTGGCCTCCGCATACCGCGCCAGGTGCACGGTCGCGGTTTTGCCGTCCTTCTTGAAAAGGATCTCGGCGTCGAGCGAGCTGGAGAGGTCGCCGTGCCGGAAAACACCGGCGGTCATCTTGTTGGCGTTCAGCTCGAACAGGAGCACGACCGGCGCGAACGCGAGGACGCATGCGGCGGCCGCGGCGGCGAACGCCGGGCGCCACGGCGCGTGCGCCGTCCTGCCTGGCGCGAAGCGGTAGAGCAGCGCGAGGCCGAGGGCGGCGTCGATCAGCGCGCCCAGCATCAGCGTCCCCTTGAGCCCCAGCAGCGGCAGGCCGAGGTGCACCGCGAACAGCACGCCGCCGATCGCGCCCAGCGTGTTGGCGGCATACACCTGGCCGATGACGCGTTCGCCCGCGCCGCGCCGCAGCAGCGCGCCGGTGATCAGCGGCAGCGTCATCCCGGCGCAGAACGTGGCCGGCAGCATGACGATGGCCGAGACGCCTTGTCCGGCCAGGTTGAAGAAGAGATACCCGGCGTCGGTGCGCGCCAGGCCCTTCATGAAGTACTCCATCAGTTCGAAGCTGCGGTCGTAGACCGGCAGCGTGGCGAGGGCGAGCAGGCCCATCGCCACCTGCACCCAGCCGAGCAGCCGCTCGGGGCTGGCCGCGCTGTCCACCAGGCGGCGCACCGCCAGGCCGCCGAGCGCGAGGCCAAGGATGAAGGTGGAGAGCATCAGTTCGAAAGAGTGGGTCGAGGCGCCCAGCACCAGCGACAGCATGCGGATCCAGCAGATCTCGTAGATGAACGACGCGAGTCCGGTGAGCAGCGCAACCGTGAGCAGCAGATTCGCCGGACGCGCTTCGCCGACGTCCGGCTGTGGTTCGAGCGGGGCGGCACTCGCCCAACGCACCCCACGTGCCGGGCGTGCGAGCAGCGCGACGGCGGCGGCCAGCACCAGGTTGATCACGCCGGCGCTGCGCAGCGTTCCCGGCAAACCGACCCAGGCGATGAGGATGAATCCGCTCGCGAGCATGCCGGCAGCCGCGCCGAGGCTGTTGGCGAAATAGAGCATGGCGATTGCTTCGCCGGGGGCGCGGCGGGATTCGCTCATGGTTGCGCGCACCAGTCCCGCGCTCATCAGCGGGAAGGTTGCGCCCAGCAAAATGGATTGCGGCAGGATCAGCGCGCAGGCGAGCGCCAGCTTCGCGGCCAGCGCCTGCCACCCCGCACCGTGTGCGGGCCAATACGCGCCCAGCGCGGGCAGCAGGGCCGCATACGACCAGTCGGTCGCGGCGACGAATACCTCATGGAACACCAGCGCGCAAATGCCGATGGCCGCCTCGATCGCGGCGTAGGCGGCGAGCGGATTACGGATGCGCGTGGAAATGCGCGCGCAGAACACCGCGCCCAGCGCCATGCCGCCCATGAACACGATCAGCACCAGCGCCTGCGCGTAGGCCGCGTGCCCGAGATACAGCTTGAGGTAATGCGTCCACACCGATTCGTAGATCAGCCCGGCAAATCCCGAGGCGATGAACAAAAGATAAAACGCATAGCGCGGCGCCATGGCGGCGCTTATATCATGCGGTTCGCATGGTTGTTATCCCGAATCTGCCGGCTCGCTTGGCCGCCTACTACTTCGCGTACTTCGCCTACGCGGGCGCGCTGGTGCCCTATTTCTCGCTCTGGCTTGCGGCGCAGGGTTTCGGCGCGGCGCAGATCGCGCTGGTGCTGGCGATGCCGCAGATCGCGCGCGTATTCGCGCCTGCGTTGTGGGGTTGGCTGGCCGATCACGGCGGTCGGCAGCGCGAGATCGTCATTTTCGGCGCGTTCGCGGTGTTCGTGGGATTCGCCGCCCTGTACACGGTCCGCGACGTCGCCGGGGTAGCGCTGGTGATGCTCGCTCTGAGCGTGCTCGCGGCAGGTGCGATGCCGTTGGTCGAGGCCGCCACGCTCTCGGCGACGGAAGGGCAGGCTGGGCGCTACGGGCCGATCCGCCTGTGGGGGTCGATCGGCTTCATCCTGGCGGTACTCGGCACCGGCGCCTGGCTCGATCACCACGGCGTTGAGACCGTGCTCGACATCGTCGTCGGTCTCGCGGCCGTGGTCTGCGTTGCCGCATTCGGCATTCCGGCGCGCGCGCGGCCGCCCGCGGCCGCCATCAGCGAGCGCATGGGCGCGGTGTTGGGCCGCAGCGACGTGCTGGCCTTTTTCGGCGCGTGCATGTGCATGTCCGTGGCGCACGGGGCGATGTACGCCTTCTATTCGATCTACCTGGAATCTGCCGGCTATTCGAAGGCGATGATCGGCGTGCTGTGGACCCTGGGGGTGGTCGCCGAAGTGGTGGTGTTCCTGCGCCTGCCGCAGCTGATGCGGCGCTTTTCGCTGCGCACTTTGCTGATCGCAAGCTTTGCCTGCGCGGCGCTGCGATTTGCCGCCATTGGCTGGGCGGTGGACCTGCTCGCGGTGCTCGTCGTGGCGCAGCTGCTGCATGCCGCCACCTTCGGCGCCTTCCACGCCGCCTCGATCGCCGCGGTGCATCGCCTGTTCCCGGGCCGCATCGCCGCGCGCGGGCAGGCGCTTTACTCCAGCCTTACTTACGGGTTCGGTGGTGCCGTGGGTACCCTGATCGCTGGGTGGACCTGGGAAGCGCTCGGACCGTCACCCAGTTTCGCGGTCAGTGCGTTATTCGGCGCACTGGGCGCGCTGCTCATTGCGTGGAAGGTCCGGGTGTAGGCTTAAAACGCTGATTTGTTGTGGGATAATGCCATTTTTACGCGACGCAAAAGAAAATGGGACGCACGCTTTACGACAAACTCTGGGACAGCCACGTGGTGCATGCGGAGGCCGACGGCACCGCACTGCTTTACATCGACCGCCACCTGGTTCACGAGGTCACCAGCCCGCAGGCCTTCGAAGGCCTGAAGCTCGCCGGCCGCAAGCCCTGGCGCATCGGCTCGGTGGTCGCGACCGCCGATCACAACACGCCGACCACCGGCTGGGAGCGCGGCATCGACGGTATCGAAGATCCGATTTCGCGGCTGCAAGTGGAGACGCTGACCGCGAACATCAAGGAGTACGGCGCCAAAGCCTATTTTCCGTTTCTCGACCAGCGCCAGGGCATCGTGCATGTCATCGGGCCCGAGCAGGGCGCGACGCTTCCCGGCATGACGGTGGTGTGCGGCGATTCGCATACCAGCACGCACGGCGCCTTTGGCTGTCTCGCGCACGGCATCGGCACTTCGGAAGTCGAGCATGTGCTCGCCACGCAATGCCTGGTGACGAAGAAAATGAAGAACATGCGCGTGACGGTGGAGGGCGAGCTCGAGCGTGGCGTCACCGCGAAAGACATTGCGCTCGCGATCATCGGCCGCATCGGCACCGCCGGCGGCAGCGGCAGCGCGGTGGAATTCGCCGGCAGCGCGATCCGCGCGCTCTCGATCGAAGGCCGCATGACGGTCTGCAACATGGCGATCGAGGCGGGCGCGCGCGCCGGCATGGTGGCAGTGGACGACACCACCATCCAGTACCTGAAGGGCCGAACGTTCTCGCCGACCGGCCCGGAATGGGACCAGGCGGTGGCGACGTGGAGAATGTTGTCGAGCGATCCGGATGCGAAGTTCGACCGCGAAGTGCGGTTCGAGGCGCGCGAGATAGCGCCACAGGTTACCTGGGGCACGTCCCCCGAGATGGTGACGGCGGTCGAAGGCAGCGTGCCCGATCCCGACAAGGAGAAGGATCCCATCAAACGCGAGGGCATGGAACGCGCGCTGGTGTACATGGGGCTCACGCCGCGCACACCGATCCAGGAAATCAAGCTGGACAAGATATTCATTGGTTCCTGCACCAACTCGCGCATCGAGGACCTGCGCGCCGCGGCCGCGGTGGCGAAGGGAAAGAAAGTGGCCTCGAACATCAAGCTCGCGATGGTGGTGCCGGGCTCGGGCCTGGTGAAGGCTCAGGCCGAAAAGGAAGGCCTCGACCGCGTGTTCCGCGAATCCGGCTTCGAGTGGAGAGAACCGGGCTGTTCGATGTGCCTGGCGATGAATGCCGACCGGCTGGAGCCGGGCGAGCGCTGCGCGTCCACCTCGAACCGCAACTTCGAAGGCCGGCAGGGTGCCGGCGGACGCACCCACCTGGTGAGCCCGGCGATGGCAGCCGCGGCGGCGATCGCCGGCCATTTCGTCGACGTGCGCGGATGGCGCTGACGATGGAAAAATTCTCCGTGCTGGATGGCCTTGTGGCGCCGCTGGACCGCGCCAACGTGGATACCGACGCCGTCATCCCGAAGCAGTTCCTGAAATCCATCAAGCGCAGCGGCTACGGAGCGAACCTGTTCGACGCCTGGCGCTATCTCGACATCGGCCAGCCGGGTATGGACAACGCGAAGCGGCCGCTCAATCCGGATTTCGTGCTGAACCAGCCGCGCTACAAGGGCGCCGAGATCCTGCTTGCGCGCAAGAACTTCGGCTGCGGCAGCTCGCGCGAGCACGCGCCGTGGGCGCTGCAGCAGTACGGCTTCAAATGCGTCATCGCGCCGTCCTACGGCGACATCTTTTTCAACAACAGCTTCAAGAACGGTTTCCTGCCGGTGGTGCTCTCCGAAGCCGAAGTGGACAGCCTGTTCTACGACTGCGCGCTGCCCGGCTTGCGCCTCGTTGTCGATCTCGAGCGGCAGACGGTCTCGAGCACCGACGGCTCGAAATCGTACCGGTTCGAAGTAGACCCCTCGCGCCGCCATTCGCTGCTCAACGGTTTGGACGAGATCGGCCTCACGCTGCGCCACGCCGACAAAATCCGCGTGTTTGAGGCGCGCCGGCGCGAGCAGTTCCCCTGGCTGTTCCGGTAAGCGCCATGAAGATTGCGGTGCTGCCGGGCGACGGCATCGGCAAGGAAATCGTTGCCGAAACCATCCGGGTGCTCGGGCGGCTCGAGCTGAATTTCGAGTTCGAGGAGGCCCCGGTCGGCGGCGCTGGCTACGAGGCTTCGGGCCATCCGCTGCCGGAGGAAACCCTCGCGCTGGCGCGCCAGGCCGACGCGATCCTGTTCGGTTCGGTGGGCGATCCGCGCTACGACGCGCTGGAATCCTTCAAGCGCCCCGAGCAGGCGATTCTCGGCCTCAGGAAAGCGCTCGCACTGTTCGCCAATCTCCGGCCGGCGCAGGTCTACGAGGAACTGGCGGACGCGTCTGCTCTCAGGCCCGAGGTCGTCGCCGGCCTGGACATCCTGATCGTGCGCGAGCTGACCGGCGATATTTATTTCGGCGAGCCGAAAGGCATCCGGCAGCATCAGACGGGCGGTCGCGAAGGCTTCGACACCATGCGCTACACCGAAGCCGAGATCCGCAGGATCGCGAAGGTCGCTTTCGACGCGGCGCGATCACGGGGAAAAAGCGGCGGCCCGCGTGTCTGCTCGGTGGACAAGGCGAACGTGCTGGAAACGTCCCGGCTGTGGCGCGAGGTGGTGGAAGCCGAAGCGAAGAACTATCCTGACATCGCGCTCTCGCACATGTACGTGGACAACTGCGCGATGCAACTGGTGCGCAATCCCAGGCAGTTCGACGTCATCGTGACGGGCAACCTGTTCGGCGACATTCTTTCCGACGAGGCGTCGATGCTCACCGGTTCGATCGGGATGCTGCCTTCGGCTTCGCTGGATGCGAACAACAAGGGGTTGTACGAACCGATCCACGGTTCGGCGCCCGACATTGCCGGCAAGGGCGTGGCGAATCCGCTCGCCACCATTCTGTCGGCGGCGTTGATGCTGCGCCATTCGCTGAACCAGGGCGCAGCGGCGCAGCGGCTCGAACGCGCGGTGAAGAAGACGTTGCGCGACGGCTACCGCACCGCGGACATATATACTGCAGGAACGAGGAAGGTAGGCACCGCCGAGATGGCCAGCGCGGTTGCGGAACGGTTGTGAGTTGAGGAAGTGGTCATGTTGAGAATCGGCATCGTCGGCTGGCGCGGCATGGTGGGCTCGGTACTCGTGCACAGAATGCGCGAGGAGAAGGACTTCGACCATCTCGAGCCGGTGTTCTTCTCCACGTCGCAGGCGGGCGGCAAGGGCCCGGACATCGGCAAGGACGCGGCGCCGGTCGCGAACGCGATGGACATTGAAGCGCTGCGCGAGCTTCCGGTGATTATTGTCTGCCAGGGCAGCGACTACACGAACGAAGTCCATCCGAAGCTGCGCGCCGCGGGATGGAAAGGCTACTGGATCGATGCCGCGAATGCGCTGCGCATGAAGGACGACGCGGTGCTCATCCTCGATCCGGTCAACATGCCGCAGATCAAGGATGGCCTCGCGCGCGGCGCGAAGGACTACATCGGCGGCAATTGCACCGTCAGCCTGATGCTGATGGGCATGGCCGGGCTGCTGCAGCGCGACCTCGTGGAATGGATGACCTGCATGACCTACCAGGCGGCATCGGGCGCAGGCGCGGCGACCATGCGCGAGCTTGCGCAGCAGATGGCGCACCTCGGCGATGTTGCGAAGCCCGCGCTGGACGATCCCGCAGCGACGGCGCTCGACATTGACCGGCGGGTCAGCGCAGCGCTGCGCAACGGTGCGCTGCCGAAGGACGAAATCGGCTACCCGCTGGCGGCAAGCCTGCTGCCCTGGATCGACCAGGACCTCGGCGATGGCCAGAGCCGCGAGGAATGGAAGGCGCAGGCCGAGGGCAACAAGATCCTCGGCCGCAGCGAGCGGCCGATCCCGATCGACGGCATCTGCGTGCGCGTCGGGGCGCTGCGCTGCCACAGTCAGGCGCTGACGATCAAGCTGAAGAAAAATGTTCCGCTGGACGAGATCGAGGGCATCCTCGCGGAGGCGCACGATTGGGTAAAAGTGATTCCCAACCGGCGCGAGGAATCGCTGGCGGAACTGACCCCGGCCGCCGTCACCGGCAAGCTTTCGGTGCCGATCGGGCGGCTGCGGAAAATGCCGATGGGGGGGGAGTATCTCGCCGCCTTTACGGTGGGCGACCAGTTGCTGTGGGGCGCGGCGGAGCCGCTGCGGCGGATGGTTCGGATTTTGCTGGATTCGGGGGTGCACTAGATGCCCGGGCGGCGAGGAAAATTTCCTTGCTTGCCAAGGTGCTACCGCATCAAAATCGAGAAGGTCTCTCAGGTTGCAGGGCTAACGCCATGATGTTATGGTAGTCAGTCCCGGAAGAACGACTCAGGGTGCGCTCAGTGGGTAAAACAGTCACCGCTATCCGTATTGCCTTGGCGGCATTGCTTTGCGCGCCGCTGTTGGCCTATTCGGCTGGGCTTGGCAGGCTCACTGTCAACTCCGCCCTGGGCCAACCGCTCAATGCCGAAATCGAGATCGTCTCGCTGCAGTCCGGCGAGGAAGACGCGCTGACGGCGCGCCTCGCCTCGCTGGAGGCTTTCCGCCAGGCCGGCGTCGAGCTTAGCTCGGCGCTGATCGGCCTGCAGTTTGCGATCGACAAGCGCGGCGGCCGGCCGATCATCCGCCTGAGCACCGTGCAGCCGGTCAATGAGCCGTTCCTGGATGTTCTGATCGAATTGCAATGGGCGACCGGGCGCCTGGTGCGCGAATACACCTTCCTGCTCGATCCGCCGGAGTACCGGGGC
>JBBPIU010000003.1:0-64527 GCA_038040245.1 Pseudomonadota bacterium | reverse complement strand
CCCGGTACTTCGCGACCAGGTTGATCGGGTCGTGGCGGCGCCAGTTGCGCCAGCGTTCTTGCTGGTTCAGGCGGTCAAGCGGAACCCGGCTCGGTTCCCGCCGGACTTCGCTTTTCAGTTGACAGAACAAGAGGTTAGAGTTCTAAGGTCACAAATTGTGACCTTAGACGAGGCGGACGACACCTCTCGGGGACGCGGCAAGTACGCGAAGTACGTGCCTTACGCGTTCACCGAGCAAGGGGTCGCAATGCTGTCCTCGGTGCTGAAGAGCAAACAGGCTGTGCGGGTCAATGTGGAAATCATGCGCGCCTTCGTGCGCCTGCGCGACCTGATCGGGCACAACCGGGAAATGGCGAAGCGGCTGGATGATCTGGAATCGAAATACGACCGGCAGTTCAAGGCCGTGTTCGACGCGATACGGGAGCTGATGTCGCCGCCGGCGCCCGCGCCGAAACGCCGGATCGGTTTCGTGCAGGGCGAGTGAGCGGCGCTACCATCACGGTGTTGCGCACGATCATGCCGCCCAGCGCTCCCGCTACAATCCGGGCATGGCACAAGGCCTTGAAGTCATTGAAATAGAAACCGGTCCTGCACCGCAGGCGGCGGTGATCTGGCTGCACGGCCTGGGCGCCGACGGCCACGACTTCGAGCCGATCGTGCCGGAACTGGGCCTGCCTGCCACGAAGCCGATACGCTTCATTTTTCCGAATGCGCCGCAGCGCCCGGTGACGATCAACAACGGCATGCGTATGCGCGCCTGGTACGACATTTTGCAATTGGGCGGCGGAGCGGAGGACGAAGCCGGGATTCGCGATGCGCAGGGTTTATTGGAAGACTTGATTTCCAGGGAAACAGGAAAAGGCATACCCCACAGCAAAATAGTTCTCGCCGGGTTCTCTCAAGGCGGGGCGATCGTGCTGCAGACCGCCCTGCGGCAGCGCGAGCGCCTGGCCGGCGTGATGGCGCTTTCAACTTATTTGCCTTTATCAAAAACCCTAGATAAAGAACGCGCAGCCGCAAACAGCGACCTGCCCATCTTCATGGCGCACGGCGCATACGACAACATGATTCCGCTGGACCGCGCCGTGCGCTCGCGCGATGCGCTGCAGGCACTGGGCTACGCGGTGCAATGGCACGAATACCCGATGCCGCACTCGGTGTGTCCCGAGGAGATCGCGGACATCGCGGCCTTCCTGCTCAGGATTCTCTGATCAACTCCCGGCACGCTGATCAGGTTTCCCTGATCAGCTCCCTGAACCGGGCGATTTCGTAGTCCTCGCCGCGCTCGGCCAGCGCCTGCGGGAGGTAGACGTGCTGGCGTTCACCGCGCGCGATTTCGAGGGTCTGCCCCGGCGTGAACACGCCCGGCTTGAGCACGATGCGCGCCTCGGCCGCGTCGCCGCTTTTCAGCAGCACGCCCTGCTCGGAGACGGATTTGACGCCGGCGACCGCGAAGCGCGACAGCAACGGCGTCTTGGACAGCGTCTCGATGCCGACGCGCGCCTGCTCTCCCGCGAGCTTGTTGACCCTGCGGATCAATCCCAGCACCCAGTTGCTGCCGCCCTCGGGCTGCATCGCCAGCAGCGCGCCCACCCGCAGCCAGTCGCCCTTCAACTGCGGCACCACCGCGCCAAAGCCGCCGGCGCTCACGTTCTCGACGATCCAGCTCTCCGAATTCTGGTTGTCGAAATCGAGCGAATCGCCGGCGCCGAGCACCCCTACCACCCCGTCGTAGCCGTGCGTGACGGAGAGGCGCGACTTGACCGCGTGGCGCTGCGTCTTGCGCTCGGGCGCCTGCGCCGACCAGTACAGGTGCAGGTGGCGCATCACCTCGAGCGCGACATGCGGCTCGTAGGTGCCGCCCAGGTTGACTTCCGGCGGTATCTGCCCGCCGACGAGGACCTTCTCGGCCAGATCGTGCACTTCGGCAAGCGCCGCGCCGGCGCCAAAGCAGCGCAAACCCGGCCCGGGCTGCGGCGCTCGGGACAGGCGCGCCGGCGACATCGCCTGCGCCAGGTCCGTCCAGAACACCAGGCCGGGCGCGGGCGCATTGGCGAGCACGAAGCGCGGCGCAAGCTCTCCGATCAGGCGCTCGGCCAGCTCGACTTCCAGCGGCAGCATGCCGTCGGGCGCGCTGGCGCTGAACATGGCGCCCTTGAGGAATTCAAGTTGCGGCGTGGAATTACCGGCGACGCCGGGATAGACCGTCACTTTGGCTTGCGCGAGCTGCTTTGCCTCGGAGAACGCGTAGACGCTGTTGAACACGCCCCAGCTCATGAGGTCGATCGGCCCATAGCGCATGTGCATCCACTTGATCTGCTGCGCGAAGCTGCGCAGCGTTCTCACGAGGAGCAGCGGCTGCAGGGCTTTGGCGGCATCGATGCCCCTGTGTCCCTGGACGAACTGGTCAACCGAGCGCGCGTAGGCAGAGCCCGCCTGCTTCCAGTAGCCATGCAGCGCGGTCCAGAGCCGGTTCTCCTGGAAACGCGACGGCCTGCCAGCGGTGACGTAATCCTTAGCCAGCTTGCGCAAGCGCGGCTGCGCGACGTCATCGAGCGTGAACAGCAGCTGGATCCTGGCCTCGGGCTTGAAACCCTCGACGGTCGCGACCGACTCCACCCAGTGCATCAGCTCCTCCAGCGCCTTGATCGGGTCGTCCGCCGGCAACGCGTCCAGCAGGCGCTTCGCCTCTTTCGGGTCGGCCAAGGGGTGGTCCGGCTTTCCGCCGCCAAAGAGTTTCATCTTGGTTTACCTCCGCAAGGCGTGCATGATACCTGCCAATGCGCGTCCTGATCGTCGACGAATCCAGCGAGTTCAGGCGCATGCTCGCCGCCATGCTGCACGCGCGCTGGCCCGGGGCGCAGGTGGACGAATGGGACCCTCGCCAGCGCGGCAATCCTGCCGAGGTCCTCGCCCGCGAACGCTACAACCTGGTGCTGCTGGATTCGCATCCGGCAGGCAGGGACGGCATCCAGTGGGTGGCGGAAATGCGCAAGGATCTGCAAGCCCCGCCGGTGGTCCTGCTCGCGGACCATGACGATACCCATGTCGCGATCCAGGCCATGAAGGCGGGCGCGGCCGACATCCTGCGCAAAACCGGCCTGACGCAGCAGCGGCTGACGCGCGCGCTCGAGGATGCGCTGCGCGAACAGGAGGCGCGCCACCTGGAGAGCACGGGCGTGAATCCGGTGTTCGCGCGCACCATTCCGCTCGACACGCACAGGATCGGCGCGCCGGTGCAGGACAACGCGGGCCAGATTCCAGGATACCGGACGCTGCGCATGATCGGAGAGGGCGGCATGGCGCAGGTTTATCTTGCCGAACGCGTGCACGACGGCATGCAGATGGTGCTCAAGGTGCTCGACCCTGCCCTGCGCCGCGACGCCACCTTCCTGCAGCGCTTCGTGCGCGAGTACAAACTGATCGTGGCGGTCGAAAACGAGCACGTGGCGCACATCTTCGATCAGGGCTTCTCGGGCGACCAGCCCTACATCGCGATGGAATACCTTTCGGGCGGGACCCTCGCCGCGCGCATCCACGAAGGCATGACCTCGCTCGCGGCGCTGCGCCTCACTTCCCAGATCGCGAAGGCGCTGGACGCGATTCATGCGCACGACATCGTGCACCGGGACCTGAAACCGCAGAACATCATGTTCCGCCACAACGGGCGCCCGGTGATCGTGGACTTCGGACTGGCCAAGGACCTGGACTCGACTACCGACCTCACGCGCCACGGCGAAGTGATGGCAACGCCCCGCTACATGAGCCCGGAGCAGTGCATGGGCAAGACCGCGGACGCCCGCTCGGACCTGTACAGCCTGGGGGCGATCTTCTACGAGATGCTGACCGGCCACAGGCTGTGGGGTGACGAGGGCCCGGCGGGCCTGGTCTACCTGCACGTGCACGGGGAGATCCCGCTCCTGCCAGAGCGCCTGGCGGGCTACCAGACCATCATCGACCGGCTGCTGGCGAAAAAGCCCGAAGACAGATTCCAGAGCGCACGCGAACTTTTCGCTACCATCGCGGTATGAGACCCGATCCCCACGCTCCCGGCGAACAGCAGTACCTCGACCTGCTTGCGCAGGTGCTCGAGCGGGGCGCGAAGAAGTCCGACCGCACCGGGACCGGAACGCTGTCGGTGTTCGGGCGCCAGCTGCGCTTCGGGCTGGAAGACAGTTTCCCGCTGCTCACCACCAAAAAGCTGCACCTGAAATCCATCCTCCTGGAACTGCTCTGGTTCCTGCGCGGCGATACCAACGTGAAGTGGCTCCAGGAGCGCGGCGTCTCGATCTGGGACGAATGGGCCGACGAGAACGGCGAACTGGGCCCTGTTTACGGTTACCAATGGCGTCACTGGCAAAAACCGAACGGTGGTGAAGTCGATCAACTCGCAAACGTAATTGAATCTATTAAGAAAAAACCGGATTCACGTCGACATCTGGTGAGTGCCTGGAATCCGGCCGACGTGGACCGCATGGCCCTGCCGCCCTGCCACGCGCTGTTCCAGTTCTACGTCGCCAACGGCAAGCTCTCCTGCCAGATGTACCAGCGCAGCGCGGATCTGTTCCTCGGCGTGCCGTTCAACATCGCCTCCTATGCGCTGCTGACGCAGATGGTGGCGCAGGTGACCGGCCTGCAGGCCGACGAGTTCGTGCTGACGCTGGGCGACGCGCACCTCTACCTGAACCACCTGGATCAGGCGCGCGAGCAACTGTCGCGCTCGCCGCGGCTGTTTCCGCGCATCAAGCTCAACCCGGAGGTGAAGGACCTGTTCGCGTTCTGCTACGAAGACTTCACGCTGGAGGGCTACGAGCCGCACCCGGCGATCAAGGCGCCCATCGCCGTATAAGGCTAAAGCCCTCCCTTGGTAAGGAATTGGAACGCGTAGAGGGCGCCCGCTGCCGCGAATCCGTAGACGAAGAGCTCCGAATGCCGGTTCCTGCTGCCGACTGAAATCCAGTTGCGCGTCAGCCACGCGCACAGGCCGATGATGAGCAGCGCGAGGATCGCCGCCAGGCCGCCCGCCAGGCTGCCGCCGAAGATGTGGGCCAGCCACCCGCCCGGCGCGACGAGGTTGTAGACGGTGCCGCCGACGCCGAGCATCACCAGCGCGGCAATCACGAACCCAGCAATCGTCTGGAAGAATGCGCTGGTATCGCTTACGGGTTTGACTCTGACGTGTTCCATGGGTGGCTCCTGGCTGTGTCCCGCACGATCTTTTGCAATCGCCGTGCCAGTGCCGGAAAATCTCGTGAGGACAGCGACTTACCGCTTAACCGTGACGGATTTCCACTGCCCGCCGCGAGGCCAAACCGTCGCCGCGCGGCGACCGAATCAGCCGCGTGCGCGGGAAGCGCTTGATACAGCGCGGTTTTCGCTGTCTGCGCGCGGCGACAATTTGAACATCGCTGGTTCGAGCGCGTGGCGATCCAGCAACCGGTAGAACTCGGTGCGGTTGCGGCCCGCCAGCCGCGCCGCCTGCGTGACGTTGCCCGCGGTGATCTTGAGGATGCGCGCGAGGTAGTCGCGCTCGAAGGCGCGCCGCGCTTCGTCGAGCGGCGTGAGCGCCGAATCGCCTGCATCCAGCGCCTGCCGGACGAGCGAGGCTGGAATCACGTCGGTCGCGCAAAGCGCCACCGCCTGCTCGATCACGTTCAGCAGCTGGCGCACGTTGCCCGGCCACTGCGCGGCCACCAGCAGCTCCATCGCCTCGGGCGAAAACGCGAGCCGCGGGCGGTCGTAGCGTTGCGCGACCTCCACCAGGAAATGGCCCGCCAGCAGCGGAACGTCCTCGCGCCGTTCGGCGAGTGCGGGCAACGCCAACTTCACCACCCCGAGGCGGTAGAACAGGTCCTCGCGGAATTCGCCCGAGGCGATCCGCTCCTCCAGCTTGCGGTGGGTCGCCGACACCAGGCGCACGTTTACCGTGACCGATTCATTGGAGCCGACCGGCCGCACCACCCTCTCCTCCAGCGCGCGCAGCAGCTTCACCTGAAGCGCGAGCGGCATGTCCCCGATCTCATCGAGAAACAGCGTGCCGCCCTCGGCCGCCTGGAACAGGCCCCTGCGGTCCTGCACCGCCCCGGTGAAGGAACCCTTCTTGTGGCCGAAAAGCTCGGATTCGAGCAGCCCTTCCGGAATGGCGTTGCAGTTCACGCCGACGAACGGCGCATCGGCGCGCCGGCTTGCGCGATGAATCGCGCGCGCCAGCAGCTCCTTGCCGGTGCCGCTGGCGCCCAGGATGCAGACCGTCGCGTCGGATGCAGCGACCCGCTTTGCCTGCGCGAGCAGCGACTCCATGGAGGGCGAACGCGTGACGATTTCGGCGCGCCAGCGCTCGTCGCCGCCCGAAGGCATGCCGGACAGGCGCAGCGCCTCGGCCACGGTCTCGAGCAGCACCTTGGGGTCGAAGGGCTTGGTGAGGAAGCCGAACACGCCGCGGCGCGTGGCCGCGACCGCCTCCGGAATCGTGCCGTGCGCGGTCAGGATTAAGACCGGGAGCGCCGGCGCTTCGCGGTGAATGGCATCGAACAGCGCCAGACCGTCCATGCCTTCCATGCGCAGATCGGTGACCACCAGTTCGGGCGGCGATACCGCCATCGCCGCCAGGCCGGCCTGGCCGGATTCCGCGGTCGTGACGGCATAGCCGGCGGCTGTCAGCCGCATCGAGATCAGCTGCAGCAGATCTTTGTCGTCGTCGATCAGGAGGATTCTTTTCTGGACTTTTTCCATGGGTTGCCTCGTTACGTGACTTACGTGACCTGGTTTCGTTACCTGGATTCGGATCGAACTCGGTCTTCCCGCTCCAGGATGCCGCGTTCAATTGCTTTCATCGCGTCGAGTTGCCTGCGCAGCGCTTCCTCGCGCCGCGTTGCGGCGCGCGTCACACGCTTCCGCTCGGCGACTTCCGCCGCAAGCAGCGCCCTCAGGTGCTCGACCTCCACCCTGTACTCGTCGACCGGCGCCTTCGCCACGGGCGGGTTCGCGGCGCAGCCGGCGAGCAGAATTCCGGCCAAAAGCACGAAAGTCCTCACGCCGCCTGCGCCCACGCGGCGCGCTTCATGCCGCATCTGCCAACAAGGTCGCCGGCCGCACCGGCAGCGTGACGCGGAAATGGCCGCCGCGGCCGCTGCTGATGATCTGGATGCGGCCGCCGTGGGCCGCGGTGAACTCGCGTGCGATGGCTAGCCCCAGGCCCGTTCCCTCGGCACGCCCGAACGCGCCGGCCCGGCCGCGGAAAAATGCCTCGAAGATCGCCTCGCGCTCTTCCGGCGGCACGCCGGGCCCGCTGTCGATGATGTCGATCGTGGCCAGCCCGCCGCTTTCGCGCGCCTGGACGAGAACCTCGCCCCCGGGAGGGGTGAACTTGACCGCGTTGCCGAGCAGGTTGTCTACCACCGAGCGCAGCTTCGCGGCGTCGGCCCAAACGGTGAACGGCACGATGTCGAGCGTCACCCGCTGCGCCTTGGCCTGCGCCGCCAGCTGGTGCGACCGGACCGATTGCCGCAGCAGCCCCTCCAGCGCCACCGAACCGATCTGCAGCCCGGACGCAGCATGCAGCGCGCGCTGGTAGCCGAGCAGTTCCTCGATCAGGCGCTGCAGCTTGACGCTGTTGTCGCGCATGATGGCGACCACCTGACGCTGCGGCGGCGCCAGCGGCCCCGCAACCTGGTCGTTCAGCAATTCGGTCCCTTCACGCAAGGCCGCGAGCGGCGTCTTCAGATCGTGAGACAGGTGCCGCAGGAAACGGTTCTTCTGCGCCTCGAGTTCCGTGAGCCGGCGGCGCAGCCAGTCGAGGCGCTCGCCGAGGCTCTGCAGGTCTGCCGGACCGCTCACCCGGATCGGCCGCTCGAAATCCGCGTTGCCCAGCTGGCGGATCGCGGCGTCGATCTCGGCGATAGGGCGCGCAATGATGCGCGTCAGCACGAGCGCGGCGGCGAGCGCCAGCGCGGTGGCGATGAGCACCATGACGATCAGCCGGCGGTGCACTTCATCGGCGCTCGCGCCGAGGCGCTCGACCTCGCGGTCGGCGACGAAGTAGCTCAGAGCCAGCACCTGGTAGGCCTCGTCCACCAGCGCGCCGGTCAGTTCGCGCACCTTGTGAGTGTTAAGGCCGCCGCGCGGCGGCGACTGGATAGGGTCGAACAGCGCCTGCTCCCGATCGATCGTCCGGTTTAGCGCCGCCCGCTGGCCCTCGTCCAGCGGCAGCGAGGAAAGCTCGCCGGCCACCTGCTTGAAGCTGGCGTGCGCGCGCGCGAAATCGGCCCGCAATCCGGAATCCTGCAGCACTGCCAGTTGCAGCGCCAGGCGCTCGATCGAACCGATGCGGTTCACCATCGAACGGCTCGCGCGCGCCGCCGCCGCCGCGCCCGACACCGCGCTGCGGCTGTGCTCGGTAAGGCGCTCGGCGTGCCACGCCGAATACAGCAGCGTTCCCAGCAGCGGCAGCGCCACCAGCAGGAACGCGGCCACCAGCAGCCCCAGGAACGAGCGCGGATATGACAGGGCCTTGGTCGTGAAATATTTCTCGCCGGTCATACACTTATAATCAACGCAAGACTTCGTCAGGACGAGGACGTATGTCACGAATCGGCGGGCCAGCCCCTCCGCCCGTCGCCTCAGGGACGACGCGCATCTATCTGATTGCAGCGGTCGCGAAGAACGGCGTCATCGGCGCGAACGGCAAACTGCCCTGGCATCTGCCGGAGGACCTGAAGCACTTCAAGAACCTCACGCTCGGCCATCCGATCATCATGGGCCGGCGCACCTGGGAAGCGCTCGGCAAGCCGCTGCCGGGCCGCGAAAACGTCGTCATCAGCCGCAAGGCCGGCTTCGAAGCGCCGGGCGCAAGCGTGGCGGCCTCGCTGGAAGCGGCGATCGCGCTATGCACCGGCGAACCGGTGGCTTTCGTGATCGGCGGCGCGGAAATCTACGCCGCCGCGCTCGGGCTCGCGGACGGGCTGGTGCTGACCGAAATCCAGCGCGACTACGACGGCGACACGTATTTCCCGCAATGGGACAGGAACGCATGGCGCGAGACGCAAAGAGAAGCGCACACCGCCGCCGACGGCATGCGCTTCTATTTCGTCCTCTACGAACGGCCTTGAAACGGGAGCCGAGGCTCCCGTTCCTGCTAGCGCTTGGACTCGAAAACGCGCACTTCCGGCAGCGGGAAGCCGTTGAATTCGCTGGCGTAAGCGGTCGTGTAGGCACCCGCGTTGCGGAGGTAGATGAAGTCGCCTTCCTGCAGGTCCGAGGGCAGAGGCTCATCGCGCAGGATCACGTCCACGGAATCGCAGGTCGGTCCGGCGACGTGCCAGGGAATGTCCGGCCCCGAGCGCTCGGTGCGGATGCGGTATTTCAGGCCCTCGGTGGTCTCGATTACGCCGCCGAACAGGCCCGCGTCCCAGTGCATCCAGCGCTTGCCGCCGCGCGTCGCGGTGCCGATCACGCGGCAGACGAAATACGCCGCGTCCGACACCATGTAGCGCCCCGGCTCGGCGACCACGCGCACCTCCTCGGGAAACGCCTTGAGGGCTTCGTTCACGACCTCGCCGATGACCTCAATCGAGGGAATCGGTTTTACGTGGCGCACCGGAAAGCCGCCGCCGATATCCAGCATGCGCGGCTTCAGGCCGGCTTTCGTCATGGCGTCGAACAGCGTGCGCGCCTTCTCGATGCCGACCCGCCAGTTCTCCGGATTGCGGCACTGCGAACCGACGTGGAAGGTCACCCCGGCGAGGTCGGCGCCGAGCTTGGCCGCGGTGGCGATGATCTCGCGCGTCTCCGAGGCGCCCGCGCCGAATTTTCCCGACAGCGGCCAGTCGCTGCCGATGTTGGGGGTGGCGACGCGCAGGTACATCCTCGCGTCCGCCTTGATCTCGTGCACCCGGCGCAGTTCATCGACGCTGTCCACCACCAACCACTCGACGCCCTTGGCCGCGGCATAGGCGATCGACTGGCGCGACTTCATCGGGTTCGAATAGAACACCTCGGCCACGTTCGCGCCGAGCGCGAGCAGCATGTCGAGCTCCGCGGTCGAGGCGATCTCGAAGCTGCAGCCCTCCTGCATCAGCGCCTTGAGAACGCGCCCGTCGGGATTGGCCTTCACCGCGTAGTGCGGCCGCACGCGCGGCATGGCGGCGCGAAAGCGGCTCACTTTTTCGCGCACGATGGCATTATCCAGGATCAGGAACGGCCGCGAATAGTTCTGCCGGGCGGCCTGGCGCACGATCTCCAAGTCGAGGCTGACTTCGGGATGCGTGTCGAAAAGCTGTTCTTGCGGTAGTACGTTCTGCCTGCTGTTACGAACGATGCTGCTGGGGCGTACGCCCATCAACGTCTCCTTGCGAACTAGGTTTCAGGAAGGTCGAGGATGCAGACAACCGAACCTGAGTTCCTGGTGCTTGTCATGATGACCTCCTTCTGGTCCTTGAGTTAACAGGGAATTTTTGCGGATTATAGGGATACCCCCCCCTGAGTCAAGGGTTTTATGACACTTTTTTTACACGCGCCCAGAGGAGAAGACCTGCGCGCAGGCCTGAGAATCTACTATAGGTAGGAAAGCTAACCCGCCGACCCACTAAACATTGTGGGTCTAGATGCGGGGCAGGGTGACGCCCTTCTGGCCCTGATATTTTCCGCCGCGGTCGCGGTAAGAAGTCTCGCAAACCTCGTCGGACTCGATGAAGATCACCTGCGCCACGCCCTCGTTGGCGTAGATCCGCGCCGGCAGCGGCGTGGTGTTCGAGAACTCCAGCGTCACGTGCCCTTCCCACTCCGGTTCGAGCGGCGTCACGTTGACGATGATGCCGCAGCGCGCATAAGTGGACTTGCCGAGGCAGATGGTGAGCACATTGCGCGGAATGCGGAAGTGCTCGATGGTGCGCGCCAACGCGAAGGAGTTGGGCGGGATGATGCAGACCGGGCCCTTGAAGTCGACGAACGACTTCTCGTCGAACACCTTCGGGTCGACGATGGTGCTGTTGATGTTGGTGAAGATCTTGAATTCCTCCGAGCAGCGGATGTCGTAGCCGTAGCTCGAGGTGCCGTAGGACACCACCCGCTTGCCGGCCACTTCCCTCACCTGGCCGGGTTCGAACGGCTCGATCATGCGCTGCTCGGCCGCCATGCGGCGAATCCACTTGTCAGACTTGATGGTCACTCGTACTCTCCCGGGAATGGGCTCCCATCATAGCGTTGCATGAAGGCGAAGGCGGCGATCCGTTGCGCGCTGGCGGCGCTGACGGCGTTTGCGCTGCCGGCCGGCGGGGCGGATGAGGCTCCCCCGCTGCTGACGGAGAGCGAGATTCGGGCGATCCCCGCCCACGGCCCCTGGCCGATGCCGTCCGGCACTATTCGGAACGGGGCTCGAGCGAGATCAAACCCCTGCAGCTCACCGCAAGCGAGCAAACGGACCTGGTGGTGTTCCTCGAGTCCCTGAGCACCTTCAACAATCCCTGGCGCCCGGACGACCTGAACCGCTGCCACTGACGGCATAATACTCGTTGCATGCTGAAGCTGAGCCGCCCGGCCGCGGTGGTCTTCATTCCCGACGGTACGTCCTGGGAAGCGGCTTGCGCGCGGGTGACCCACCTCGTGGTGGCCGCTCACGCCGACGACGTGGAACTCATGGCCTGGCATGCGGTTCTCCACGCGGAGGGGCTCGCCGCCGTCATTGTCACCGACGGACGGGGCAGCGCGCGTACCGGCGCCTACGCCCACGTCTCAGACGACGACATGCGCAACACGCGGCTCCTGGAGCAGAAGCGCGCAGCGGCCCGGGGCAACTACGCAATGGTGATCTGGTTGGACCACGCAAGCGCAGATGTGAAGCAGGCCGCATATCCCCCGCTGGCCTCCGACTTGAGCGCAGTCCTGTCCGCGGTTCGGGCGCTGCTGGTCTACACCCACAACCCGGCGGACAAGCATGACACGCACGTTGCCGTTGCCGTGCACACCGTGCAGGCGCTGCGCGCGAATCCGTCGTCGGTGGAACGCGTTCTTGGCTGCGAGGCGTGGCGCGCGCTGGATTGGCTGCAGACGGAGGACAAGGTGACGCTCGACGTCAGCACCGCGGAAGATCGGCTCATGCCGTTGATCGGCGCATTCGACTCCCAGATCGCCGGTGGCAAGCGCTACGACCTGGCGGCGGCCGGCCGAAGGCGCGCGAATGCCACGTTTCTGGACTCGCGCGTCGTCGACCGGGCCACTGCCGTGGAATACGCGATGGATCTCACGCCGCTTGTGAGGGACCCGACCTTGGATATCACCCGTTGGACCATGCGGTTCGTGGAGCGATTCGCCAAGGATGTGGAAGCACGTCTCGTCCGTTTCCACCCACTGAGCTAGCGCGAGGGCCGCATGGAAGTGATTGTTGTGCCCGCGGCGCTCGACGTTGGAATGGCCGCGGCGGGCATCATTTCCCGGCTCGTGGCAGGAAAGCCCGGCGCGGTCCTGGGTCTCGCCACCGGCGCCTCCGTGGAGCGCGTGTACGCCGACCTCGTCCTGGCCCACCACAACCACGCGCTGGATTTCTCACGGGTCACCACGTTCAATTTAGACGAATACGTGGGCTTGAGCCGTTCGCATCCCGCCTCCTTCCACGCGTTCATGGAAGAGCACTTTCTGAGCCGCGTGAATGTTGACCGCCGGCGCGTCCACCTCCCGCCCACGGATGGCGACGATCTGGCCGGCTTATGTGAGAAGTTCGAGCGCGACATCCGCGCCGCTGGGGGAATAGACCTGCAGCTCCTGGGGATTGGCCGGGATGGCCATCTGGGGTTCAATGAGCCCACGTCGTCACTTGCGTCCCGGACACGCATCAAGACGCTAACCTCCGCCACGCGTGAAGCCAACCGGTCCAGATTCGGTGGGGAGGAGGTGCCATTCCACGTGGTCACCATGGGAATTGGAACCATCCTGGAAGCGCGGCATTGCCTGCTGGTTGCTGACGGACCCGCCAAAGCGGACGCTGTTGCGGGTATGGTGGAAGGACCTTTGACTGCCATGGTGCCCGCGTCAGCGCTGCAAATGCACCCGCAGGCCACGGTCATCGTTGACGAGCTCGCGGCCGCAGGACTCTCGCTGCGCGATTATTACCGCGAGGTGCAGCGCAACAAGCCACAGTGGCAACGATGAGCGGGCTGGTCATCAGTTATTCCGGTGTTCGCGGCGTGGTGGGGCGTGACCTGGATCCGTCCGTTGCTCGCAGATTTGGTGTTGCGTTCAGGCGCATGGTCACGGAGCTCCACCCCGTGGGGCCGGTCACGCTCGTGGTTGGCAGGGACACGCGCGCCAGTGGACCAGAACTCCAGAGCGCGCTGATGCAAGGCCTTTCAGAAGCGCGCGTGACGATCATGGACCTGGATGTGGCACCCACGCCGACTATTCAGTTCGCGCTCGGGGCGCTCAAGGCCCATGGCGCGGTGGCGGTCACCGCCAGCCACAACCCCGCGCAGTGGAACGGTTTCAAGTTCTTCCTCGCACCGGACAACACCGTGCTCGACGGCGCCCAGACGGAGCGCCTCATCCGGGAGCTTTCGGTGGCCTCCGACGTCGCGAGCGCCGTCGTGCGGGACAACCAACACGAGCAAGCCGTGGCGCTACATGTTGCGCGCGTGCTTGAGCAGGTGGACGCCGAGAGCATCCGACGCCGCCACTTTTGCGTGGCTTTGGATGCTGCGCGCGGCGCGGGTGAGCGTCCCGCGTTGCGTTTGCTGGACGCACTGGGTTGCACCGTGACGCGCGTCGACGTTGAGCGCGAATCTGAGCCGGTTACCGAGAATCTGGCGGCGCTCGGTGCTGCCGTGGTCCAGAACGGTTGCGCGGTGGGGTTTGCGCAAGACCTCGACGGGGACCGCCTGGCGCTGATGACGGAGACGGGGACCGCGCCGGGCGAGGAGTACACGCTCGTGTTGGTTGTGGATCATTTGCTGCGCCGCGCTTACCCGTCGGTCCCGGTGGTGGTCAAGAACGTGTCGACCACGCGCGCTGTGGATGACGTGGTGGCGCGCGCCGGCGCGGAGCTGCTGGAAACCCGCGTGGGCGAGGTCAATTTGTCTCGCGCGTTGAAGCGTCAGATGGACCAGGGACGCGTGGCGTTCGGCGGCGAGGGCAACGGCGGCGTCATTCTTCCGTCGGTACATCTGGGCCGCGACAGCCTGGTGGGTATGGCGCTCGTGCTTGAGACGCTGGCGCAACAGGACGAGCCGTTGTCCATCCGCCTGTGCGAGCTGCCGCGCTATCACATGGCCAAGCTCAAGATTCCGCTCAACCCGTCACGCGATCCGGTGTCCCTGATGGCATCGGTAGAGGGGGCGTTTCCAGACGGCGTGGCGGATCATCTGGATGGACTGCGGCTGCGCTTCGCCGGTGGGGCCTGGCTGGGGGTGCGTCGCTCCAACACCGAACCCATTGTCCGCCTCGTGGTCGAATCTGCTGACGCGGAGTGGGTTTCTCACGTCGTCCACACGCTGCAGAACGTTTGACCTTGGAAGTAGGCTTATGGACTTTTCCCAACCTTCATGCTTCGCCTGAACAAATCTCAGATTGAAGAGTTTTACGATGCAGGCTATGTCGTTCTGCCTGGCGTCTTTCGCGACGCTGAAATCCGGGAAATCGGCAAGGCTTTTGATCGTCTCCGCGACACGGCGATTAAACTGACGCGGCCCCGGATGATCAAAGGCTCTTACTTCGTCGTCAATGACCACCGGATCGATCGCATTGTCTGGTGTGGAGCGGCCGAGCCGGACCTTCTGAAGTACGGCGAGGACGCGCGGCTCACGTTCCCTTCGAGCCAACTCCTGGGAAGCAACGAAATGGAGCAGCTCATCTGCCAGGCCCACTTCAAACTGCCTGCTGACGGGGTGGGATTCGGGTGGCATCAGGATAGCGACCATCGTCGCTACGGGACCGAAGAGTGGACGGACGTGAATGGCCGCGGCAGTTTTGTGCAGACGCTCATGGCGGTCGACGTCATGAACGAGGAAAACGGGCCTCTCATGGTGGTTCCGGGCAGCGGGCACAAGGGCCATCAATATTTGAAGCAAAACCCTGCTCCGCTGGATGCGCTCTTCGACGGGCGGGCGCAGCCCGTGTTGATGGAGCAAGGCTCGGTGCTTCTGCTAGGCCCTTACACCGTTCACGGAAGCAAGCCCAATCGTTCCAAACAAGCCCGCCGCGTTTTCATCAACGGCTATGCCCACCCGGGCGCGAATCGCCGGGTTTATCCAGGTAAAGGTGCGGGGCGCAGAGTCGTGGCCCGGCCGAACGAGGCTCGCTGACTCAGGTGTTTTGCACCACGATGTTGGGGAACTTGGACGTCATGTCCTTCTGAGACTCCGCGATGCGCACCGCGCAGCGCCGGGCGATCTGCTTGTAGATCGCCGAGACGCGCCCATCCGGATCGGCCACCAGCGTCGGCTTGCCCGAGTCCGCATGCTCGCGGATCGCCGAGTCCAGCGGCAGCTGGCCCAGGAGCTCGGTGCCGTAGTCCTTGGACATCCGCGCCGCGCCGCCTTCGCCGAAGATGTGGCTCTCATGGCCGCAGTTCGGGCAGATGTGGATCGACATGTTCTCGACGATGCCGAGGATCGGGATGCCGACCTTCTCGAACATCTTGAGGCCCTTGCGGGCGTCGATCAGCGCGATGTCCTGCGGAGTGGTCACGATCACCGCGCCGGTCACCGGCACCTTCTGCGCGAGAGTCAGCTGGATGTCGCCGGTTCCCGGCGGCAGGTCCACCACCAGGTAATCGAGTTCGCGCCAGCGCGTGTCCTTCAGGAGCTGCTCCAATGCCTGCGTCACCATCGGGCCGCGCCAGACCATCGGCGTGTCATTGTCGATCAGAAACCCGATCGAGATCGCCTGCAGGCCGTGGCCCTGCATCGGCTCCAGGCTCTTGCCGTCCTTCGACTCCGGCCGGCCCGCGATGCCAAGCATCATCGGCTGCGACGGCCCGTAGATGTCCGCGTCCAGAATCCCGACCGACGCGCCCTCGGCCAGCAAGGCCAGCGCCAGGTTGACCGCGGTGGTGGATTTACCCACGCCGCCCTTGCCCGAGGCGATCGCGATGATGTTCTTGATGCCCGGCACCAGCTTCACACCGCGCTGCACGGCATGCGACACGACCTTCGAGCGCACCGTGACGCTCGCGCCCGGCGCACCCGCTGCCTTCAGCGCCTCGATCACCTGGCGCCGGATCTGCTCGAACTGGCTTTTGCCCGGATAACCGAGCTCGATTTCGAGCGACACCGCGCCGGTGCCGGCTTTCACGTTCTTCACCGAGCGGGTGGCGACGAAATCTTTGCCGGTATTCGGATCGACGATCTTTGCGAGGACTGCCTGAACGTCTGCTTCACTGAGGGGCATGCTTCAAGTGTAAGCTAAAATCGCCGTTTTTCCCGAGCAGCAGATGCCCTCCCGCAGGCTCTTCGTCACCACGGCCCTGCCTTACGCCAACGGGTCGTTCCACATCGGCCACATCATGGAGTACATCCAGGCCGACATCTGGGTGCGGTTCCAGCGCATGCAGGTGGATGAGGACGGGTTGCCCCGTGAAGTGCATTTCGTGGGCGCCGACGACGCGCACGGCGCCCCAATCATGCTCAAGGCGGAGGCAGAGGGAGTCACGCCTGAGCAACTGATAAAACGAATTTTTGATGAAAGACCCAAGTATTTGAAGGGCTTTCATATCGAGTTTGACAACTGGCATTCAACTCACTCAACCGAAAACACCGAGCTGTCGCAGGGAATTTTTCGAAAGCTCACCAAAGCGGGACTGATCGACAGGAAGCCGGTCGAACAATTCTTCGATCCGGTGAAGGGCATGTTCCTCGCCGATCGCTATATCAAGGGCGAATGTCCGAACTGCGGCGCAAAAGATCAATACGGGGACGCGTGTGAGAACTGCTCTTCGGTCTACTCACCGACTGAACTGAAGAACCCGTATTCGACGCTTTCGGGCGCCAAGCCCGTACTCAAGTCGTCCGAACACTATTTCTTCAAACTCTCAGACCCAAAGTGCAAACAATTTCTGAGGGACTGGATCAACACGGACCAGCGATTGCAGTCCCAAGTCGCCAACAAGGCCAAGGAATGGCTCGAGGGCGAAGGCGACAAAGCACTCAGCGACTGGGACATTTCGCGCGATCCGCCCTACTTCGGCATCCGGGTTCCAGACATAGCCGAAGAGAAGTATCTGTACGTCTGGCTTGATGCCCCAATTGGGTACCTCGCAAGCCTGAAGAATTACTGCGGCAAGAAGGGACTCGATTTCAATGAATTTGTGAAACCGGACTCCGGCATAGAGATGATTCACTTCATCGGCAAGGACATCATCTACTTTCATACTCTGTTCTGGCCCGCAATGCTCGAGTACTCCGGCTACAAGACGCCGGACAACATCTTTGTCCACGGCTTCATTGGCGTCTCGGGCAAGAAAATGTCCAAGTCGCGCGGCACCGGCATCGACCCGCTGCGCTACCTAGATCTCGGCATGAACCCCGAGTGGCTGCGCTACTACATCGCCGCCAAGCTCAACGCCGCGGTCGAGGACGTCGACTTCAACCCCGACGACTTCGTCGCCCGCGTCAACAGCGACCTGGTCGGCAAATACGTGAATATTGCGAGTCGTTGCGCTGGTTTTCTCAATCGACACTTCGACGGGAAGCTTACTGCGCCAGGACAATCAGGACAGCAAGCGGTGGATGACATCGCAGTTCTCGGCGCAGTGGAGATTGAGGACGAAGTGAAGGAGGCTTACGAGGGACGTGAATTTGGCAAAGCGCTGCGCCTTGTCATGCAATACGCGGATCGCATCAATCAATACATCGACGAGAAAAAGCCTTGGGATCTTGCTAAGTCGGAAGATAAGCGCGGGGAGCTGCACACGGTTTGCAGTGTGGGAATGGCAGGTTTCTATCGACTCACGATCTTTCTTAAGCCCGTACTGCCTGCCGTTGCCAAGGCGGTCGAAGAATTCTTTGGAACACCGGAACTCCAATGGGATGACTTGGGAACCAAGCCAAAGAAGATTATTCGAGCTCAAGCAATAAAAAAGTATTCACCTCTACTTTTTAGAGTCGAGGAAAAACAGCTCGACGCGCTGTTCGGCATCGAATTCGTGCCGAAGGTGAATGCACCGCAGCGGCATGCGGAAAAGCAGCAGCACGCAGCCAAGGAGCAATCCGTGACCGACGGCACCATTTCGATCGACGATTTCAACAAGATAGATCTCCGCGTGGCGAAGATCGTGAGGGCCGAGCACGTGGAGGGCGCGGACAAGCTGTTGAAGCTGACGCTGGAGCTCGGCGGCACGACCCGGACCGTGTTTGCCGGCATCAAGGCGGCCTACGATCCGGCGAAGCTTGAAGGGCAGCTGACCGTGGCGGTAGTGAACCTCGCGCCGCGCAAGATGAAGTTCGGCGTCTCCGAGGGCATGGTGCTCGCCGCCTCGGGCGAGGGGCCGGGAATCTTTCTTATCTCGCCTGACGAGGGCGCACAGCCGGGGATGAAAGTTAAGTAGCGTGATCGACGCCGTCTCGCCGCTCCCCGGCTCGCTCGCCGTCGGCATCTGCTGGCTGGCGATCGCGGCGCTCGCGCTGATTCCCTCGGGCAACGCATTTTTCGCCAGGCACGTCGCGTTTCCGCTCGGCGCGCTGGCGGGCCTCGCGCTCGCAGTGTTCGGCCTGGAGGCGGTGTGGCTCCCGGCAGCGCAGATGACCCTGCCGCTCGGGATGCCCGACCTGCCATTCCACCTGCGGGTCGACCCGCTGGCGGGGTTCTTCCTCATGTTGCTCGGCTCGGTCGCGGCCGGGATTTCGGTCTACGCGGGCGGATATTTCCGCGACGAAACTCCGGGGCGGCTCGCGCTCATCGGCCTGCAGTACCACGTGTTCCTCGCCAGCATGGCGTTCGTGATCCTCGCCGACGACGCCTACCTGTTCATGGTGGCGTGGGAAACGATGGCGGTTTCGTCCTATTTCCTCGTCACCACCGACCACCAGCAAGCCGCGATCCGCAGCGCCGGATTCCTCTACCTGCTGATCGCGCACCTGGGCGCGCTCGCGATCCTGCTCTGCTTCGGCGTCATGCACGGCGGCCTGGGCGATTACACCTTCGACGCGCTGCGTTCGGCGCAACTCGAACCCAAGTGGGCGACGGTGGCGTTTCTGCTGGCGTTCTTCGGCTTCGGCGCAAAAGCCGGCATGATCCCGCTGCACGTCTGGCTGCCCGAGGCTCATCCCGCGGCGCCCTCACCGGTTTCCGCGCTGATGAGCGGCGTCATGATCAAGACAGCGATCTACGGCATGGTGCGCGTGATCTACGACCTGATCGGCGGGGTGCGTTGGGAATGGGGCATGCTGGTGCTGGTGGTCGGGGCGGGCACGACGCTGTTCGGAGTGCTCTACGCGCTGATGCAGCACGACCTGAAGCGCCTGCTGGCGTATCACTCGGTCGAGAACATCGGCATCATCCTGCTCGGCCTGGGCATGTCGATGGTGTTCATCGGCTTCGGCCACCCTGCGGCCGGGATCCTCGGCCTCATCGCCGCGCTCTACCACACCCTCAACCACGCCGTGTTCAAGGGACTGCTGTTCCTCGGCGCGGGCTCGATCCTGCATTCGGCGAAGCTGCGCAACCTGAACCACATGGGCGGCCTGATCCGCACCATGCCCAAGACCGCGTTCTATTTCCTCATCGGCGCGCTCGCCATTTCTGCGCTGCCGCCGCTGAACGGCTTCGTGTCCGAGTGGCTTACCTTCCAGACCGCGCTGCAGGCGCCGATCTTGCAGAACGGCGTGGTGAGGAGCCTGCTGCCGCTGTTCGCCGCGATACTGGCGCTCGCCGGCGCGCTCACCGCCATGTGTTTCGTCAAAGTCTACGGCGTCGCCTTCCTCGGGCGGCCGCGAGAGGCCGGGCATGCAGCGCAGGCGCCAAGCGGCGGCCCTGCGCACGATGCCGGAAACATGGAGCGCTTCGGCATGGCCTGGCTCGCGGCGGGCTGCTTCGTGCTGGGTCTGTTTCCGACCTCGTTCCTGCTGATGCTGAACCGGGTCGGCGTCTCGCTCACGGGGCACGGCTTGTCCAACGAGGCGCTGGAATCGAACTGGCTCTGGCTGGTGCCCACGGCGCCCGCACAGGCGAGCTACAGCCCGCTCATTTTCCTGATCGTGATCGTCGGGGTGACGCTGCTCACGTTCCTGCTCGTGCGCCGCTTCTACCACGGCCGCGTGCGCTTCGCCGACCCCTGGGACTGCGGCTTTGCGCAGCAGACCCCGCGCATGCAGGACAGCGCCGACGCGTTCGGCCAGCCGATCCGGCACGTCTTCGGCCCGCTCTACCTCATGAAGCGGCACATGCCGGGGCCGGACGATGCGGCGCCGCGCTTCTCGCTCAAGATCGAGGACCGGCACTGGTACCTGCTGTACCTGCCGGTGGCGCGTCTCGCCGCGTATCTGTCGTCGAAGATTGGCATGCTGCAGCAGGGAAGGATCAGCATCTACCTGCTCTACAGCTTCCTCACGCTGATCGCGCTGCTGGTGTTGGTGCGATGAACTACGCCCCGGGAATCGCTTTCCAGCTCCTGCAGTCGGTATTCGTGGTGCTCGCGGCGCCGCTGCTCATGGGCTGGGTCAACCAGTGCCGCGCTTGGCTGCAGAACCGGTCGGCGCCGAGCATCTGGCTGCCCTATTTCACTCTGGCAAAGCTGTTCCGCAAGGATGCCGTGATCGCGCACGATGCCTCGCCGCTGTTCCGCATGACGCCTTACATCCTGTTCGGCTGCATGTGGCTGGCGGCGGGCATCGTGCCTGTGCTTGCGACCGACCTGCCGTTCGCACCGGCCGCCGACATCATCGCGCTGGTGGGCGTGTTCGCCCTGGCGCGGGTGTTCTCGGCGCTCGCCGCCATGGACATCGGCACCTCGTTCGGCGGCCTGGGGGCGCGCCGCGAAATGCTGATCGGGTTCCTCGCCGAGCCGGCGATGCTGATGACGCTGTTCACCGCCGCTTTCATCAGCGGTTCGACGCAGCTCACCACCATCGTCGAGACCCTTGCCTACCGCGAATTCGCGATTTACCCGAGCCTGGCCTTCGCGGCGGTGGCCTTTCTCATGGTGCTGCTGGCCGAGAACGCCCGCATCCCGATCGACAACCCGACCACGCACCTCGAGCTCACCATGGTCCACGAGGCGATGATCCTGGAGTATTCCGGCCGCCATCTGGCGCTGATCGAATGGGCGGTGGCGATCAAGCTGTTCGCCTACGTGACCATCGGCATCGCGCTGTTCGTGCCCTGGGGAATCGCGGCGGCCGGCAACTGGGCCGCGCTGCCGGTCGCGGTGGCCTCGCTCGCGCTCAAGCTAGGGCTCGCCGGGGCGGGCCTGGCGTTGATCGAGACGCTGCTGGCGAAGCTGCGCCTGTTCCTTGCGCCGGAGTTCCTGTCGACCGCGTTCCTGCTGGCGGTGCTGGGCATGCTGACCCACTTCCTGACGCACGGCTGAGGGCACCATGGATCAATCGTTCTCAAGCCAGCTCGTCAATCTGCTCGCCGCGTTGCTGCTGCTGATCGCGTTCGCGATGCTCTCGCAGCGGCGTGTGCTGACGCTGATCAAGCTGTTCGCGTGGCAGGGTGCGGCGCTCGCCGCGTCGACTTTGATCGTCGCGCACTCGACCGGCCAGACGCATCTGTATTTCTCCGGCGCCCTCACGGTGCTGCTCAAGGTGATGCTGATCCCGTGGGTGCTGCACCGCCTGATCGACCGGCTCCAGGTGCGTTGGGACGTCGAGACCCTGATCAACATTCCGGCCACGATGCTGATCGGCATCGGCCTGGTGATCTTCGCCTTTGCGCTCGCCGCGCCGATCTCGGAGATGGCGAACACGCTGACGCGCGCGACCCTGGGAATCGCGATGGCGAGCATTCTGCTTTCCTTCCTCATGATGATCGTGCGCAGAAAAGCGGTACCGCAGGTAATCGGCTTCCTGGCGATGGAGAACGGCCTGTTTCTCGCCGCCACCAGCGCCACTTACGGCATGCCGCTGGTGGTCGAGCTGGGCGTGGCGCTGGACGTGCTGGTGGGCACCTTCATCTTCGGCATCTTCTTTTTTCATATCCGCGAGCAGTTCGACAGCCTCGACATCCGGCATATGGAAAAGCTGAAGGAGGATTGAGTTGGAGATCGCGCTGGTCCTGGGCATCCCGCTGTTCGGCGGCGCGCTGCTCGCGCTGGTCGGCCACAAGCGCTGGGCGCCCGAGCTGAACGCGCTGATGAGCCTCGCGACCGTGGGCGCGGCGGCGTTGCTCACCGTCCGGGTCGTCGCCGAGGGCCCCATGACCGCGATGGACGAGCAGTTCTTCGTCGATCCGTTCAACGTGTTTCTGGTCGCACTCACGGCCTTCGTCGCCTTCACCACGGCGCTGTTCTCCCGCCCCTACATGCGGATCGAGGAGCATCACGGGCGGGTCAACCCGGCGCGGCTGCGGCTCTACCACAGCATGTACCAGCTGTTCTCCTTCACCATGATGCTCTGCCTGCTGTCGAACAACATCGGCATTCTGTGGGTGGCGCTGGAGGGTGCGACGCTCTCGACGGTGCTGCTGGTGAGCCTGTATCGCACCCCGGCGAGCCTGGAGGCGGCGTGGAAGTACTTCATCCTTTGCTCCGTCGGCATCGCGCAGGCGCTGTTCGGCGTCATCCTGCTCTACTTCGCCGCGGAGAAGGTTCTCGGCCCTGGCGGGACCGCGCTCCTGTGGACGCACCTTTACGGCGTGCGCGAGCAGCTCGAACCGACGGTGCTGTCTCTCGCGTTCGTGTTTCTGCTGGTCGGTTTCGGCACCAAGGTGGGCCTGGTGCCGCTGCACAACTGGCTTCCCGACGCGCACGCCGAGGGTCCGACGCCGGTGTCCGCGGTGCTCTCCGGACTGCTGCTCAACGTCGCGCTATACGCCGTGGTGCGCAGCAAGGTGCTGGTCGACGGCGCCCTGGGGCGCAACTTCTCGGGCGACCTGATGATGGGGTTCGGGCTGCTGTCGGTCGTGGTGGCCGCGTTCTTCCTGTCGCGCCAGAAGGACATCAAGCGCATGTTCGCCTACTCCTCGGTCGAGCACATGGGCATCATGACCTTCGCCTTTGGCATGGGCGGACCGGTCGCGGCGTTCGCGGGCCTGCTGCATATGACGGTGCACTCACTCACCAAGAGCGCGATTTTCTTCACCGTCGGCCATGCCTCGCAGAAAACCGGCACGCAGAACATGGCAGATATCCGCGGCCTGATCCAGAGCAATCCGACCATCGGCTGGGGTCTCGCGATCGGCACCCTGGCGATCCTCGGCATGCCGCCCTTCGGCGTGTTCACGAGCGAGTTCATGGTGCTCACGACGGCGATGCACGAGCATTCCTGGGCCACGCCGTTCCTGCTGGTGGCGCTGGGCGTCGCCTTCGCCGCGATCTTCGGCAAGGTGCAGCCGATGGTGTTCGGCGAGAGCGCCATGGGAGATGCGGCGCGCCGTCTGCCGCGCCCGCCGACACTCATTCCGGTATTCGTGCATCTGGGGATCGTCCTGATGCTGGGGCTGTATATTCCGCCTTATCTCGTCGCCTGGTACCGGCAAGCAGCGGCACTTATCGGCTGACGGAAAATGCGATGAACGACCTTCCCGTCCAGACGCAGCCCATCGCCGGCGCAATGCCGGCATTTCAAGGCGCAATCGAGCCGGACCGGCTGCGTAACCTTTGCGAGACCGCCCGGGCAGGCAACGCGCGCCTGGTGGCGCTTTGGGGAAGTGACGAAACCGCGCGCGGCGGCGGCTACGCATTGCACGTCGCGCTTGCGCGTCCCGCGGGGCTCCTCTGGCTCAGCGTTGCGCTGGAGCGCGAGCAGCCGAGCTATCCGGGCATCAGCGACATCTACCCCGCGGCCGACCGCATGCAGCGGGCGACCTACGACCTGCTCGGCATCGTTGCGCGGGACAGCCCCGACCAGCGCAAGTGGCTGCGGCATGAGGCTTGGCCGGAGGGCGTGTTTCCGCTGCGCAAGGATTTCGACATCGCCAGCCGCTTTGCGCGCAGCGATGATCATTACCCGTTTGTCAGGGTCGAAGGCGAAGGCGTGCACGAGATCCCGGTAGGCCCGGTGCACGCGGGCACAATCGAGCCCGGCCACTTCCGCTTCTCGGTGGTCGGCGAAAAGATCCTGCGCCTGGAGGAGCGGCTGGGCTACAAGCACAAGGGCATCGAGAAGCGCTTCGAGACCATGACACTGCAGGAAGGTGCAAAGCTGGCCGGCCGCGTGTCCGGCGACTCCACCGTCGCCTACGCCTGGGCCTGGGCGATGGCGGTCGAGGGCGCGACCGGCGCCGAGCCGACGACGCGCGCGCTGGTGCTGCGCGGCATCCTGCTGGAGCTCGAGCGCATCGCCAATCACCTCGGCGACCTGGGCTATCTCGGCAACGACGTTTCGCTCTCGTTCGGGTTTTTCCAGTTCTGGCGGCTGAAGGAGGACCTGCTGCGGCTGAACGCGGAGCACTTTGGCCATCGCTATTTGATGGACGTCGTGCTTCCCGGCGGCGTCGCGCGCGATCTGCCGCGCCTCGAAGGCGATCGGCTGCTCGAGCGGCTGGCGGCGATCGAGGCCGAGGTGAGGACGCTCCGAGCGATCTACGACGAGCACGCCGGTACCCAGGACCGTTTCATCACCACCGGGCAGGTGCTGCCGGAGCTGGCCGAAAAGATGAGCCTCACCGGGTTCGCTGCGCGCGCCAGCGGCATCCGGCACGACCTGCGCGCGGACTACCCCGTCCCGCCGTGGCAGCAGGTCGAGGTGCGCGTGGCCTCGGACCACCGCGGCGATGTCGCGGCCCGCGTTTCGGTGCGCTTCGATGAACTGTTCGAGTCGATGCGGCTGGTGCGGACGCTGGTTCACCAGCTGCCGCCCGGCGAGCTGCGGATCCCGGTCGCGGAGTGTCCGGGCGGCAGGCGCGGCATCGGATGGATCGAAGGCTGGCGCGGCGAAATACTGTTCGCGCTCGAGACCGCGGACGCGAACCGCATCCACCGGGCGCACCCGCACGATCCTTCCTGGCAGAACTGGCCGCTGCTCGAGCGCGCGGTGCTGGGCAACATCGTTCCCGACTTCCCGCTGATCAACAAGTCGTTCAACCTCTCGTACAGCGGGCCGGACCTCTGACATGTACCGGCTGCTGAAGCAGATTGCCAGGACCGGGATCATCACCGAGCCCGCGCCGCATGCGGACCAAGCGCTGCGGCAGATCGAGCAGCGGCTCGGCGACGTGATTCTCAGGCACTTCGGGCGCTCGCTCGCGATCCGGCACGTGGACGCGGGTTCCTGCAACGGCTGCGAGCTCGAAATCCACGCCGCCAACGGCTCCCACTACAACCTCGAGCGGCTCGGGATCAAATTTGTCGCGAGCCCGCGGCACGCCGACATGCTGCTGGTCACCGGGCCGGTGTCGCGCAATATGGAGGAAGCCCTGCGCCGCACCTACGACGCCGTGCCGGAGCCCAAGCTGGTGGTCGCGATCGGCGACTGCGGCTGCGACGGCGGAATCTTTGGCGAGAACTATGCGAGCTGCGGACGGGTGGCCAACGTAATTCCGGTGGACGTTGCGGTGCCCGGCTGCCCGCCGGAACCGAGCGCGATCATTCAGGGAATCCTGACCGCAGTTACGGCGTCACGTACCTAGTTACTTGTCATCGCGGCGAGAAAACTCGGCCCAAAGACCCACTGCGGCGACGACAAAGGGCAGGATCAGCAGGAACAGGAACGAGCGATCCAGCCCAGAGAACCACTGGGCCCAGAGATCCCAATCGAATATCTCCGTTACCTGGCCCTGGATGCCCCGGAAACAGGCGACGGACACCAGCGTCGGCGGCAAAGCGGCGAGGAACAGACCGAAAGCGTTGATCGATTGATCCTCGAAGTGGTCTTTGAGAATCGCAAAACCGGCAGGATTCGGCGCATTTGCGATCACGGTCAGGCCGCCGCCCGCCACTGCACCCGCCACTAGCGAATACTTGTATTCGTCAGAAAGACCTTCGACGAGCGAGCCGAGGTACGTGAGCGCCGCGTTGTCCGTTATGGCTGTAAGTGCGGCAGCGCCATAGAACAAAGTCGATTCATCGAGACGGGATAGCACGTCCTGCAGCCACCAGCGTTGCTGTCCGCCAAGCACGACCAGCCCGGCGAGGAAGAACGCGACCATCAGGCCCTCGCGAAGCATCAGGCGCTCGTGATGGCGGCGGTAGGCCTCCGCCAAGCCGAGGAACAGCAGGAACAGCCCCATGAATGCCTCGGGGTCGTGGTTCGTGAACACCACGGCGGCGAGAATGGCAAGATTCACAACCACAAATGCAGCGGGTACGCGGGCCTCACCACTCTGCGCAGGCGGTGCGGCGCGCTCCGACAACTCGCGACGGAAGAGGAGCGTAAGAACGAGGGCATTTATGAGGACCGCAAGCGCCGCCTTGGCGCCGAATGTGGATAGCATGAATCCTGTGGTCCACTCCCACTTCGCCGCCACCATGAGAACCGGAGGTGCAGCAAAATTCGTCAACGTGCCGCCTACGGATACGTTGACGAACAACACGCCGAGCGTTGCGTACTTGAGACGACTGGAGGCGCTGGTCGCGAAGATGCGATCACGCAGCATCAACGCGGCGAGCGTCATCGCTGCCGGCTCCGTAATAAGTGAACCGAGTAGCGGCACGAGTGAGAGGCTCAAGAAGTATCCCGCGACAGCGGGTTGCGCAGGCAGCAGCCGCCCTACGGATTGCACACTGTCCGAAGCAAGTTGCATGACGGGTCGGCTTGCAGCAATAACCATGATGACGAAAACGAACATCGGCTCGACGAAGCGCTGGCTGTCCAGGTAGGCTGAGGCAGTGCCCCAGCCGTAGGCGAGCGCCATGAACACGAGCAATACAAAGGCCCAGAAACCGAAAACGGTTTCGACTTCTCCCAGCAGGTGCCACAGCCCCGAGTGCGCAGTCCGGGTGTGGGCAAGATGCTCGAAATAGCGGGTCGAGAAGGTGTGCAGGACCGCCAGTGCGAACAGCGCGGCTCCGACAATCTCAAGGGCTCCGATATGGGTCGTCATGGCGCGAATCTACGGCAGCCAAACCCAGCGCGTCAGTCGCAAAGCCGCGTACGTAATAGCGCTTACTTGCCTTGCGGGAAGCCCCGCCCCAAGATGCAATCCTGCGATGAAATTCCTTCGATATCTGCGTGATGCGGCCGTTTTTGCGCCCTGCTACATCGCGCTCGATTGGGCCAGCTACATTGATCCGGTCGGCCCGTTCAACATTACGCCGTGGAATCCACAGCCTGCGCTCGCCATCGTATGGATGATGCTGGGCGGTCTTGTGCACGCCCCGGCGGTGCTGGCCACGATCCTGTTGGCGGACATTCTCGTTCGGCATGTGCCGGGCGGGTACGCGATCACAGCGATAACCGCCCTCGTCCTCGCCAGCGGCTACGCGGCTACTGCATGGGCGTTGAAGTCCCTATTGAGTGATACCGGTTTGCGTTCGACCCGACAGCTCACCATCTTTGTAACGGTAGTGGTCGCGGGTAGTGGCGTGGTCGGTGCGGGATTCATCGGGGTACTGAGCGCGGCGGGCTTGCTAGCGGAGACGACGTTCAGCAATGCATGGATACGCTTCTGGATCGGCGATGCGGTCGGCATCCTGGTAACCGCCCCGCTCCTTTTTGCTGCGGCGGACGCCGCTCGCAGGTCAGCTCTGCTCTCTCTTGCGCGCCGGCCTGAAGCCCTGCTGCAAGCAACCGTCCTCGCGGCGACAGTCTGGTTGATATTTGAGGGATTCGGCACCGACCCGTCGCGCCAGTTTTATCTGCTGTTTCTACCTCTCATCTGGATCGCCGTTCGATTCGGCATGAACGGTGCCATATTGGCCACCGCCATTGTCCAGATGGGAGTCGTGCTCGGCATCCACGCAGACGCTGGAATCTCGCTGCCTATCATCGAACTCCAAGCCTTGCTGGTAGCCCTTACGTTAACTGGCCTGTTTCTCGGAGTGATGGTGGATCAACGGCAGCGCGCCGAGGAAGGCTTGAGGCAGACGCTGCGCCTTGCGGCGGCAGGCGAGATGGCGGGCGCCATTGCACACGAGGTAAACCAACCCCTTACCGCCGTAACGAACTACGGACGATCGGCACAAATACTGCTCGAACGGGACCAGTCCGGCCCACCGCAGGTGAGGGAAATCATCGGCAAGATCCTCTCGGAGGCCGAACGGGCTGCCGAAATCGTCCGTAGGCTTCGCGACTTCTTCCGAGCTGGTACTACCCGGCTAGAAGTAGTAGAACTCGAAACTCTGCTGGTGGCGGTGCGCCGCATGGGCGACAGCGCTATCAACGCTAAGGATATTTCGTTCGAGATCGAGAATCCATCCTCAGTGCCGCCGCTCTTCATCGACCAGTTGCAGATAGAAGTAGTTCTGCGGAATCTGATCGCGAATGCGGTCGAATCTGTGATTGGATCGGGTCGCCAGGGCGGTCGCATAAGGGTCCTGGTGGAACGTCACGATGACAGGCACTTGCGAATTGTGGTCGCCGACAACGGGCCGGGCATTTCCGCGGCAAACCGCGAAGGCCTGTTCGAACCGTTTGCGTCGGGTAAGCCCACTGGCATGGGGCTTGGCCTTGCCGTTAGTCGCGCAATCGCCGAAGCCCACGGCGGCTCGCTTGAAGCAGCCACAGTCGCGCACGGCGAATTCCATTTGATACTGCCATGCGTTCAGAGCGCCTGACCGTCTTCGTCGTTGACGATGATGCCTCCGTGCGTGACTCCATTGCGCTCATGCTCGGGCTTGAGGGCTATCGAACATCGGTGTTCGCTGATGCCGAGGCTTTTCTGGCCGCGTGGAGAGAAGACTGGGCGGGCTGTGTGATAGCTGACGTGAGGTTGCCAGGATTGAGCGGTGTCGAGTTGCAAGATACGCTGAGAAAGCGCGGCATGGTTTTGCCCTTCGTAATCATTACGGCCCATGGGGACGTACCAACGGCCCGCGCCGCGTTTCGGGCTCAAGCAGTGGATTTCCTCGAAAAGCCTTTCGATAACGTGCAATTGTGCGCGGCCATAGAGACCGCCTTCGCGCTGGAAGAGCGCCGGATTCAGAGGCACGACAACCGGCGTGCAGATGCAGAAAAGCTAAGCCGTCTCACAGCCCGCGAACGCGAGGTGCTGGAGCAGGCTGCGCAAGGGCTGCACGCCAAAGAAATCGCGGCGGCCCTGGGCATAAGCCCTCGCACTGTCGAAGTACACAAGACCCGGATCATGGAGAAACTCGATGTGCGCAACGTCGCGGAGCTGGTTCGCTTTGCGATCGCCGCGACGCCGCCCGATGGTGATCGAAATTAGGCTGTGGAGAAGTCTAGCGAGCGGGTAAAACAGGCGGGGCGAGTGGACGTCGCGCCCGGCTACGCCCTAACAACCTCCTCCACCTCGCGTCGCTGGTGCTTAGCTCAGCCCCTGCCGCCGCAGCTTGCCGGCATGGAGGCGTTCGGATAGCCGCGGCAGGTCCAGGCCACCTTGCCGTCCTTCAGATTCGGCGTCACCGAGATCTCGATGGCGTTCTTCTCGTTCCAGCCGCGGATCGCGCCGTTGGCCTCGACGATCCATTTCAGATCGCCGAACTTCGGATGATTGCTGGCCGCGACCTTGATGTTGTTGCCGGCGCCGGCGATGTTGCCCGCCTTCTGCGCCGCTGCGGCAACCTGCTGCTTGGGCGCTTCCGCCCCCACGATCAGCGCCTGTGCCGCCTCCTTGGCGTCCGCACCCGCCATCTGCGGCAGGACGAACGAGACTGCGATGAATCCGACCAGAGCCAATCCGGCGATGACGAGCAATGCGGTGCGCATATCGTGTTCCCCCCAATGATGCTCTCGCGGCACTTTACCACGGCGGCCCGACAACTTCAGCGCGGACAGAGAGGCAATAATCGGTCATGAGCGTGACCCTCCACTTGCGCATCGCCGGGCGCGTGCAGGGCGTCGGCTACCGCGACGCGCTGCGCTTCGAGGCACAGGCCAACGGGATTGCCGGCTGGGTCAGGAACCGCCGGGACGGCAGCGTCGAGGCAGTCCTGCAGGGCAGCCCGGCAGCCGTTGAAAGCGTCCTTTCCTGGGCAAGGCGCGGTCCGCCGGCCGCACGCGTCACGGATGTCAGTGCGCCCGTCGCGCAAGGCGAACTGGACCGGCTCTACAGCGGGTTCGAGCAGCTGCCTACCGCCTAGCCAGCCGAAGTCGCGTTGCCATACTGGAATTGCACCGCTTCCGGCGACAGCCAGGCCGACAGCTCGCCGAGCAGGAGGTCGTCGGGGCGCACTCTCCATGCATCGCCCAGCGCCACGTCGCAGCTTGCGCCGGCATTTTCGTAATGAATCAGCACCGGGCAGCCGCCCTCGCCCGCCGCGCGGTACGGCGCGAGCATGTCCATCAGCCGCTTGGGATCGCGTGTCTTGTCGGTGCCGCCGTTCATCGCGATGCGCAGGCGCGCCGAAAAGCGCGTCCGCATTGCCGCGAGATCCAGCACGTCCTCCGCGGTCACGCGCAGGCCGTTGATGAACTCGTCGCGCTGCACCTTGCCCTGCACCACCACCAGCCGGTCTTCCTTCAGCTTGTCGCGATGCTTCTCGAACAGTTCGTTAAACACCGAGATCTCGACCTGTGCAGTGCCGTCGTCGAGCATGACCGCCATCATCCGTCCGCGTCGCGTATTCTGGACACGCGCCGAGGACACCACTCCGGCGATCCATGCCCGTTCGCCCGCGGAAGACAACTTCGCCAGCGGCGTGCGCGGGAAATTCGCCAGTTCGCGCTCATAGACCGAATAGAGGTGCCCCGAGAGGCAGTAGCCGAGCGCCGCTTTCTCCTCGGTGAGACGCTGCTTGAGGTCCCAGGGCCGTGCCTCGACGAGCACCAGGCACGCAGTGTGCGCCGGATCGCTTTCGCCGAACAGGCTGTTCTGCGACGACGAGCGCTCCGCCTGCTCGGCGGCCTCGATCGCCCGGGCGGCCGAGGCCAGCAGGCTGGCGCGGTTCGGGTTGATGCTGTCGAACGCGCCGGCGCGCACCAGCGCCTCGATGCAGCGCCGGTTCACCAGCCGCTTGTCCACGCGGCGGCAGAAATCGAACAGGTCGGTGAAGGGGACCGCGCTGGTTGCGCCGCTTGTTGCGCCGCTTGTTCCGATCATGCGCGCTTCGACGATCGAATCGATCGCGGATCGCCCGGTGCCGCGCACCGCGCCCAGGCCATAGCGCACCGTCTTCAGGTCCACCGGCACGAAGCGGTAGCCGGAGGCGTTGATGTCCGGCGGCAGAATGCAAAGGCCGTTCGCCACGGCGTCGTCGCGGAACTGGCGCAGCTTGTCGGTATCGTCCATCACCGCCGACATGTTGGCCGCCATGAACGCGCTAGCGTGGTGCGCCTTCATGTACGCGGTCTGGTAGGCGAGCAGCGCATAAGCCGCGGCGTGCGACTTGTTGAAGCCGTAGCCCGCGAACTTCTCCATCAGGTCGAACAGCTGCACCGCGCGGTTGCGCTGCAGACCGTTTTTCTCGGCGCCGGCAACGAAGATGTCGCGATGCTGCGCCATCTCCTCAGCCAGCTTCTTGCCCATCGCGCGCCGCAGCAGGTCGGCGGCGCCCAGCGTGTAGCCGCCGATCACCTGCGCGATCTGCATCACCTGCTCCTGGTACACCATGATCCCGTAGGTCGGCGCGAGGATGGGCTCGAGGCGCGGGTCCACGAAATCGACGCGCTTCTTGCCCTGCTTGCAGGCGACATAGTCGGGAATCAGCTCCATCGGCCCGGGCCGGTACAGCGCCACGAGCGCGATCACGTCCTCGAAGCGGGTGGGCGGCGCCTGCTTGAGCAGGTCGCGCATGCCGCGCGATTCAAACTGGAATACGCCGGTCGCGTTGCCCGAGGCAAGCATTGCATAGGCCGCCTTGTCGTCCAGCGGCAGCGCCTCAATGGAGAAGTCGGCGATTCCCATCTGCCGTACGTAGCGCTCCGCCCAGTCGAGCACCGTGAGCGTGGTCAGGCCGAGGAAATCGAACTTCACCAGACCGACCGCCTCGACGTCGTCCTTGTCCAGCTGCGAGATGACGTTGGTTGTTCCTTCGGCGGCGTACAGCGGGCAGAAATCGGTGAGCTTGCCGGGAGCGATCAGCACCCCGCCGGCGTGCATGCCGACGTTGCGCGTCAGGCCCTCGAGCTTTTCGCCGAGTTCCAGCAGGTCGCGCACCTCCTCTTCCTTTTTTTCGCGCTGCGCGAGCAGAGGTTCCATTTCCCGCGCATCGGCAAGCGTGATGGTCCTGCCCGGCTGCACCGGTATCAGCTTGGCGACCTGGTCGCAGAAGTTGTAGCCCAGATCGAGCACCCGGCCGGCGTCGCGCACCACGGCGCGCGCCGCCATGGTGCCGAAGGTCGCGATCTGCGACACCGAATCCTCGCCGTATTTCCTGCGCACGTAGTCGATCACCCGGTCGCGCCCGTCCTGGCAGAAGTCGATGTCGAAGTCGGGCATCGAAACGCGCTCTGGATTCAGGAAGCGCTCGAACAGCAGGTCGTACTTCAGCGGATCCAGGTCCGTGATGCCGAGCGCATAGGCCACCAGCGAACCCGCGCCGGAGCCTCGGCCCGGACCGACCGGCACGCCGTTCGGAAAATCAGGCTCGCGTACCGCTCGGGCCCAATTGATGAAATCGGCGACGATCAGGAAGTAGCCCGCATAACCCATGTGGGCGATGGTCTTGATCTCGAACGCGAGACGCTCGCGGTAGCGGGGTACTTCTTCGCTCTTGAGGTTTAGTTTCTCGATTCTTCGAGCCAATCCTTTCTCGGCTTCCGCGTTCAAAAATGAATCGAGAGAAACCCCCTTGGGCGTCGGGAACGCCGGCAGGCGGCTCTTGCCGAGCTCGATTTCGAGGTTGCAGCGGCGCGCGATCTCGAGCGCATTCTCCAGCGCCTGCGGCACATCGGCGAACAGCTTCGCCATCTCCTCCTGAGACTTGAAATACTGCTCCGGAGTGAAAAGCTTCGGCCGGCGCTGGTCGCCGAGAACGTAACCCTGGGAGATGCACACGCGCGCCTCGTGGGCCTTGAAGTCCTCCGGCGAAGTGAACTGCACCGGATGCGTCGCCACCACGGGCAGGCGGAGCTTCACCGCGAGCGCGAGCGTCGCGCCCACCAGTTGCTCGGTGTGGGCCGCTCCCGCGCGCTGCACTTCAAGGTAGTAGCGCCCGGGGAAGAGTTTCGACCAGGCCGCGGCAAGTTTCTCGGCCGCCGCGGCGTTGCCGCCGGCAAGCGCGTGGCCGACGTCGCCGCCCGCAAATCCGGACAGGACGATCAGTCCTTCGGTATCCGGTTCCCTGAACCAGTCCATGGCGATCTCGGCGCGCGCCCGGTGCTGGTTCTTGAGCCAGGCGCGGGAGAGCAGCTCGGACAAGCGCAGGAACCCGGCGCGCGAACTGCACAGCAGCAGCGCGCGAAACGGCTTGTCGCGATCGCTGTCATTTTGTATCCAGCAGTCGACGCCGACCACGGGCTTGACACCCGCGGCACGCGCCGCGGTGTAGAACTTCACCATCCCGAACACGTTGCTGGCGTCGGTAAGCGCCAGCGCCGGCATGCCGTCGGCCTTCGCCTTGGCCACCGCTTCGTCGATGCGGACGATGCCGTCCGTCACCGAGTATTCGCTGTGCATCCTCAGGTGTACGAAGCGTGGAGCAGGCATGGGAGTCGTCAAAAGTTTACCATCGGCGGATGCGGACTTCGGCACTGATTTCGCTGTTTGCGGGCGCCACCTGCATCGCGCTTTCGCCGATCTGGGTGCGCGTATCGGACGTCGGCCCTACGGCAAGCGCATTCTGGCGCGTCGCGCTCGCAGTTCCTTTGCTCTGGACTCTCTTTGCTTTCAACTTCAAAGGCCAGAAAACTCTGGACAAAAGCCAATTCATACCGCTGCTCGTCGCCGGAATAGCGTTCGCGGGCGACCTCGCGTTCTGGCACTGGTCGATCCAGTACACATCGGTCGCCAACTCCACGCTGCTGGCGAACCTCGCGTCGATTTTTGTCACGCTCGCGGCATGGCTGCTGTGGAAGCAACGGCCGAGCGGCCTGTTCCTGGCCGGTCTCGCGGCGGCGCTGCTCGGCGTGGGCCTGCTGGTGCGCGCCAGCCTCGGCTTCTCGCCCACCGCGCTGCTCGGGGATGGACTGGGCGTCGTGACCGCGATGTTCTATGCCTGGTACCTGCTGTCGGTGAAAGGGATGCGCGACCGCGGCGCAACCACGCTCCAGCTGATGGCGGTGACCACGACCATTACCGCAGTCATCCTGCTGCCAGTCGCCCTCGCATCCGGAGAAGCGCTGCTGCCCGAAACCGCTGCCGGCTGGCTGACGCTCCTCGGCCTGGCGTGGATCTCGCACGCGGCGGGACAGGGCCTGATCGCCTATGCGCTCGCGCACCTGCCCGCGGCGTTCTCTTCGGTGGGATTGCTGTTCCAGCCGGTGATGGCTGCGCTTTTCGCCTGGGCGCTGCTCGGCGAGTCGCTCTCCGCGCTCCAAGTCGCCGGCGGCATGGTGGTGCTTGCCGGAATCATGCTCGCCCGGCGCGGCTCGGCGCATTAGCGACAATTGGCAGCAAGGGCGCGATAAGCGTAGTATTGGTTCTGTATCGTCCCGAGGTGCTGGACGACAACCAGCACCCGTGCTGGACGACAACCAGCACCCGTACTTGCGATTTCGCAGCCATCGCGCTGCACCACCTGAGCCTCCAGAGAATGACCGAAGAATCGCCAATGGATGAGGTCACCGACCTCATCGCCAGCATCGAGATGCACCGCAAGGAAATCGAAAAGGAAACCGGCCTGGAGGCATCGCGCAACTATTCGCTGCGCAGGCTGCAGCAAGCCCTCCAGGAAGAACAGGAAGCCGCCCAGTTGCATGGCTCCAGCCCAGCGCGTGCCGCCACTGCCGAAGCACTTACCGTCGAGATCAAGAGAATCGGGTCGCTGGCGCGCGCCGCGAGCCAGCGACCGCCGCAAAGAGGCGGCCGGCCGCAGCAGCCGCAGAACTCCCGGCCACAGGAACAACGCCATCCGCCGAAGTCCAGGGGCAGGCGAACGATGGGGCGCAATTCAGGCCGTTAGGCGGCTTTCTCTCCGTCGGTTGCGAACCGCCTCTACCGTTCCGCCGCGCAGAATGAAGTTCGGCGTGTTTGATCACCTGGACGCGAGCGGCGCACCGCTCGCGCAGTTCTACGAGGATCGGCTGCAACTGGCCGAAGCCTACGACCGCATCGGCATCCACGCGCTGCACATCGCCGAGCACCACGCGACGCCGCTCGGCATGGCGCCCTCGCCTTCGGTGTTCCTCGCGGCGGTCGCGCAGCGCACGAAGCGCCTGCGTTTCGGCCCTCTCGTCTACACGCTGGCGCTCTACCATCCGCTGCGGCTCGCGGACGAGATCTGCATGCTCGACCAGCTAAGCGGCGGGCGTTTCGAACTCGGCGTCGGCCGCGGCGTCTCGCCGCTCGAAATCGGCTATTTCGGCTTCGACCCGGCGAAATCGCAGGCGATGTACCTCGAGGCCTACCAGGTGATCCTGCAGGTGATGCGGGAAGGCACGCTTACCGAACGCTCGTTTACCTTCAAGGGCGAGTACTACAACTTCGACAGTGTGCCGTTTCATCTCGAGCCCCTGCAGCGCCCGCAGCCGCCGATCTGGTATGGCCTGTCCAATCCCGAGAGCGCCGAATTCGCCGCCGACAACCGCTTCAACGTCGTCAGCAACGCCGCGCCGAAGGCGGTGCGGGTAATCACCGACCGCTACCGCGCGCAGTGGGAAAAGAAAGGCAACGACCCGAAGAAGATCCCGTTCATCGGCATGGCCCGGCATGTGGTCATCGCCGACACGGACCAGGAGGCGATGAAGCTGGCGCGGCGCGCCTATGCGCGCTGGTTCGAGAGCTTCATCTTCCTCTGGCGCCTGCGCGGCGCGACCCCGCCTTTCACCACCTATACCGAAGACTTCGACGCGGTGCTGAAGAACGGCCAGGCCATCGTCGGCTCGCCGGACACGGTGCGCGAGGCGATTGCATCGCAGGTCTCGGGAGCGGGCCTCAACTATTTCCTGCTGCGCTTCGCGTTTGGCGACATGACGCTGGACGAGTCGATGCGCTCGGTGAACTTCTTTGCCAGACGGGTGCAACCCGCGCTCGAGGCAGTGCCCGCGTAAACTGTAAGGAGGAGGATATGCAGATTGCCGTGAAGGTCTTGTTGCTAGTCTTTTTTCTGGGAATCTTCCCGCAAGCGAGCGCGCAGGATTGGCCGGCCCGGCCGGTGAAATTCATCCTGTCGCAGGCCCCGGGCACCTCGCCCGACATCACCGCGCGCTTCCTCGCCGACCGGCTGGCGCGCCTGCTGGGACAGCAGGTGGTCGTGGAGAACCGTCCAGGCGGCCAGAACGTGATCGGGGCTCAAGCCGCCGCCAAGGCGCCGGCTGACGGTTATACCTACTTTTTCGCGACCACGGCTGCGATCGTCACCAATCCGTTGACGTTCAAATCCCTGCCCTACGATCCCGAGCGCGATTTCGTGCCGGTGGCGATGATCGCGAAGTCGCCGATGGTCATCGCCGTGAATCCGGCCGTCCCGGCGAAGACGCTCGCCGAACTTGTCGCGCTGGACAAATCGCAACCCGGCAAGCTTGCAGCCGCAAATGAAGGCGCGAAGACCTTCAGCGGCTTGATGAGCCAGATGCTTAACAAGACCGCGGGCATCCGGTTGCTGCAGGTCCCCTATACGGGCGTCGCACCGGCGATCCAGGATACGATCGCGGGACGCACGCAGGTGGTGCTGGTGAGCTCGGCCGCCTTGCTGCCCTTCCTCAAGCGCGGCGACCTGCGCCCGCTGGCGGTAAGCGCGGGCAAGCGGGTGCGCGGCCTCGAGGACGTTCCGACGCTCGCGGAATCCTACCCCGGTTTCGAATACGTCGGCTGGTTCGCGCTCCTTGCGCCGGCCGGCACCCCGCCGGGCATTGTTCAGCGCGTGAACCGGGAGATGGACCGGGTGCTGGCCGACCCCGAGATAGCGCAGCGGCTGTACGCCTTTGGCCTGGTTAACGAGGGCGCGGGCACGCCCGAGTCTCTCAACGATTTCCTGCGCGCGGAACGCGAGCGCTGGGCAAAACTGGTGAAGGAAATCGGCCTGCAGCCCGAGTAACCTAGAGAACCATCGCCTCCGGCTCGCCCGCGTTGCCGGCCTCGACGAAGCCGATTTCGTAGACGAGTTCGCCCTCGCTCCTCAGCAGCATCGTGGCGGCGGCGACGTGCTCGCGGGCAACCGCGAGCACCATGCCGATGCCGCAGTTGAAGACGCGGTGCATCTCGTCCTCGGCGACATTGCCATTCTTCTGCAGCCAGGTGAACAGCTCCGGCCGCGGCCACATCTTCTTCCTGAGCACGGCACGCATGCCCTGCGGCAGCATGCGCGGCACGTTGCCGACCAGCCCGCCGCCGGTGATATGGGCGAGGCCCTTCACCGGCACGGCCGCGATCAGCTTGAGCACCGGCTTGACGTAAATCCGGGTCGGCTCCATCAGCGTGTCGGCGAGGCCGGAATTGGGCTTGTCCTCGCCGAGGATGCGGCGGATCAGGGAGTAGCCGTTCGAGTGCGCGCCGCTGGAGGCGAGCCCCAGCAGCACGTCGCCGGGGTGGATCGAGCGCCCGTCGATGATGTGTTCCTTCTCCACCACGCCGACGCAGAATCCGGCCAGGTCGTATTCGCCAGCCCGGTACATGCCCGGCATTTCGGCGGTTTCGCCGCCGATCAGCGCACAGCCCGCCTGCTCGCAGCCTTCGGCGACGCCGCGGATCACCTGCACCGCCACGCCCTTCTCCAGCTTGCCGCAGGCGAAATAGTCGAGGAAGAACAGCGGCTCGGCGCCCTGCACGAGAACGTCGTTCACGCTCATCGCGACCAGGTCGATGCCGACGGTGTTGTGGCGGCCCAGCATGAAGGCGAACTTGAGCTTGGTGCCGACGCCATCGGTGCCGGAAACCAGGATCGGTTCGCGGTACTTTTTCGGAATCGAGCACAGCGCGCCGAAGCCGCCGAGCCCCGCCAGCACTTCCGGGCGCATGGTGCGCTTGGCGAACGGCTTGATGGCTTCGACAAGCGCGTCGCCGGCGTCGATGTCCACGCCAGCGTCACGGTAAGAGAGGGGTCCCGACATGGCAGGTAAAATGATGTCTTTCCAGCAATTTTACGTGAAATGAAGGCACCGGTTCTCGCGGATCCGCGGTTATGGGGCTGGCTGGCGATCGCTTTAGCGGCCGGCGGGCTGCTCTACGCGCTGTCGCCCATCCTCGCGCCCTTTCTGGCCGGCGCGATCCTCGCCTACGTCCTCAACCCGCTGGTAGGCCGGCTGACCGGGCGCTACCTGCCGCGCATCGTGGCGGTGGTGCTGGTGCTCCTGTTCGCGCTCGCGCTCGTGGTGGCGCTCGCGCTGGTGATCGTGCCGTTGTTCATCAAGGAGCTGCGAATGATGTCGGAGCGCCTGCCGGCGTTCCTCGCCTGGGTCAACCAGCAGCTCGCGCCGTGGCTGAAGGAGCGGTTCGCCATCGACTTCCAGCTCGACATCGAGACCGTCAAGCAGCTGGCGGGCGGCATCCTCGCGAACAACCAGGACCTGTTGGCGGGGCTGCTCGGCTCGCTCAAGATCGGCGGCCTCGCGCTGCTCGCATTCTTCGTCACCGTCCTGCTGGTGCCGGTGGTGTTGTTCTTCCTGCTGCGCGACTGGAACACGCTGGTCGCGCGGGTCGATGCGATGATTCCGCGCCACCTGCACGCCCGCGCCCGGACCATCTTCGCCGAGATCGACGCCGTGCTGGCGGAGTTCCTGCGCGGGCAGATGATCGTGATGCTGGTGATGAGCGTGTACTACGTGGCCGCGCTCTCGATAGCGCGGCTCGAGTTCGCGCTGCCGATCGGGGTCATCACCGGGTTGCTGGTGATCATCCCGTATGTCGGCGCGTTCACCGGCATCCTGCTTGGCACCATTGCCGCGGCGATGCAGTTCGACAGCCTGACTGGCGTCGCCTGGGTGTGGGTCGCCTTCGCGATCGGCCAGGTGCTCGAGGGCATGGTCGTGACCCCGCTGCTGGTCGGCGAGCGCATCGGCCTGCATCCGGTCGCGGTGATCTTCGCGCTGCTCGCCTTTGGCCAGATATTCGGCTTCTTCGGCGTGCTGCTCGCGCTGCCGGCGAGCGCGGCGCTGCTGGTCACGCTGCGCCACCTGCAGGCGGCCTACCTTGGCGGTTCGCTCTACGGCGGACCGAAGTGATGCGGCAGCTCGCGTGATAAGGACGCTCGCTTGATGAAGCAGCTCGCGTTGGGCATCTCGCCGCCGCCGCAGCCCACGCTCGACAACTTCGTCTCCGGCGCGAACGCCGAACTGCTCGCCCGCCTGAGGGAGCTGCGTTCGGACAATTTTCCGGAAAGCATCGTTTATCTGTGGGGCGACGCCGGTTCGGGCAAGAGCCATTTATTACGAGCCTGCGGCGTGCTGCGCGCCGGCATGCGCGATGGCCTGCATATCGCCGACGACGTCCAAAAGCTGGACGAGGTATCCCAGATCGCGCTGTTCAATGCGATCAACGAAGCGCGCCAATCGGGCGGCGCAGTGCTGGCCGCGGGAAACGCGCCGCCGCCCCAGCTGCCGCTGCGGGAAGACCTCAAGTCCCGCCTCGCCTGGGGCCTCGTCTACCAGGTCAAGCCGCTCACCGATAATGAGCGCGCCGTGTTCCTGCGCACCGAGGCCGAGCGCCGCGGCATGCGCGTCCCGGAGGAAGTCATCGGCTACCTGCTGACCCATGTGCGGCGCGACCTGCCCACACTTGCGGCAATCCTCGACGAACTGGACCGCGCGTCGCTGGAAAAGCAGCGGCAGATCACGCTGCCGCTGCTGCGCGAGACGCTAAACATCAAGCAAGAATGAAAAACCTGGCGCTGTTCGACCTCGACAACACGCTGCTCGCCTGCGACAGCGACTACGAGTGGGGGCAGTTCCTGGTCGACCGGGGCGTGCTCGGCCGGGAACAGTACGAGACGCAGAACGCCGCGTTCTACGAACAGTACAAGGCCGGCACGCTCGACATCCACGAGTTCCTCGGTTTCGCGCTGCGGCCGCTGGCCGAGCACACGCCCGAAGACCTCGGTCGCTGGCATGCCGAGTTCATGGCGGCGTGCATCCGGCCCGCGATGGGCGCCCCGGCGAAAGCGCTGGTGCGCCGCCACCTGGCCGCGGGCGACCTCTGCGCGGTGGTCACTGCCACCAACAGCTTCGTCACCGGCCCGATCGCGCGCGAGTTCGGCGTGCCGCACCTGGTGGCAACCGAGCCCGAGCACAGCGCAGGACGCTTCACCGGCCGCGTGGCGGGAATTCCCTGTTTCCGGGAAGGCAAGATCGCGCGCGTCGACGCCTGGCTCGCCGCTCAGGGGCACCGGCTGCAGGATTTCCCGCAGAGCGCCTTCTACAGCGACTCGCACAATGACCTGCCGCTGCTCGAGCGCGTCTCGCGCCCGGTGGCGGTCGATCCGGACGCGACCCTGGCCGCCGAGGCGGGGCGCCGGGGCTGGCCGGTGATTTCCCTGAGATAATCCCCGCCCGCAATGATCAAGCGCTTCATCCGCCGCGTGCTCGGCCTCGATACCCCGGGGCCGCTGCGCGTGCCGCAATCGCGCCACGGCATTACCCGCAACTCGATCAACTCGGGCGCGCTCAAGGTCTGCGACGTGCTCGCGGACCATGGCCACGCGGTCTACGTGGTGGGCGGCGCGGTCCGGGACCTGCTGCTCAACATCGAGCCCAAGGATTTCGACATCGCGACCGACGCGCGGCCCGAGCAGATCAGGCCGCTGTTCCGCCGCGCCCTGCTGATCGGGCGGCGCTTCCGCCTGGTGCACGTGATGCTGGGGCCCGAGACGATCGAGGTGTCCACTTTCCGCGCCGCCGACAGCCAGCCCGCCGCCGGCAAGGAGCACGCTCGCGTGCTGGGCGAGCACGGCCGCGTGCTGCGCGACAACGTGTTCGGCACCCTGGAGGAGGATGCGCGCCGGCGCGACTTCACGGTCAATGCGCTCTACTTCGACTGCAGGTCGGGCGAACTGATCGACTATCACGGCGGCCTGGCCGACCTGAAGAAACGCACGCTGCGCATCATCGGCGACCCGGAGACGCGCTTTCGCGAGGACCCGGTGCGCATGCTGCGCGCGGTGCGGCTGGGCGCGAAGCTCGGCCTGTCGATCGAGGGCTCGACGCGCGCCCCGATCAAGCGCCTCGCGCCGCTGCTGGAGCATGTGCCGCCGCCGCGCCTGTTCGAGGAAATGCTCAAGCTCCTGCTCTCCGGCCATGCCAACGCCTGCCTGCGCCAGCTGCGCAATGAAGGACTGCACAAGGGCCTGCTGCCGCTGCTCGACGTGATCCTCGACCAGCCGCTGGGCGAGCGCTTCGTCACGCTGGCGCTGGGGCAGACCGACGAGAGGGTACTGGCCGATCGCCCGGTGTCGCCGGCGTTCCTGTTTGCCGCGCTCCTCTGGCACGAAGTGCTGGCGGCCTGGAAAGCGCGCGAGAAGCGCGGCGAGCGGCGCATTCCCGCGCTCGAGGCCGCGATGGACGATGTGCTGGACGCGCAGAGCGGCAAGCTCGCCATCACCCGCCGGCTCACCGCCACCATGCGCGAGGTCTGGGCGATGCAGCCGCGTTTCGAGGAACGCTCCGGCCAGCGAGCGCACCGGCTGCTCGAGCTGCCGCGGTTCCGCATGGCCTACGACTTCCTCGCGCTGCGCGCCGCCAGCGGCGAAGTGCCCGCGGAGCTGGAAACCTGGTGGCGCGCGTTTCAGAGCGCAGACCCGGAAGCGCGCGAGGCAATGCTCCTGCCCGATACCGGGCCGACGAAAAAACGGCGCCGGAGGCGCCGCAAGGGACCCGCCGCCGACGCGCCGCCGGAACAATGACGCTCGCCTACGTGGGTTTGGGTGCGAATCTCGAGGATCCGCGGCGCACGGTGTCGGAAGTGATGCTCGAATTGGAGCGCCTGCCTCGAAGCGCCGTGACCGGGCGGTCGTCCCTGTACCGCTCGGCGCCGCTCGGCTACGCGGCGCAACCCGACTTCATCAACGCCGTGGTCGGTCTCGAGACGGAGCTGGAGGCCGAACCCCTGCTGGACCAGCTGCAGGCCATCGAAAACCGCCACGGCAGGCAACGGCCCTTCAGCGGCGCGCCGCGCACGCTCGACCTGGACCTGCTGCTGTACGGCGACGCGCAGCTGGCCACGCCGCGCCTGACGGTGCCGCATCCGCGCATGCATGAGCGCGCGTTCGTGTTGCAGCCTTTGTTCGAGCTTGATCCTGTAATTTCAGTTCCGGGAAAGGGATTGGCGAGCACGTTGCTCTCTGCCTGCAGCTCGCAGAAGATCGAAAGGATCGATTAGAGTCCCGGTGCAGAATTTTCGCCATATCGCGGTAGAGGGGCCGATCGGCGCCGGCAAGACCAGCCTGGCGCGCCGGCTCGCCGACCGGCTCGGCGCCGAGCTCCTGCTGGAGCAGCCCGGCGAGAACCCGTTTCTCGCCCGCTTCTACCAGGACATGGCGCGCTTCGCGCTGCCGACGCAGCTCTTTTTCCTTTTCCAGCGGGCGCGGCAGCTCGGCGCGCTGGCGCAGCCGGACATGTTCGGCCGGCCGACGATCACCGACTTCCTGCTCGACAAGGACCCGTTGTTCGCGCGCATCACGCTGTCCGGCGACGAAATGGCGCTCTACCAGAAAATCTACGATGCGATCCGGCCGCAGGCCCCGGCGCCGGACCTGGTGGTCTACCTGCAGGCGCAGCCGGCGACGCTCTACGAGCGCGTCAGGCGGCGGGCCTCGGAGTACGAGCGCGGACTGGGCGAGGACTACCTGGCGCTGCTGGCGGAAGGCTACGCGCGGCTCTTCTACAACTACAGCGCGGCGCCGGTGCTGATCGTCAATTCCGAGAACCTGAATTTCGTGGCGCGCGACGCCGATCTCGAGCTGCTGCTCGCGCGCATGCGCGGCATGAAGAGCCGGCGGGAATTCTTCAGCCTGGGCTGAGCGGCGTGCCGGGCTTTTAGCTCGCTGCTTTTAACTCGGATAAGGCTCGAACATCATCGACTCGACCGGGCAGCCCATCGCCTGCGCAATCTTGTCCATTGCCTCGTCCGTGAGCTGCACGGCCTGCAGGTCCGCATCGCCGCCCTTGGACGAAATGAATGCTTTTGCCGCGTCCTCGGTATTCCAGGTAACCACCGGATCGGGACTCACGCCCGCGACCTGCTGGCAGACCGGGAATCCGTCAGATTTATAGACGATTGCGTACATGCGGCCACCCCCAAAAACCCTGCGGTCAACGACCCGAAAACTTTAACCCAAGTACGCCGTTTCGGCTAGAACCCGGGTTGATCATTTCGTCTCGCCGGGCATGCGCGTGCCGCGCGCGCGTCACGGAAAAGCAACAACCCTTGTTTGCGCAGGGGGAACATCAGGCGTCTAATGGCCGCTGGAGGCGACGGGCTCCGCCCGGCGCCAAGGGTAACCGACTCCCCCGCAAGGGGGAATTTTTGGGGGCACCATCATGAGCGACATGCGCGATGCGACCGGTCTCAGGGGAACCTGCAAGGCCTATTCCGAAGTCCAGTACGAGTACGAGCCCGCGACAGAGACAATCTGGGGCTACATGAACCAGCGGGGCAATCCCTGCTTCAATCTGGGACTGCTGAAAGACCTGCGCGCCTTCGGCGGCGAACTGACCGCAAACAGCGGCCACGTCGAGTTCGAGGGCGCGATGCACAAGGTGCATTACTACGTCGCCGGCTCGCGCGTGCCAAGGATCTACAACCTCGGTGGCGACCTGGCGCTGTTTTTGCTCTTGATCCGCTCGCGCGACCGCGACGCGCTCGCGCACTACGCGAGGCTGTGCATCGACAACATCCATGCGCGCGTGCAGAACTACTTCTGTCCGACGTTGACGACCATTTCTCTGGTGCAGGGCGATGCGTTGGGCGGCGGCTTCGAGACCGCGCTTTCCTCCGATGTCCTGGTGGCCGAGGAATCGGCCTTGATGGGCCTGCCGGAAATCCTCTTCAACCTGTTTCCGGGCATGGGCGCCTACAGCCTGCTTGCGCGCCGCATTGGCGCGCGCGGCGCCGAGGACTTGATCCTCTCTGGCAAGATCCTGCCTGCGACCAAACTGCACGAAATGGGCATCGTCGACGTGCTGGCGAAGGACGGCGAGGGCGAGGCGGCAGTGCAGGCCTGGATCGCGAAGAACGCGCGCCGGCGCAGCGGCTTCCAGGCTGTGATGCGCGTACGCCAGCAGGTGAACCCGGTGACGCGCGAGGAACTGGATGCGGTCGTCGATACCTGGGTGGATTGCGCGCTGCGGCTCGAAGACCGCGACATGCGCATGATGGGCCGCGTGGTGCGCGCCCAGATGGAGCGCATGGATGCCGCGGCAGCGGCGGCCGCGCCCGCCCCGGTGCCGACAGCGGGCATCGCGATGGCGGCGGGCTGAGCCGGACTCAGCGGCCGAGGTGCGAGACGAAGCCGCCTTCGGAAAAGAGCTGGCCGAACTGGTGAAAGTTGACGCGCGTCGAGTCGATGATCGCGGCCTGGGCCGCGGGATCATCGATGGTCTTGAGCAGCACGTTGAGTTTCGCCAGGTGGTCCGCATCCATCGTCGCGTGAGAGGACAGGAACCGGAACCCCCCCGCCGTGGTTTCCCGTCCAATCGCGCGCGCGATGGAATCGGCCGCCTTGCCGCCGTACACTGAGGCGATCACCTCCAGCACGTAGAGCATGCCCAGCACCGAGCAGGGATGCACCCGTTCGGCGGCGTAGTAGTTGAATCCGATCATCGCCTGCACCGGCGCGCTCGGCGCCGCGCTGTGCGCGCCCGGCACATCGCCCCCCACGGCCCCGATGTCCTCGAGCACCCAGCCCTCGTGACCTTTCTCCTCGCCGATCCTCTCGTAGAGCTCGTAGCGGATATCCCGCAACCGGTCGTCGCAGCGCGCCGCGGCGGCGGCCATGATCGGACAGAAATGCCAGACGATGTGGTAGAGGTCGTGCAGGAACGCGCGGTATTCGGCAAGCGTGAGACCCTTGTGCATCATCGAGTGCACCTTGGGCAATGTCTCGATGGCCCGCCGGCTGGCGTCCGAACTCTCGACCAGCGTGATGAAGAACGACATGCTTTCCTTCCGGGAGGAAAGCCGCGATTCTACCGTTGCTCGAGTCGCGGAACAGCAAACTTTGAAAAGCGTTTCAGCGCGGATGGACGATCATTTTTATCGGACCGTCCGGACGCAAGGTCACCGACGGCCTCGGGCGGATGTGCTGGCCCGGGACCAGTTCGAATCTCCAGCGCTCGACCAGCGTGGCGAGGATCAGCAGAGCTTCCTGCCAGGCAAAGCCCTCGCCGATGCAATGGCGGTCGCCCGCGCTGAACGGAAAATAGGCGCCGCGCGGCAGCCGTTCCAGGAAATCGCCCTCCCAGCGCTCGGGTTTGAATCGTTCCGGCTCGTCGAAGAAGCGCGCGTCGCGGTGCATGACGTACTGGCTCATCATCACCACCGCGCCCTTGGGCACCGTGTAGCCGCCCAGCTTCACGTCGGTCTGCGCCTCGCGGCCGATAAACCAGCCCGGCGGATACAGCCGCAGGCCCTCCTGCGTCGCCATGCGCGCGTAGACCAAGCGGTCGATGTCGGCCGCCGTGAAGGCCGCGCGCCCGCCGAGCACCGCCCTCGCCTCGTCATGCAGCCGCTGGTCGGCATCGGGCCGCTGCGCCAGGAGGTAGAAGGTCCACGCGAGCACGTTGGCGGTGGTTTCGTGGCCGGCGATCAGCAGCGTCAGGATTTCATCCCGCAGCTGCTTTTCGGTCATTTGGACGTTGGTTTCGTCGTCCTTCGCCTGCATCAGCAGCGACAGCAGGTCGTTGCCGGCGCTCGCAGCGCCCTTGCGCCGCTCGATCAGGCGGTAGATGACCGCATCGAGGTCGCGCACCGCCTTCCTGAAGCGCAGGGACGAGGGCAGCGGCAGCCACAGCGAGAGCTTCAGGAACGGCGACGACAGCCGCGTGAAGAATTCGAGGACGGTGCCGATATTGCGCGACACCTTTTGCGTGTCCTCCCCGATGTCGTGGTCGAACAGCGCCTGGGCGGCGATGAGCATGGTCAGCTTCATCATCTCGTTCGTGATGTCGATGACGCTGCCCGGCCGCCACTGCTCCCGCATGCGCAGCGAGAGCTCCGCCATCTGGCCGGCGTAGGCCTCGATGCGCGACTTGCGGAACACCGGCTGAATCAGGCGCCGCTGGCGCGCGTGCAGCTCGCCGCGCGAGGTGAACAGCCCTTCGCCGACGACCGCATTGATCTTGGCCCTGAGCGAAGTCATGGTGAAGCTGGCGCGCTGCGTAATCAGCACCTCGCGGATGTAGTCCGGATGGCGCACGAAGAACACGTCGATGCCGCCCAGCCGGAAATTGGCGATGTCGCCGTACTGCGCGGCGACGCCAGTGAGGAAGGAAAGCGGATCGCGCGCGAAACTGCGGGCTACGCCGATGATCGGCAGGCCGCGCGGGCCGGGCGGGCGGGACATGCGGGAATCCTACCGCAGCCCGCGATCAAGCCGTGGATTTCTTCCGTTCCTGGAGGTAGCGCTCAAGCGATTCGCGGGTCGCCGCGAGTTCTTCGCGTAGGGTCTTCAGAAGCGCCGGGATCTGCAGCTTGACCTCGGCGTCGGAAAGCCGGCCGATGTCCTTGCAGTAGGTCGTCAGGCGCTCGGCGCCCATGCTTGCCGCCGAGCCCTTCATGGCGTGCAGGTGGCTGCGGAACTCGCCCACATTGCGCGCCGCCAGCGAGGCTTCCATTTTCGCCATCAGGGTGACGTTGTCCGCGACGAACACGCCGATCAGCTTGTCCATGAAGGCTGGCGAAGACCCCAGTTCTTCCAGGTCGGCGAGCGTATCGGAGTTGACGACCGGGTCGGGACCCTGCTTGTCGGCGCGCAACAGCCGCGGGCTTACCGCCGCGACCGGCTTCGACGCTTCCTGGAACTTGCCGCCGCAGAGGGTTTGCAGCTCCTCCAGCAGCCGGGCCGCCTCGATCGGCTTCGCAAGGAAGGTATCGGCGCCCGCTTCCAGGCACTCGCGCTTCACGTCGGGGGTGACATCCGCGGAAAGCATCACCACCGGCAGGCGCTCACGAGCGCCGGTCGTCAGCCGGATCGCCTGCACGGTTTCGAGGCCGCTCAGCCGCGGCATGTTGCGGTCGATCAGCGCGATGTCGAAATGCGAGCTCTCGAGAGCGTCCAGGGCGCGCTCGCCGTCGGCAACCAGCGTAGCCGTATGGCCGCCGCGCTCCAGGATGCGGCTGAGCACCTCCCGGTTGGTCGGATTGTCGTCCGCGACCAGCACGTGCAGACCCCTGCAGGCGCCAGCGCGCCGCGCGTAGTCCTGGAGACGAACCACGCCCTCGCGGGCTTCCTCGCCGGCGCTAACCGAGTGCAGCACATTGAACAACTGCCGCTTTTCGAACGGCATCTCGAGCACCGCGCCAAAACCGGCCGACAGCGCCGCGAAGCGCGGTACGTCCGCCGCGCGCTGCATCGCGAGTACCACCGGCGGCGCGGGATCGGGCGCGGCGCGGCGAAAGCGCTGCGCGAGCTGCAGGTCCTTGCCCTCCGAATACACGAGCGCGCTGTGGTACGGCCGCGCGAGGCTGATTTCCGCAACCAGTCGTTTCACGCCCTCGTCCACGCTGGCGACGGCCACCGGGGTAGCGCCCCAGCCCGCGAGCGACTGCTCGATCGTCTCGCGCTGCGCCGGCGGGAATCCGACCAGCAGCACGCGCGCCCCGGCGAGCTCGCCGGCGACCGCGCCCGAGCGCTCGGGCTGCTTCTCGATCTCGGTCTCGAACCAGAATGTGCTGCCCAGGCCCACGGCGCTCTCCAGGCCGATCCTGCCGCCCATCAGTTCGACCAGCTGCTTGGCGATGGTCGTGCCCAGGCCCGTGCCGCCGAAGCGGCGCGTGGTGGTCTGGTCGGCCTGCGTGAAGCTCTCGAAAATCCTTTGCTGCGCCTCGGGGGGAATGCCGATCCCGGTGTCGCGCACCGAGAATTTCAGGCGCACGCCGGTCTCGCTTTCACCCTGGCTGCTGACATGCACGGTCACGGTGCCGTGCTCGGTGAACTTGACGGCATTGCCCGCGAGGTTGATCAGCACCTGGCGCAGGTGGTGCGCGTCGCCGCGCACCGCCGGCTGCACCTCGGGCATGATCGAGACCACGAACTCGACGCCTTTCGCCGCGGCCTGCGACGACAGGATCCGGCAGGTACTGTTCACCAGCGCATGCAGGTCGAAGTCGGTGCGCTCCAACACCAGCTTGCCGGCCTCGATCTTGGAGAAATCTAGAACCTCCTCCACCAGATTCAGCATCACGCGCGAGGAACTGCGCAGCGTCTGCAGCATGTCGGCCTGCTCGCGCGAGAGCGAAGTGTCGCGCAATAGATCGGACATGCCGATGATGGCGTTGAGCGGCGTGCGCAGTTCGTGGCTCACCACCGAGATGAAGCGCCGCTTGGCCTGGTTCGCGGCTTCCGCGCGCGCCAGCGCGTCGAACATGCGCTTCACCAGCGACAGCACGTAGAGGCTGAGCGCGACCAGCCCGAGCGCGAGGCCGACGCCGGCGCCAAGGCGGCCCTGCCAGAAATCGCTGGTCGCGAGCACCGTGATGAAGCCCGCCAGGCTGGCGCCGAGCGATATCAGCAGGTAGCTCGGTCCATAGCGAAAGCCATTGGCCAGCGTCACCCACACGTACACCAGCAGGCTCGGCAGCGCCTTGTCGCCGAAATACCACATTGACCAGGTGGTGGTCGCGATATCCGCGACGAGAGCAACGATGCGCCTAGTGTGGGAAACGGAGTCCGACCAGAGGTTCCAGGCGAGGATGACCGCCGCCAGGACCAAATAGCCGACGAAGACGATGTGATACGGCTTGAGCGCGCTCCACCCGGAGAGGTCGAGCCCTTCAGGCAGAAGGTAGGCGCCGAGCAGCGCGGCGATGACCAGCCGGACGATGCCCTGCTCGTGCTCCGTGTCCGGGCGCGCCGCCAGGCGCGCGCGCGCCGTTGCAAACAGCTTGCGCAGCGCCTCCATCAGCCGCCCCCGTGATGCTCGGTGGCCGGGTCCTGCAGATCGCGCTGCACCTCGATAACCCTCTCGCTCATGCCGAGGAATGCATCCGCCAGGCGCGGATCGAAATGCTTGCCGCGCTGCGCGCGGATGTAGTCGAGCGCGTCGACGGACTTCCAGGCCTTCTTGTAGGGACGCACCGAGGTGAGCGCGTCATACACGTCGGCCACCGCCACGATGCGGGCGCACAGCGGAATATGATCGCCCTCCAGGCCGCTCGGATAGCCCTTGCCGTCGTAGCGCTCGTGGTGGCCAAGCGCGATCAGCGCTCCCATGCGCACGTATTTCGAGGCGCTGCCCTTGAGGATCTCGTGGCCGATCACCGGGTGGCGCTGCATCGTGCCCCACTCGGCCTCATCGAGCCGCGCGGGCTTGAGCAGGATGCCGTCCGGGATGCCGATTTTTCCTATGTCATGCAGCGGCGCCGCCAGCTCGATGGTCTCGGCTTCGTCGCGCTCCAGGCCGATCGCGTTCGCGATCAGGCGCGAGTAGCGCGCCATGCGGATCAGGTGGTAGCCGGTCTCCTCGTCGCGGAATTCGCCGGCGCGCGCCAGGCGCAGCAGCGTCTCCTTCTCGCGTTCCCGGATCTCGCGCGTCGCTTCATCGACCATGCCCTCGAGCAGGCGGCGCTTGTCTTCCAGCGCCAGCTGCTGGCGGCGCAGGGTCAGCAGGTTGCGGCAGCGCGCCAGGCATTCCCGCGCATCCACCGGCTTGGTCAGGAAATCCGTGATCCCGGCATCCAGCGCGGCGTAGCGGACCTTTTTATCGTCTTGTCCGGTAATCATGACAATCGGAACGTGCTCGTAGCCGGGCAGCGACCGCAGCCGGCCGACCAGTTCGATGCCATCCATGTCCGGCATCATGTAATCCACCAGCACCAGGTCGGCGACGTGACGCGTGGCCCAGACCACGGCGTCCACGGGCCGCGCGAAACCCTCGACCACCACCCGGTCATCGAGGGTCCGCACCACCTGCTCGAGGATGGCACGGCCGGTGGACTGATCGTCCACCACCATGACCGTATTGCGTGCCGCGGGCAGCAGGTGGATTTGCGCCTGGGCCATCGTGCCTCCCCTCGGGAAATGACGTTCTAGCCTACGCGCCACAAATGGGGATGTCCAGCGCATAGGTCCGCTTCCTGACAATCGTTTTCGCCGCGTCGCCGGAACGCCGCGCCTGCCCCTGGTGCCGGAAGAGAGACTCGAACTCTCATGACCTCGCGGTCGGCGGATTTTGAGTCCGCTGCGTCTACCGATTCCACCATTCCGGCGAATTGCTCCTGGGATCGAATTCTATAATGCCATGCAATGAAGCTAGCCGATTTCGACTATGAACTTCCCGAGGAACTCATCGCCCAGCACCCGACGACGGAGCGCACGGCGAGCCGCCTGCTGCATCTCGACGGCAGAACCGGCGCGCTCAGGGACCTCGCCTTCATCGAACTGCCGGACCTGGTGGATGCGCGCGACGCGGTGGTGCTGAACGACACGCGCGTCATCAAGGCGCGGCTGTTCGGCAGCAAGGCAAGCGGCGGCAAGTTCGAACTCTTCATCGAGCGCATCCTCGGCGAGCACGACGCGCTCGGCCTGATGCGCACCTCGCATGCGCCCAAGCCGGGCACGCGCCTGCTCATCGGCGAAGGCGTGGCGGCGGAGGTGCTGGGGCGCGAAGAAGACCTGTTCCGAGTACGGTTCTCCGAGCCCGTCGCCGCGGTACTGGAGCGCTGCGGAAGCGTTCCGCTGCCGCCCTACATCACCCATCCACCGGGGCCCGAGGACGCGGAGCGCTACCAGACCATCTTCGCCGAGCGGCCTGGGGCCGTCGCGGCGCCGACCGCAGGGTTGCACTTCGATCTGGATATCTTGAAAAGAATTCAGGAAAAAGGCGCAACAATCGCGAAAATCACTCTCCATGTGGGCGCGGGCACCTTCCAGCCGGTGCGCGCCGAGAACATCGAGGACCACCGCATGCACCTCGAGCGCTATGATGTCCCGCGATCGACCGCCGAGGCGATCGCGGGGCGCCGGGTGCTTGCCGTCGGGACCACCTCGCTGCGCGCGCTGGAAAGCGCGGCGCTTGGCGGCGCGCGGGTCATAGCCGGCACGGGCGAGACCGGCCTGTTCGTTTACCCGGGATTCCGCTTCCGCGTCGTCGAGCGGCTGTTGACCAATTTCCATCTGCCGCGCTCGAGCCTGCTGATGCTGGTGGCCGCGTTCGCCGGCATGGACAACGTCAGGAAGGCCTACGCGCATGCGATCCGGGAACGCTACCGCTTTTTCTCGTACGGCGATGCAATGCTGATCGAAAGGGCGCCGTGAAATTCTCGGTCACGCACCGCGACGGCGCGGCGCGGCGCGGCGTGCTGGAGCTCGCGCATGGCGCGGTCGATACGCCCGTGTTCATGCCGGTGGGCACCTACGGCGCGGTGAAGGCGATGTCGCCCGGGGAGCTGGAGGGGCTGGGCGCGCAGATCGTGCTCGGCAACACCTTCCACCTCTGGCTGCGGCCGGGCACGGAAGTGATCGAGAAGCACGGCGGCCTGCACCGCTTCATGGGCTGGCAGGGGCCGATCCTCACCGATTCGGGCGGCTTCCAGGTGTTCAGCCTAGGGGCCATGAGAAAAATCACCGAGGAAGGCGCGCAGTTTGCATCGCCGATTAACGGCGATCGCCTGCTTCTCACGCCCGAGGAGTCGATGCGCATCCAGCGCGCGCTGAATTCGGACATCGTTATGGTGTTCGACGAATGCACGCCCTATCCGGCGACGGAAACGCAGGCGCGTGAATCCATGCAACTGAGCATGCGCTGGGCGGAACGCTCGAAGCGCGCCCATGAAGGCAATGCGAACGCCCTCTTCGGGATCGTGCAGGGGAGCGTCTTCGAGGAACTGCGGGACAAATCGCTGCGGGAACTGAAAAACATTCAGTTCGATGGTTATGCGATAGGCGGCCTTGCCGTCGGAGAACCGGCAGCAGATCGTTCCAGGGTCATGAGTCACCTCGTGCCGGGAATGCCGGCAGAAAAACCCAGGTACCTGATGGGCATGGGCACCCCCGAGGACCTGATCGAGGCGGTGCTTGCCGGCGTGGACATGTTCGACTGCGTGCTGCCGACCCGCAACGCGCGCAACGGCTGGCTCTACACGCGCTCCGGCGACGTCAAGATCCGCAATGCAAGGTGGCGGGATGACGCGCGGCCGCTGGACGAGACCTGCGCCTGCTACGGCTGCCGCAATTTCACGCGCGCCTATCTCCACCACCTGCAAAGGACCAACGAAATCCTCGGCGCCCGCTTGAACACCCTGCACAACCTGCATTACTACCTGCAGCTGATGAAGGAACTGCGCGAGGCGATCGAGGCCAAACGCCTCGCGCACACCGCGGCAAGCCTGCTGGAGCAGCGCAAGCTGCTATAATTTCAAGCTTTTCCGGCTTTTCGACAGAGGAGTTTTTCGTGCTGATTTCCCCTGCTTTCGCGCAAGCCCCCGGCATCGGCGGCGACGCCGGACTGATGAGCTTCCTGCCCATCATCCTGATGTTCGTGTTGCTGTACTTCCTGATGATCCGGCCGCAGATGAAGCGCGCGAAGGAGCAAAAGACCATGATCGAGGCCCTGCAGAAGGGCGACGAAGTTGTCGCTGTTGGCGGTTTGATAGGAAAGATCGTTGAATTAAGCGATCAATACGCAACGCTCGAAATCGCCCCTGAAACAAAAATCATGGTTCAACGGCCAGCGATACAGACTCTCTTGCCGAAGGGCACGATCAAGAGCATCAAGTAAGTGAACCGGTTTCCGACCTGGAAGTACGCGCTGATCGGGCTCACCATCGCCGCGGCGCTCCTTTACACGCTGCCGAACTTCTTCGGCGAGGCGCCGGCCGTTCAGATCTCGAGCAACAAGACCACCGTCAAGGTTGATGCCGCCCTCCTCGCGCGCATCGAAGAGACGCTCAAGAGCGCGCAGATCGCCACCACCGGCGTACTCCTCGACCTGCACGGCTTGCGGATCCGTTTCGCGGACTCCGACATCCAGCTCAAAGCGAAGGATCTGATCGAGAAAACGATCAACCCGGATCCGCAGAACCCTGCGTACGTGGTGGCGCTGAACCTGCTTTCCTCCTCGCCCAACTGGCTGACCGCGGTGCACGCGCTGCCGATGTATCTCGGCCTGGACCTGCGGGGCGGCGTCCATTTCCTGCTGCAGGTGGACATGCAGGCGGCGATCACCAAGCGGCTGGAGGCCTACGCCGGCGACATCCGCACCATGCTGCGCGACAAGAACCTGCGCCACGCCGGCATCTCGCGCGAGGGCCAGACGCTGCGCGTGCGATTTCGCGACGCCGCGACGCGCGACAAGGCCAGCGCGGCGATCAACGAGCAGCTGCCGGTGCTGACCCTGGCGAGGCGCGACGACGGGCAGGACCAGCTGATCGTCGCGACGCTCAAGCCCGAGGCGCTCAAGAACGAGCAGGACCTCGCGATCAAGCAGAACATCGTGACGCTGAACCGGCGCGTCAACCAGCTCGGGGTCGCCGAGCCGGTGATCCAGCAGCAGGGCGCCGACCGCATCGTGGTGCAGCTGCCTGGCGTGCAGGACACCACGAAGGCGAAGGACATCCTCGGCCGCACCGCGACCCTCGAGGTCCGCCTGGTGGACGAGGAAGCGATGCGCACCGGCAGCACCTTCAACGTCGACATCTTCCCCGAGCGCAAGCGCGACGGCAGCGTCAGCAACGTGCCGGTGAAAAAGCAGCTGCTGGTGACCGGCGACCAGTTCATCGGCGCGCAGGCCACTTTCGACAACGACCAGCGGCCGGCGGTATCGGTCGAACTGAACGAGGCCGCGGGCCGCATCATGCGCCAGGCGACGCGCGAGAACCTGAAGCACCTGATGGCCATCATCCTGATCGAGAAAGGCAAGGGCGAGGCGATCTCGGTAGCGACGATCCAGGGCGAATTCGGCGCCCGCTTCCAGATCACCGGGAGTTTCACCCCGACCGAAACCAGCGACCTGTCGCTACTGATCCGCGCCGGTTCGCTGGCGGCGCCGATGGAGATCATCGAGGAACGCACCGTCGGCCCGTCGCTGGGCAAGGAGAACATCGAAAAGGGATTCAACGCCACCAAGTGGGGCTTCGTGGTGATCGTGCTCTTCATGAGCGCGTACTACACCCTGTTCGGGGTGTTTTCCTCGATCGCGCTGGGCGTGAACCTGCTGTTCCTGGTGGCGCTGCTGTCGCTGCTGCAGGCGACGCTTACCCTGCCCGGCATCGCGGCGATCGCGCTGACGCTCGGCATGGCGATCGACGCCAACGTGCTGATCAACGAGCGCATCCGCGAAGAGGTGCGCGGCGGCCAGTCGCCGCAGGCCGCGATCTCCGCCGGCTACGAGCGCGCCTGGGGCACGATTCTCGACTCCAACGTCACCACGCTGATCGCGGGCCTCTCGCTGCTCATCTTCGGTTCCGGGCCGGTGCGCGGCTTCGCGGTGGTGCATTGCCTCGGGATCCTGACCTCGATCTTCTCCTCGGTGGTGGTGTCGCGCGCGATCGTCAATCTCGCCTATGGGCACCGGCGCAAGGTCGGCCGGCTGGCGATCGGCGATACCGGGTGGAAATGAGCTGATGGGAGTGACGGGAAAGTGAACTGAGGCCATGGAATTCTTCAAGATCCGGCGCGTCATTCCGTTCATGCGGCATGCGCTCGTCTTCAACATCATTTCGCTGCTGACGTTCGTCGCCGCGGTCTTTTTCCTCGCCTACAACGGACTGCATTTCTCGGTCGAATTCACCGGCGGCACGCTGGTCGAGGTGAACTACAAGGACGCTGCCAACGTCGAGGCGATCCGGGGAGCGATCGAGAAGGCCGGGCTCAAGGGCGAGGTGCAGAACTTCGGCTCCTCGCGCGACGTGCTGATCCGCATGCCGGTGGAGAAAGGCCAGTCGACCTCCGAGGTGTCGCAGAAGGTCGCCGGGCTCCTGAAGGCGCAGGACGCGACCGCCGAGGTGCGGCGCGTCGAGTTCGTCGGCCCGCAGGTCGGCGAGGAACTCGCGGAGTACGGCGCGCTCGCGCTGCTGGTGACCGCAATCGGCATCGTGCTTTACCTCTGGATCCGCTTCGAGTGGCGCTTCGGCCTGGCCGCGATCATCGCCAACCTGCACGACGTGATCATCATCCTGGGCTGCTTCGCGCTCTTCCAGTGGGAGTTCTCCCTGCCGGTGCTGGCCGCGGTGCTCGCGGTGCTCGGCTATTCGGTGAACGAATCGGTGGTCGTGTTCGACCGGGTGAGGGAAAACTTCCGCAAGATGCGTAAAGCCACGGTACCGGAGGTCATCGACAGCGCGATCACGGGCGTGATTTCGCGCACCATCATCACGCACGGCTGCACCCAGGCGATGGTCACCACCATGCTGGTCTTCGGCGGGCCGGCGCTGCATTACTTCGCGCTCGCGCTCACCATCGGCATCTGCTTCGGGATCTACTCTTCGGTGCTGGTGGCCAGCCCGCTCGTCATGTGGCTGGGTGTCGACCGCACCCAGTTCGTCCGCGCCCCCAAGAAGAGCCTCGCGGAGGAAAAGAACGAGGGCGCGGTCGTTTAAAAAAAGGGGGTCAGAACAACATTTCCTCCGGAAATGTTGTTCTGACCCCCTTTTTTATCTGAGGATCTGTACCAGGTTGGAGTAGTCGTCGGTCCAGGTGCGCCAGCCGGCCTCCCCTTCGGGCGCCGCCGGCGACACCGCCTGGATCTCCGGCGCCTCCAGCGCCTTGCGCTCGCGCGACACCAGGACCCAGTCGGTGGTGGTATGGTCGTCGTCCCCGTCCTTGCCCTTGTCGGAGACCAGCACCACGTGCGCGCCGTGCTCCTGCGCGAGCCGCGCGACTACCGGGACGAGGTTCAAAAACCGGTTGGAGACGTGGAACGCGACGATGCCGTCCGGCTTCATGTGCCGCAGGTATACGCCTAGCGCCTCCCTGGTGATCAGGTGGACCGGGATCGCATCGCTGGAGAATGCGTCCACCGCGAGCAAGTCGAAGCCCTGCGGCGGCTCCCTCTCGAGATTCAGGCGCGCGTCGCCGAGCGCCACCTCGATGCCGGCCTCGCTGTCGGACAGATAGGTGAACTCCGAGCGCGCGATCGCAATCACCTGCGGATTGATCTCATAGAAGCGGTAAACGTCGCCCTTGCGACCGTACACGGCGAGCGTTCCGGTTCCCAGCCCGATCACGCCGACGCGAATCGCGCCCTTCGCCTGCCGCGCGGCCACCGCGGCACCGACGCCCGAGGTCGGCTGGTAGTAGGTTGTCGGCTTGCGCCGCCCGCCCTCGGTCATGTCCTGTTCGCCGTGCATGATCACGCCGTGCACCAGCCTGCGCAGGTGGTAGCTCTCGCCGGGGGCGCCGTAATCCTTCACCCGGATCACGCCGTAGAAATTGCGCGCCGAGACATGGACGTCCTTCTGGAAGCGCGAACCGTCGTAAGCGGCGCAGGCGGCCACCGCGAGCAGCACGCCCAAGCTCGCCCAGCGTGCAACCCTGTTCACCGGCGCGAAGCGCACCGCGGCCAGCAGCGCAAGTGCGACCAGCGCGAGGCCGAGCTCGTAGTAGGCATGGAAGGCAAGCGGCGCCACGACGGCGATCAGCAGCCCGCCGATCGCGCCGCCGGCCGAGATCGTCAGGTAGAAGGCGGTGAGATGGCGCGCCGCCGGCCGGGCGCGATAGAGCTCGCCGTGGCAGAACATGCAGGCGACGAACAGCCCGCTCAGGTACATGCCGATCTGAATCCAGAGATCGAACTGGTACCTGATGTCCACCAGCAGCCAGGCCATGCCGGCGAGCCAGACCAGGACCACCGACCAGAAAATCTCGACCCGGTACAGGTTTCCCCCCAGATTTCCTCCCTCAAACGCGAGGATGAACGTGAGCAGGTACAAGGTCAGCGGCGCGAGCCAGAGCAGCGGGATCGCGGCCAGGTTCTGCGTCACATGGTTGGTCACCGCGAGCAGCATCACCGACCCGGTGGCCGACAGCGCGAGCCAGAGCAGGTAGTCACTGCGGCGAAGGGGTGTTGCCGTTTCTACTTCCTTGAAATTTTTTTCCGCTTTAATCGAGGAAACAGACCAGGACAGACCCGCACACACAAGGGCGAACAGGACGAACAACGCGGACCAGCCGAGCACCTGATCGCGGCTGCCGAGGAACGGCTCGACCAGCAGCGGATAGCCGATCAGCGCCAGCAGGGAAGCAAGGTTCGACACCGCGAACAGGCGGTAGGGATCGACGCCGGGCCGCGCGCGCGAGAACCAGGCCTGCAGCAGCGGACTGGTCGAGGCAAGCAGCAGGTACGGCAGCCCCACGGTCGCCGTCAGCACCAGCAGGATCCAGGAGATCGGCTCTTCCGTGCCCGCGGGCTTGCGCATCTCGTTGGGCGCGATCGGCAGCAACAGCAGCGCAATGACGAGCAGTACCGAGTGCAGCACCGCCTGCGAGCGCGGCTGAAGCTTCGCGTTGGTCGCATGCGCGTAGGCGTAGCCCGCGAGCAGCACCGTCTGGAAGAACAGCATGCAGGTCGTCCACACGGCCGCGGTACCCCCGAACCAGGGCAGGATCTGCCGCGCAATCAGCGGCTGCACCAGGAACAGCAGGAATGAGGAAAGGAATATCGTCGCGGCGTAGGCCATCGGTCCTGATCCGGGAAAACGGCGCAAAACGGCGTGCGGCTCAGATCCGCCTGGCAAGGCGTGCGGCGTATCCGGTGTAGCCGGCAGGCGTGAGCGCGAGCAGCCGCTTTTTCTCGTCCGCGGGAATCGGCAGCGTGCGGATGAACGCGGCGAGCTGCTTGCGATCGAGCTTTTTGCCGCGCGCGAGCGCCTTGAGTTTCTCGTAGGCCCCGGCGACGCCGTGCCGGCGCATCACCTGCTGCACCGCCTCGGTGAGCACTTCCCAGTTGGCATCCAGATCCTCGGCGATGCGCCGCGGTTCGGCTTCGAGCCTGGCAAGGCCGCGAAGACAGGCGCCATAGCCGAGCAGCGAGTTGCCGAGCGCAGTGCCAGTATTGCGCAACGCGGTCGAATCGGAAATATCCCGCTGCCAGCGCGACACGGGCAGCTTGTCGGACAGGTGGCGCAGCAGCGCGTTGGCGACCCCGAGGTTGCCCTCGGAATTCTCGAAGTCGATCGGGTTGACCTTGTGCGGCATGGTCGAGGAGCCGACCTCGCCCTTTTTCGTCTTCTGCCGGAAATAGCCGAGCGAGATGTAGCCCCAGAGGTCGCGGTCGAGGTCGAGCAGGATGGTGTTGGCCGCGGCGTAGGCGTCGAACAGCTCGGCGATGCAGTCGTGCGGCTCGATCTGAGTGGTGTAGGGATTGAACTGCAGGCCCAGCCCCTCGACGAAGCGGGCGCAGAACCGTTCCCAGTCGAACCTCGGGTAGGCGATGCTGTGCGCGTGGTAGTTGCCGGTCGCGCCGTTCATCTTGCCGAGCAGCGGCACGGCGGCGATCCTCGCCCGCGCGCGCCGCAGGCGGGCGACGACGTTTGCCAGCTCCTTGCCGAGCGTGGTCGGAGACGCGGGCTGGCCATGGGTGCGCGACAGCATCGCGAGCGCGGCGTGCCGGTGCGCGGCCTCGCGCAGCACGGCAATCAGTTCGTCCAGCTTCGGCAGCATCACGCGCTGGCGCGACTCCGTCAGCATCAGCGCGTAGGCGAGGTTGTTGATGTCCTCGGAAGTGGCGGCAAAGTGGATGAACTCGAGCGCGCCCTGCACTTCGCGGTTCTTGCCGAGCCTCGCCTTCAGCCAGTACTCGATCGCCTTGACGTCGTGATTGGTCTCAGCCTCGATGGCTTTTATTTTTTTTGCATCATTTTCAGAAAAATTCGAAACCAACCCGTTCAGCCCGGCCACGATCGCCCTGGAGAACGGCTTGAGTTCGGCGACGGCCGGTTCGGCGGCCAGCGCCATGAGCCAGGCCAGCTCGACGCGCACCCGGTAGCGGATGAGCGCGTATTCGCTGAAGAACGGCCTGAGGGGATCCGCCGATTTGGCGTACCGGCCGTCGAGCGGCGACAGCGCGGTGAGCGTGGAGGCCATGGTTCGTATTATATAATTCGCGCCCGCCATGAAACTACTCGGCTCCGCGCCCAGCCCGTACACCCGCAAGGTACGCGTCGTCCTCGCGGAAAAGAAGATCGACTGCGATTTCGAGGTCGCGGACGTCAATCCGCCCGAAAATCCGGTCAACGCCCTCAATCCGCTCGGCAAGGTGCCGACACTGGTGCTGGACGACGGCACGGCGCTGTTCGATTCGCGCGTGATCGTGGAGTTTCTCGACAGCGTGTCGCCGATCTCGCGCCTGATTCCCGACGACAACCGGGAACGCGTCGCGGTGCGGCGCTGGGAGGCGCTCGCCGACGGCTCGCTGGACGCCGGCCTGCTGGTCCGCTACGAGTCCCTGCGGCCCAAGAAAGAGCAGAGCAGCGCCTGGACCGGCAAGCAGACCGGCAAGCTCAAGCGCGGCCTGGCGATGATTGCCGCGGAACTGGGCGACAAGCCCTGGTGCCACGGCGAGCGCTACACGCTGGCCGACATCGCGGTCGGCTGCTGCCTGGGCTGGGTGGAGTTCCGCAAGCCCGGCGGCGTCCAATGGCGGGGCGAATACGCCAACCTCGCGCGCCATTACGACAAGCTGATGGAGCGGCCCGCGTTCGCGGATACCGCCCCTGAATAAAGGGTGAATAAAGGGGGTCAGAGCAACATTTCAGGGTTGGAAATGTTGCTCTGACCCCCTTTATTGGATCACCGCGCCGCCGAGGCACACGGCGCCGTCGTAGAGCACCACCGACTGGCCGGGCGTCACCGCCCACTGCGGCTGGGCGAATTCCAGCGCGATCCCCTCTTCATCCGAGCTCGTCACGATGCAGGCCGAATCGGCCTGGCGGTAGCGCGTCTTGGCCGAATGCGTCGTGCCCTCCCCCGGCGCGGCCGCGGTCCAACTCGCATCCTGCGCCTTGAGCGTGCGCTTCATCAGCAGCGGATGGTCGTGGCCCTGCACCACCACCAGCGTATTGGAAGCCATGTCCTTGCCGGCGACGTACCAGGCCTCGCCCGCGCCGCCCGCGATGCCGCCCACGCCGATGCCTTTTCTCTGGCCGATCGTATAGAAGGCGAGCCCGATATGTTGTCCTATTGTTTTTCCGGAAGAATTCTTGATAGGACCCGGTTCGCGCACAAGATACCGGTTCAGAAATTCGCGGAACGGCCGCTCGCCGATGAAGCAGATGCCGGTCGAATCCTTCTTCGCATGGTTCGGCAGGCGCGCCTCGGCCGCGATCGCGCGCACCCCGGTCTTCTTCAACTCGCCGAGCGGGAACAGCACCCGCGAAAGCTGGCACTGCTTCAGCCGGTGCAGGAAATAGCTTTGATCTTTCGCTGGATCCGTTCCCCGATGAAGCTCATGTAAATCATTTTTCCGAAAGACCCTCGCATAGTGGCCGGTGGCGATCCGCGTCGCGCCCAGGTGGATGGCGTGATCGAGGAAAGCCTTGAACTTGATCTCGGCGTTGCACAGCACGTCCGGGTTGGGCGTGCGGCCGGCCTGGTACTCCCGCAGGAACTCGGCGAACACCCGGTCCTTGTACTCGCCAGAGAAATTCACCGCTTCCAGGTCGATGCCGATCACATCCGCCGCGGCCGCCGCGTCGATCAGGTCCTCGCGCGTCGAGCAGTACGCGTCGTTGTCGTCGTCTTCCCAGTTCTTCATGAACAGGCCGACGACGTCGTAGCCCTCGCGCTTGAGCAGCAGCGCGGCGACGGACGAATCCACCCCGCCCGACATGCCGATGACGATCCGTTCACCCATAGGCTTTGGACAGCACCGCCAGCGGAAAATTGTTTCCGCGCAGGTAGTCGTCCACGCATTGCTGCACCAGCGGCGAGCGGTGCATTGACGATTGTGCCTTCAGCTCCGCAGGGGTAAACCAGTGAAGCGCGACGATCTCCTTGTCCAATGTTCTGGATTTTTCAATTCCAGAAACAGAACCCGAAAAACAGAATCGCAGGAAGGTAACGTCCGCAGGCTGGTAGTACCAGCGGTAGATCCCGACCAGCCCCGTGGGTTCGAAGCGATGCGCGGTCTCCTCCAGCACTTCGCGCGTGCAGGCCGCGATCAGCGTCTCGCCCGGATCGAGGTGCCCCGCGGGCTGGTTCAGCACGCGCCGCCCGTCCTGGACCTCCTCCACGAACAGGAATTTTCCGTCGCGCTCGATCACCGCCGCGACGGTAACGCTGGGCCGCCAGAGGCTCACCTCAGGCCACCTTTCGGGTATTCCTCCGGATGAAATCGGTCATGCGCGCGAGGCCCTTCCCGATCGCCTCGTTCGAGGCGGCATACGAGAAGCGCACATGCTGGCCCTCGCCCGGCACGCGGGCGCCGAAGTGGATATCGGCGAGCACCGCCACGCCGGCCTCGTTCAGCAGCCGCGTGCGGAACTCCTCGGAATCGGCCGCGCCGATCATGCGGCAGGCCTCGGTGACGTTCGGCCAGGCGTAGAACGCGCCCCCCGGAAGTTTGCAGCTCACGCCAGGGGTTTCATTCAAAAGTTTGAAAATAAAATCTCTGCGCTCAAGAAAACTCTGCTTCATCATCTGCGCCGCGTCCTGCGGCCCGTTGATCGCCTCGAGCGCGGCCCATTGCGAGATTTGCGAGGCGCAGGACTCGGTGTTGGTGATCCAGCGCGTGAACGCGGGCGCGAGAACGGGATTGGCGGTGAAGCCGATGCGCCAGCCGGTCATCGCCCAGGTCTTGGAGGCGCCGTCGGAGATGATGGTGCGCTGGTACATGCCGGGCAGCTGCGCGATCGAGAAGAACTCGTCCGAGTAGCACAGCCGGGAATAAATTTCGTCGGCGTAGACCCAGACTTGGGGGTGCTTTTGCAGTATCTCTCCTATGGTTTGTAATTCTTTTTTTGAAAGTAAACCACCCGTGGGATTGTGCGGGTAATTCAGGATCAGCAGCTTGGTCTTCGGCGTGATGAGCTTTTCCAGCTCCGCGGGATCGAAGGCGAAATCCCGCTCTTCCCTGAGGTGCACCGGCACCGGCTTCGCGCCGCAGGCGATGATCTGCGATTCGTATATCGGGAAGCCCGGATTCGGGTAGATCACCTCGTCGCCCGCGCCATGGTCGGTGGTCGACAGGATCGTGTAGGCGATGAAAGGCTTGGCCCCCGCGCCGACCACCACGTCCTCGGGCCGGATCGGCAGCCCGCCGCGCATGCCGGCCATGTACTTCGCCGCCGCTTCGCGCAACGGATCGATGCCGGCCGAGGGCGTGTAGCCGTGCTTGCCCTCGCGGATCGCCCGGATGCCGGCTTCCTGGACGTGCGCCGGCGCCGGGAAGTCGGGCTGGCCGATGCAGAAGCTGATGATGTCCTTGCCCTGGCGGGCGAGCGCGTTGACTTCGGCGAGCACCACGAAGGCGTTCTCGGTGCCGAGGGACTGCGCGCGTTGGCTGATTTCTGGCATGACGGGCATCACTTGTCCGCGGGGAAAAGCCGTATTTTATCCGTCACGCTCACGGTATCATTATTCATGCTCGTCAACTGCGTCGTCTACCAGGACGGGAAAAAACTCGCCGACATCACGCCGAGCGAGATCCACGACTACCTCGCCAAGCCGGGCTGCTTCGTCTGGGTGGCGCTGCGCGACGCCTCCGACGCCGAACTGGATGAAGTGAGCAAGCAGTTCGACCTGCACGAACTCGCGGTCGAGGACGCGCGCCACGGCCACCAGCGGCCCAAAATCGAGGAATACGGCAACGAGATCTTCACCGTGCTGCACGTGGTGGAAATCGCGGGCGACGAACTCCACGTCGGCGAGGTGAACATCTTCACCGGCCCGAACTTCGTGCTGTCGATCAGGAACCGCACCGAGCAGGGGTTCCTGGGGGTGCGCGCGCGATGCGAGCGCGAGCCCGAGCTGCTGCGCCATGGTTCGGGCTATGTGCTCTACGCGCTGATGGACGCGGTGGTGGACCGCTACTTCCCGGTGCTCGATGCGATAGAAACCGAGCTCGAAGCGATCGAGGAGCGCATCTTCGCCAATACCGCGCTGCGCGCCAACATCGAGGCGCTCTACTATGTCAAGCAGAAGGTCACCACGCTGAAGCACGCCACCGCGCCGCTGATGGACGCGGTGGGCAAGCTCTACGGCGGGCGCGTGCCGCAGGTCTGCCAGGGCATGGGCGAATACTTCCGCGACGTCTACGACCACCTGGTGCGCCTGAACCAGTCGCTCGACTCCCTGCGCGATACGGTGACCACGGCGATCCAGGTCAACCTCGCCATGATCACCATCGGCGAGACCGAGGTGACCAAGCGCCTCGCGGCCTACGCCTCGCTGGTGGTGGTGCCGACCATGATCGCCGGCGTTTACGGCATGAATTTCGAGCACATGCCGGAACTGAAATGGCTCTGGGGGTATCCGTTCGCCCTGTTCCTGATGGTCGCCATCGACGCGGTGCTGTTCCTGCGCTTCCGCAAAGCCGGCTGGCTTTAGTTCAGTTCAGGCGCGCAGGCGCAACTCGGCCCGCACCGCGTCCCAGGAAACGGCTACCAGCGAATCCGCCGTTTTCTCGATCAGATTCAATTCAACGAGGCGCGCGACGTCCGTGTGCACGTTCTTGTAGTCGCGCTCCAGCAGCTTCGCCAGAGCGAAGATCGACAGCGGCCCCTCCGCGCGCAATCGCCGCAGCAGTTCCCAGCGGGCCGGCGTCAGGCTTTTCACGAGAAGCGGCAGATCGGCGAAGGACAGCACCGCCAGCGGCGCCGGCGGCGTCCGGCCCGAGGCGAGATGCCAGGCCGCCTCGAAGCGGTCGAGCGCATCCGCCTGCGTGCTAACCCTGACGTTCAGCGTCCCGGGCATCGCGTTCGAAGTCGTACCTGAGTTTTTCCACCGACTTGAATTCGTAGGCGCTTTCCCGCCCGCGCACCGTCCTGCTGTGCTTTTTGCCGTTGCCTTTGTATTCGACCAGGGTCTTTTGCCCTTGCCGGAAGGTCAAGCTGTACTGCAATTCGTTCAATAACTTCAACTCAAGAATCTCCTCGCCCGGCAGCACAACGCGCTCTTCGAACATATGGCTTTATACACCATAACCGAATAGGCGTAAAATGACCCTCCATGGCCTCCCGCGACGACTTTTTCAACCTTTACCGGCACGGCTTCGC
>JBBPIU010000002.1:0-70162 GCA_038040245.1 Pseudomonadota bacterium | reverse complement strand
AAATCTGGCAGGACCACCCCGAGAAAACGCTCGGCTGCTCGGCGGAGTTCGTGCAGAAGCATCCGAATACCGCGCGTGCCATGACCGCGGCGATCATCGACGCCGGCAGATGGATCGACGCCTCGCTCTCCAACCGCCAGAAAACAGCCGAAGTGGTCGCGGACAAGTCCTATGTCAACACCGACAAGGACGTGATCGTGGCGCGGATGCTTGGGCGCTACGACAACGGCATCGGCAAGGTGTGGGACGACAAGGACTACATGAAATTCTACAACGACGGTCACGTCACCTTCCCCTACCTGTCCGACGGCATGTGGTTCATGACCCAGCACCGCCGCTGGGGGTTGCTCAAGACCGACCCGGACTATCTCGCGATCGCCAGGCAGGTCAACCGGCTCGACGTCTACAAGGACGCCGCGGCAATGGCCAAGGCGTCAATGCCCAAGGATCCGATGCGCACTTCCAAGTTCATCGACGGTGTGGTGTGGGACGGCAAGGATCCGAAGAAGTACGCCGGCAGCTTCAAAGTGAAGGTGGCCTGAATGAGCGCCGTGCCCGCATCTGTTCCGTCCGCCATTCCGATTCGCGCCAGCGGGCCGCACCCTGCCGCCGCAGCGCTTGCGGAGCGCGTCGACGCAGTGGCCAGGCGCAAGACGGTCGCCAAACCGGTGCCCACCGGCTACCGCAGGGCGCGCGCGCCGGAGTGGGTGCTGCAAGTAATTGCGATGCTGGCCGGCCTGGTTGCTTTTGTCGCGCTCTGGGAGATCGTCGCCCGGCAGGGCGGGCGCATCCCCGGCCCGGGCTTGGTGTGGCACGCGGCGGTGACGATCTTCTCCGACCCGTTCTACTCAAAGGGACCCAACGACCAGGGCATCGGCTGGAACGTGCTGTCGTCGCTCAAGCGCGTCGGCATCGGCTTCGGCCTTGCCGCGGCGGTGGGCATCCCGCTCGGCTTCATGATCGGGCGCTTCAAGTTCCTCTCCGGCATGGCAGCGCCGATCATCGCGCTGCTGAAGCCCGTGTCGCCGCTTGCCTGGCTGCCGATCGGCTTGCTGCTCTTCAAGGCCGCCAACCCGGCGGCGATCTACGTCATCTTCGTTTGCAGTCTGTGGCCGATGATCGTCAATACCGCGGTCGGCGTGCGCCAGATCCCGCAGGACTATCTCAACGTCGCGCGCGTGCTGAACCTTTCCGAGTGGAAGGTGTTCACCAGGATCCTGTTTCCCGCGGTGCTGCCCTACATGATCACCGGCGTGCGCCTGTCGATCGGCGTTGCCTGGCTGGTGATCGTGGCGGCGGAAATGCTGACCGGCGGCGTCGGCATCGGCTTCTGGGTCTGGGACGAATGGAACAACCTGAAGGTGGAGCACATCATCATCGCCATCTTCACCATCGGCATCGTCGGCCTGCTGCTCGAGCAGGCGCTGGTGCTGCTCGCCAGGCGCTTCAGCTACAACTAAGGGAACCCATGGACACGGACCGGTACCTGCGCATCGACGACGTCGGCATGACCTTCGAGACCAAGAAGGGTGGTTTCATCGCGATCGAGCGCATCGACCTCACCGTGAAGAAGGGTGACTTCGTGTCGCTCATCGGCCACTCGGGCTGCGGCAAATCCACGCTGCTGAACCTGGTCGCCGGCCTGCTGCATCCGACCGAGGGCGGCATCCTGCTCGCCGAGCGCGAAATCGCCGGCCCCGGCCCGGACCGCGGCGTGGTGTTCCAGAACCACTCGCTGCTGCCCTGGCTGACCTGCTTCGACAATGTTTATCTCGCCGTTGAAAGAGTTTTTTCCGATAAAAAAAATATCCTTAAAGAGCGGACTCACAAGGCGCTCGCCATGGTCGACCTGACCGCCGCCGAGGCAAAGTACCCGCACGAGATCTCCGGCGGCATGAAGCAGCGTGTCGGCATCGCGCGGGCGCTGGCCATCGAGCCCAAGATGCTGTTGCTGGACGAGCCGTTTGGCGCGCTCGACGCCTTGACGCGCGCCAACCTGCAGGACGAATTGCTGCGCATCGTCGACAAGACCGGCGCCACGGTACTGATGGTGACGCACGACGTGGACGAAGCGGTATTGCTCTCCAACCGCATCGTGATGATGACCAACGGCCCGGCCGCCCGTATCGGCGGCGTGCTCGAAGTCGACCTGCCGCGGCCAAGGGACCGCCTGGCGCTCGCCAGCGACCGCCGCTACATCGAGCTGCGCACCACGGTCATGGATTTCCTCTACCGCAAGCAGCTCAAACAGGCCGCGTGAAGGATGAGGCCGCTCGTCACTCTGATCGGCGCCGGACCGGGGGATCCCGAGTTGCTTACGCTCAAGGCGGCGCGCGCGCTGGGCGCGGCCGACGTGGTGCTGGTCGACGCGCTGGTGAGCCGCGGCTGCCTCGCGCACGCGCGCTCTGACGCGAGGATCATTGAGGTCGGCAAGCGCGGCGGTTGCCGGTCCACCTCCCAGTCGTTCATCGAAAAGCTTCTCGTCCTCTATGCCAGGCAGGGAAAGAACGTGGTGCGGCTGAAGGGCGGGGATCCTTTCGTCTTCGGGCGCGGTGGCGAGGAGGCGCAGTCCCTGCGGGCCCAGGGCATCGAGGTCGAGGTGATTCCCGGAATCACCGCCGGCACGGCGGTTCCCGCGGCGCTCGGCATCCCGGTGACCTACCGGGGCGTGGCGCGCGGCGTCACCTTCATCACCGGCCATGCCGTGGACGAGGCGGAGCCCGATTGGCAGGCGCTGGCCCGCTCCGGGACGACCCTGGTGATCTACATGGGACGCAAGCGCCTCGCGCATATCGTGTCGCAGCTTCGGGAGGCGGGCATGGACGCCGCGACGCCGGCCTGCATCATCGAGAACGGCACGCGCGCCAGCCAGAAGCAGCTCGTCGCGACGCTCGGCGAGTTGCGCGCCGACGGTTTCACGGGTCCCGCGCTCATCGTCGTCGGCGAGGTCGTGCGCTTCGCGCACGCCGCCGCCTCCGTGCGCAGGGCGAAGGCGGCCTGATGCGCATCGCCGTCATCGGCAACGGCATGGTCGGCCAGCGCTTCCTGGAGCAGTTGGTCGCGCACGGCAAGATACAGGGCAGCGACTGCGAGATCACCGTGTTCTGCGAGGAGCCGCGCCCGGCCTACGACCGGGTGCAGCTGACCAGCTTCTTCTCGGGCAAGAGCGCGGAAGATCTGAACGTCGTGCCGGACAAGTTCTTCCAGGAGCATGGCGTGACGCTGCGCCTCAACGACAGCGTGCTGGCCGTCGACCCGGTGCGCAAGATGGTGCGCTCGGCGCGCTACAAGGAGGTGCCCTACGACAAGCTGGTGTTCGCCACCGGCTCGAGCCCCTTCGTGCCCCCGGTGGCGGGGCGCGACCGGCGGGACTGCTTCGTCTACCGCACCATCGAGGACCTGGAGGTCATCGCGGCGAGGGCGGCCCAAGCGAAGACCGGAACGGTCATCGGCGGCGGCCTGCTCGGGCTGGAGGCGGCGAAAGCGCTGAAGGATCTCGGGCTCGAGACCCACATCGTCGAGTTCGCCCCGCGGCTGATGTCGGTGCAACTCGACGATTCCGCAGGCCGGCTGCTGCGCCGGAAAATCGAGGCGCTCGGGGCCACGGTCCATGTGTCGAAGAACACGAAGGAGATCGTCCAGGGAGAGGTGGCCCGCAACAAGCTGGTGTTCACCGACGGCACCAGCCTGGAGACGGATCTCGTGGTGTTCTCCGCAGGCATTCGGCCGCGCGACGAGCTGGCGCGCGCGGCGGGCATCGCGGTCGGGGAGCGCGGCGGCATCCGCATCAACTCGCACTGCCAGACCGCCAACCCCGACATCTACGCCATCGGCGAATGCGCTCTGTGGGAAGGGCGCACTTTCGGGCTGGTGGCGCCCGGCTACCAGATGGCCGAGGTCGCGGCGCGCCACCTGCTCGGCGAGACTCAGCTCCAGTTCCTCGGCGCGGACATGAGCACCAAGCTGAAGCTGATGGGCGTGGACGTGTGCTCGATCGGCGACGCCCACGGCAGCGCGCCCGGCGCGCTCAACTACGTGTTCACCGACGAGGCGGCCGGCGTCTACAAGAAGCTGGTGGTCGCGGAGGACCGCAAGCAGCTGCTGGGCGCGATCCTGGTCGGCGACGCAACCGACTACGGCACGTTGCTGCAGATGGCGCTCAACCCGCTGCCGCTGCCCGAGCATCCCGAAGAGCTGATCCTGCCCGCGCGGGAAGGGAAGAAGGGTCTGGGCATCGAGCTGCTGCCCGATTCGGCGCTGGTGTGCTCGTGCAACGGCGTGACGAAGGGCGCGATTTGCGCCGCTATTGCTGAGGGTTGTAAGTCTTTAGGAACTCTAAAAACAAAAACAAAAGCTGCAACCAGTTGCGGCGGCTGCGGCCCGCTCGCCAAGCAGATCCTCGACGCCGAGATGAAGAAGCAGGGCTTCAAGGTCAACAACCACCTCTGTGAGCACTTCGCTTATTCGCGGCAGGAGCTTTTTCACCTGGTAAAAATAAATTCAGTAAAGAGTTTCGATGAACTGATCACGCAACACGGAAGCGGCAGAGGCTGCGACATCTGCAAGCCGGCGGCAGCCTCGATCTTCGCTTCGTGCTGGAACGAGATGATTCTCAAGCCGAGGCACGCGCCGCTGCAGGATACGAACGACCATTTCCTCGCCAACCTGCAGAAGGACGGCAGCTACTCGGTGGTGCCGCGCGTGCCGGGCGGCGAAATCACGCCGGCCAAGCTGATCGCGCTGGGGGAAGTGGCGAAGAAATTCGGCCTCTACACCAAGATCACCGGCGCGCAGCGAATCGACCTTTTCGGCGCGCGAGTCGAGCAGCTGCCGCTGGTCTGGAAGGACCTGATCGACGCCGGTTTCGAGTCCGGCCACGCCTACGGCAAGGCGCTGCGCACCGTGAAATCCTGCGTCGGCAGCACCTGGTGCCGCTACGGCGTGCAGGACTCGGTGGCGATGGCGATCCGCATCGAGCAGCGCTACCGCGGCCTGCGCTCGCCGCACAAGCTGAAGATGGGGGTGTCGGGCTGCACGCGCGAATGCGCCGAGGCCCAGAGCAAGGACGTCGGCGTAATCGCCACCGAGAAGGGCTGGAACATGTACGTCTGCGGCAACGGCGGCATGAAGCCGCGCCACGCCGACCTGCTGGCGAAAGACCTCAGCGACGAGGAGCTGATCCGGTATATCGACCGCTTCCTCATGCTCTATATCCGCACCGGCGACCGGCTGCAGCGCACCAGCGTCTGGCTCGAGAACCTGGAGGGCGGCATCGACTACGTGCGCCGCGCGGTGTGCGAGGACTCGCTGGGGATTGGCGCCGAGCTCGAGGCCGACATGCAGAGTTTCGTCGACACCTATGCCTGCGAATGGAAGAAGGCGATCGAGACGCCGGAGATCCTGAAGCGCTTCCGCCATTTCGTGAACAGCGAGGAACCGGACGCCGGCGTGGTGTTCGTCGCCGAGCGCGAGCAGATCCGGCCGGCGCGGCCGGAGGAACGGGAAACCGACCTTGAAATTGCGTGAGGCCATGGCGACCCGCGTGTGCCCGCTGGAGGACATCGTCCCCAACGCCGGCGTGGCGGCGCTCGTGGACGGCGAGCAGGTCGCGGTGTTCAGGGTAAGTAACGGCGGGTTGTCCGACGACAGCATTCATGCCGTGGGCAACCAGGACCCGTTTTCACGCGCGAACGTCCTGTCGCGCGGCATCGTCGGCGACCTCAAGGGCGAGTTGGTCGTCGCCGCGCCCGTCTACAAGCAGCATTTCAGCCTGCTTACCGGCCGCTGCATCGAGGATGCAACGGTGCGGATCCCGGTCTATCGCGCGCGAGTCGAGGACGGCTTCGTCGTCGTCGAGCCGCGCAAGCAGGTCGCCACCACCTGCTGCTATTGCGGCGTCGGCTGCGGCGTCATCGTCTCGGCCCAGGGAAACGAGATCGTCGCCGTGAAAGGCGACAAGGCGCACCCGGCGAATTTCGGCCGCCTGTGCACCAAGGGGGCGGCGCTGCACCTGGGCACCGGCACAGGCGCGCGCCTGCTGCACCCGGAAGTGAACGGCGAGCGCCGGAGCTGGGACGAAGCGCTGGACCATGCTGCGGACAGGTTCCGCCAGATCATCGCCGCGCACGGCGCGGACGCCGTGGCGTTCTACATCTCCGGACAACTCCTTACCGAGGATTACTATGTCTTCAACAAGCTCGCCAAGGGCCTGGTCGGCACGAACAACGTCGACACCAACTCGCGCCTGTGCATGTCTTCGGCCGTGGCGGGCTACAAGCAGTCGCTCGGCGCCGACGCGCCGCCCTGCGCCTACGAAGACATCGACGCCGCCGACCTGATCCTGATCGCCGGCTCGAATACCGCCTTCGCCCACCCCATCGTCTACCGGCGCATCGAGGACGCGCGGGCGAGGAACCCCGGCCTCAAGATCGTCGTCATCGACCCGCGCGCCACCGTCACCGCGCGCGCCGCCGACCTGCATCTCGCGCTCAAGCCAGGCACCGATGTCGCGCTCTTCAACGCGATGCTGCACGTCCTTCGCCGTGAGGGTTTTTTCAAGAAAGAATTTGTCCGCAACAGCACGGAAAATCTATCCGCCCTCGATCCCCTGCTCGATCACTGGACCCCGGAGCGCGCGGCCGGCGTTTGCGAGTTGCCGGCGGCGAGGATCGTCGAGGCTGCGCGCCTGTTCGGCCGCTCGAAGGCGGCGCTTTCGCTCTACTGCCAGGGGCTCAACCAGTCGGCGAGCGGCACCTGGAAGAATTGCGCGCTCATCAACCTGCACCTCGCCACCGGCCAGATCGGCCGGGCGGGCGCGGGGCCCTTCTCCCTCACCGGACAGCCCAACGCGATGGGCGGCAGAGAGGTCGGCGGGATGGCGAACCTGCTCTCCGCGCACCGGGACCTCGACAGCGCGGAAGACCGGGCCGAGGTCGCCGCGCTCTGGGGCATCGACAGCGTTCCCTCGAAACCGGGCAAGACGGCGGTGGAGATGTTCGAGGCCATCGGTCGCGGCGAAATCAAGGCGGTGTGGATCGCCTGTACGAATCCGGCGCAGTCGATGCCAGACGCCAACGCGGTGCGCCAGGCGCTCTCGCGCGCCGAGTTCGTCGTCGTCCAGGAGGCGTTCCGCGACGCCGAGACCTGCGACTACGCCGACGTGCTGCTGCCCGCGGCAAGCTGGGGGGAGAAGGAAGGCACCGTCACCAACTCCGAGCGTCGCATCTCGCGCATGCGCGCGGTCATCGCGCCGCCGGGTGAAGCACGTCCGGATTGGAAGATTGCTGTTGATTTTGCACTTCGGCTTCAAGCGATGTTGAACAAGAAAATTTCATTCAAATACAAATCCTCCGAAGAAATTTTCAACGAGCACCGCGAGAGCACGCGCGGCCGCGACCTGGACATCACCGGCCTCTCCTATGCCGTGCTCGAGCGCGACGGGCCGCAGCAGTGGCCCTACCCGGAAGGGGCCAGGAGCGGCCGCACGCGCCTCTACACCGACGGCGTGTTTCCGACGCCATCGGGACGCGCGCGCTTCGTCGCCACCGAATACCTGCCGCCGGCCGAGGAGCCGGACGGGCATTTCCCGTTGCGGCTCACCACGGGTCGTTTGCGCGACCAATGGCACAGCATGACGCGCACTGGGCTCGTCGCGCGCCTCTTCAGCCACAGTCCGGAACCGGAAATTGTCGTTAGTGAATTCGATCTGCAAAAGAGCAATTTTCTGAATCACGAACTGGTGCGGGTATCCAGCCGCCGCGGCAGCGTCGTCATGAAGGTACGGGCGTCGGATGACATGCGCCCCGGCGACGCCTTCATCGCCATGCACTGGGGCGGCCGCTTCACGGGCGGCGTCGGCACCAATGCGCTCACCGTCCCCGCGATCGACCCCCATTCCAAGCAGCCTGAGCTCAAGCACGCCGCGGTGCGCATCGAGCCCTTCGCCGCGCGCTGGCGCGGCGCCTTCGCTGCAGCTGCGACCCCCGAGCTGCAACGCGCCGCCACCGTCTGGCTGGCGCGCTTCGACTACGCCGCGCTTGCCCTCGTCGAGGGACCGGAGATCGTCCTGCGCCTCGAGCTCGCCACCGCGGGCGACCCCGCTCCCGAGGCGCTTTCGGCGCTCGAGAAGCTCTTCGGCCAGCCGCCCGTCACCGGTTCCGCCGCCGCCTCTGCCACATCGGAGCGCGCGGTCTGCGCCTGCTTCAAGGTCGGCGAATCGCAGATCCGCGCCGCCGTCGCCGCCGGCGCCACATTCGCAGGCCTGCAGAAGAATCTGAAGTGCGGCACCAACTGCGGCTCCTGCGTACCCGAGCTGCGCCGCCTCGTCACGGCCTAGGCCTGGTCCGCCTCGAACAGCCGGGCCTTCACTCGCGGTAGCGCGGGTCCTTGGCGTCGACCAGGCGCTGCATCGCGGCGAATACGTCGTCGCAGGTGCGCTTCTCGCCAGGGCCGGATTCGCGCACCGTTTGGGCAAACACGTCGCTCCTGATGGGATTGAGCATGCCCGCGCTGCTCGAGGCGATCTGCACGTCGCAGGCGCGCTGCAGCGTCCAGAGCGTCATGAACGCCTCGGGCAGCGAGGGACCCCACGCGAGCAAGCCGTGGTTGCGCAGGATCACCGCGCGTTTGCCGCCGACACTGGCGACGAGGCGCGTCTTCTCGCCTTCTTCCACCGTGATGCCCTCGAAGTCGTGATAGGCGACGCCGCCGTGCAGTTGCGCGGCGTAGAAGTTGGTCGGCGACAGTCCGTCTGTCTGGCAGGCGACCGCCATTCCGGTGGTGGTATGCGTGTGCATGACGCAATGCGCCTCTGGAATGGCGCCGTGGATCGCGCTGTGGATCACGAAACCCGCCTTGTTCACCGGCCACTTCGCTTCGCGCACCGCACTGCCTTCGATGTCGATCAGCACCAGGTTCGAAGCGGTGATCTCGCTGTAGTGCAGGCCGAACGGGTTGATCAAAAACAGCTTCTCCGGGCCCGGAACCCGCAGCGTGATGTGGTTGAAGATCATCTCGGTCCAGCCGAGGTGGTTGAAGATGCGGTAGCAGGCGGCGAGCTGCACGCGCGCCTCGCGCTCAACCTGGGTCATTGGAAGCTCGCGCGCGACCCGCGCCGCGCCCTGATGGTAGATCGTCATTTGAAGTCGAATATACGCCCGGAATACTAGAAGGAAAACGCGCGGAGCGCGTTTTGGCCCCGCACCCTCTCCCGCACGCCGTCGGGCAGCCGGTCGACGCGCGCGAGGCAGCCGATCGGGTCGCCGATGGTGTGCGGATAATCCGAGCCGTAGAGCACGTTGCCCGAGCCGAACACGTTCACCGCCATCGCCAGCGCATCGTCGGTGAAGACCACCGAATCGGCGTAGATGCGCCGCGCATGAAGGCTCGGCTTCTCCTGCGTCTTGGTGCGGCAGGCGGGGATGTGCTCATAGCACTGATCCATGCGCCCGATCAGGTACGGCAAGGTGCCGCCGCCGTGGCTGGCGATGATTTTCAGTTTCTGGAAGCGGTCGAAGAAGCCGTCGTAGATCATGCGCGCCACCGCGAGCGTCGTATCCGTGGTGAAACCGATCGTGGCGACCAGCTGGAATTGCGCCATCTCCATCTCCTTGACTCCCGGCGGCGCGGTCGGATGGATCAGCACCGGCAGCTTCGCAGCGTCGATCGCCTGCCAGATCTTCGCGAAAGACGGATCGGTAAGCGCCTTGCCGCCGATATTGGCGAGCACCATCACGCCACAGGCGCCGGCCTTGAGCGAGCGCTTCAGTTCCGCGAGCGCCGCCTTCTCGTACTGCCAGGGCAGCGAGCAGAGCCACTGGATCCGGTCGGGCCAGGTCTTGCGCGCCCTTGCCATCTCGTCGTTCATCACCCGCGCCGCCTTGAGGCTCACCTTCTCCCCACCCCAGTAGACGTTCGGGCACGTGAGCGACACCACGGAAACGTCGATGCCCACGCGGTCCATGTTCTTGATGCGCAGGTCCCAGTCGAACATCTCGGGCACCGGCGTCATGAACGGCGCGCCGTCGAGGTGGATGGCGCGCAGCCCGCCGGTCACCGCCTTGAGCGTGTAGCGCGGGCGGCCGTGCTTCTCGAGCAGCTTCAGCCACTCGTTGTTGAGCATGTGGGTGTGAACGTCGATGACAGGCGACATGGAACTCTCCTCTATTCCTAGCCTAACCCAAGGCGCATAGTATCGGCCTCCGTGTTTCGCAGGTCCTTTCATGACCGGCTCAGTCGATAGCGGTTCGGTACGATTCTTCGACGCCCAGTTCCGGCGTCAGGCGGCGGCCGCGCGAGGCGCGCATGTCCTGGCGCTGGATGGGAGCCCGGCGGCGATCGAGAGCCTGAAATCGCGCGCCCGTGCGCTGGAGGCAGTTCGTCCCGCAGGAACGCTGATCGTCAACCTGCTGATCGAAGGAACGACCTTCATGGGAATGTTCGACGAGAAAGCCGGCTACTGCCTGTTCGGCGAGGAGGAACTGCCGCGGACCCTCACGGGCTGGCAGATGCTCGAGGACCGCGTCGAACAATTCCCGGCGCCGGAGGGCATCAAGCGGTTCCGCACCACGATCGCGCGCCGCCCGGCTGCGCTGGCGGTTCCATGAACACCGGTGTAGCCAGCGCGCTTGGCGCGGCTGCGCTGTTCGGTGCGAGCATACCGTTCGCCAAGCTGCTGCTGGGCGAGGTATCGCCTCTGGTGCTCGCGGCGGCGCTCTACCTGGGCAGCGGCATCGGCCTTGCGGCATGGATCGCCGTGCGCGCGCGCCTGCCCGGCCGCGCACCCGCGGCACCGATCGCGCGGCCGGACTGGCCCTGGATCGCGGCGGCCATCGCGGCCGGCGGCGTCGCCGGCCCGATCCTGCTGATGCAGGGATTGGCGCGCACCGACGCTTCCACCGCCTCGCTGCTGCTCAACCTCGAGGCGGTTATGACCGCGGCCATCGCATGGACGGTTTTCCGCGAGAACGTGGACCGGCGCGTATTCGCCGGCATGGCCGCCATCGTCGCCGGTGGCGTGTTGCTCTCCGCCGACGCGGCGCCAAGGACAGAGAGTCCGGGCGGCGCGCTCCTCATCGCCGCTGCCTGCCTCGCCTGGGCGCTCGACAACAATCTCACGCGCCGCGTTTCGGGCGGCGACGCGGCGACGCTTGCCTGCGTGAAAGGACTCGTCGCCGGCACGGTGAGCCTCGCGCTTGCCTGGGCGCTGGCCGCGCCGCTGCCCACGGCAGCTGGCTGGATCGGCGCAGGTCTCCTTGGCTTCCTCGGCTACGGCGTGAGCCTCGTCCTGTTCATCGTGGCCCTGAGGAATCTGGGCACGGCGCGCACCGGCGCCTATTTCTCGGTGGCGCCGTTCTTCGGCGCGGCCCTTGCGCTCGCCATGTTGGGCGAGCGCCCGGGGACTGCGTTCTGGCTGGCGGCAGGATTGATGGCGCTTGGCGTGTGGCTGCACTTATCGGAACATCACGAGCACGCGCATGTGCACGAGGAGCTGGAGCACGCCCACGAGCACGTACACGATGCGCACCACCGGCACGCGCACGACTCCCCATGGGATGGCCGCGAGCCGCATGTGCATCCGCACCGGCACGAGGCGCTGTCGCACTTTCATCCGCACTATCCGGACCTGCACCACCGTCACACGCACTAGCTAGCGCGCGCTCGTGGATGGCAGGCACAGGCCTCGCCTTGCGCCGCGTGGATCAGCTCCTCGAGAATTCCGCAGTCGGCGACCCGGTGCCCGGCCTCGCATTGGGCGTTGAGTTCGGCGAGCTGCTTTTCCAGCAGCTCGAGCGCCGCGCGCTTGGCCCGTACCCGCTCCAAGTGCCGCTGCACCATCCCGTTCACCTCATCGCAGGACACACCCTTATCGCCGGAGAGCGCGATCAGCCGCTTCACGTCGGCCAAAGGCATGTCGAGTGACCGGCAGTGGCGTATGAATTGCATGCGTTCCAGATGCACGGGCCCGTAAGTCCGGTATCCCGACGCGGTGCGCGACGGCGCGTCGATCAGGCCCTCGCGCTCGTAGTAGCGAAGCGTCTGGACGTCCACGCCGGCTTGCGCCGCCAGTTCACCTATGCGCATCGGGGTCTTTCGAGAAGAAGCTTGACCCGATAGTAACTACAGGGTTTGCAATGCGCAAAGCATGAGCGCCAACTGCTGCAACCACACGGCCGCGAACGGAGGGCCGCGCTACCGCGCGATTCTCTGGATCGCGCTTGCGGTAAACACCGCCATGTTCTTCGTCGAACTGGCGACCAGCATCGTTTCCGGTTCTGCGTCGCTTGCCGCCGATGCCGCGGACTTTGCCGGCGACGCCGTCAACTACGGCCTCAGCCTCGCCGCCATTGCCGCCGGCGGCTTTTGGGCCTCGCGCACCGCGCTGCTGAAGGGGTACGCCATGGCTGTCTACGGCATGGGCGTTCTCGCTTTTACCGCGTGGCGCGTGGCGGGCGGCGAGCCGCCGGAACCTGTGATGATGGGCGTCGTCGGCACGCTCGCGCTGACGGCAAACCTCGGCGTCGCGTGGCTGCTCTATGCGTACCGCAACGGCGATGCCAACATGCGCTCGGTATGGCTTTGCACCCGCAACGATGCGCTCGGCAACCTCGCGGTACTCGCGGCCGCCGCGGGCGTGTTCGGGACTGGGACGCTCTGGCCGGATGCCACCGCGGCGCTCCTCATGGCGGCATTGAGTCTTCTTTCATCACGCGAGGTGATCCGCCGCGCCCGCGCCGAACTTGGTGCGATGCATTCAACGCAACCAGTGGAATCGCACCACTGATCGAACGACGTCAGTCCACTTTCAGGCCCGCGGCCTTGACCACCCCCGCCCAGCGGCCGACGTCGTGCTTCACGATCGCGGCGAACTCCGCTACCGAAATCGGCGCCCAAGGCTCCATGCCGAACTTGACCGGCAGGGTGCGAAACTCCTCGGTGTGCTGGAACCTCTGCATTTCGGCGTTCAGGCGCGCGACCACTGCGGACGGCCGTGTTTCTCGAGCGGCCGCAGCCATGCCTCGTTGAGCATGTGGGTGTAGACGTCCATGACAATGCTCATTGAAGCTTGATGTTGGCGCTGCGGATGACCTGCGCCCATTTGCGTGTCTCTTCGCGGATCATGGCGGCGAACTCCTGCGGCGTGTTGGTGAGGGGCTCAGCGCCAGCGGCGAGCGCGCGGTCGCGAATCTCCGGAACCGACAGCGCCGCTGCTATTTCCATGTTCAACCGGTTGATGATGTCGGCAGGGGTATTCGCCGGCGCAACGACGCCGAACCAGCCGATCGCCTCGTAGCCCGGCACGCCGGCTTCCTCGAACGTCGGCACCTCCGGCGCGGCGGCGATGCGTCGCTTCGAGGTGACCGCGAGCGCCCGCATCTTGCCGGCCCGCACGTGTGCGATCGCCGAGGGCACGTCCACCACGCCAAGCGGCACCTGTCCGCCGAGTACGTCGGCCGACACCGGACCGCTGCCCTTGTACGGCACCGGCTGCAGCTTGATGCCCGCCATCATGTTGAAGAGCTCGCCTGCCAGATGCATGGTCGAGCCGTTGCCACCGTAACCGACCGCGATCTCTCCCGGTTTTGCCTTTGCCGCTTCAATCAATTGCTTCAACGAGGAGGGTTGCGACGGATGCGCGACCAGGAAGAACGGGATCATGGCGAGCATCGAGATCGGCGCCAAGTCCCTCTCGGGGTGGAACGGCATGCTCGGGTAAAGGCTGATGTTGGAGGACAGCGCGCCGGCCGCCGCGAGGCCGATGGTGTAGCCATCGGGTGGCGCCTTGGCGACCAGGTCGACGCCGATCATGCCGCCGGCGCCCGGGCGGTTTTCGACCAGCACCGGCTGGCCCATGCGCTCCGCCATGCGCGGCGCGATAGCGCGCGCGATCAGGTCGGAACTGCCGCCCGGTGGAAAGGAGACGATGAAGCGCACCGGCCGGTTCGGATAGTTCTGGGCGAATACGGCAGTGGACAGGAGCGCGGCGGCCAGCAGGGCAAGCAGTCTCATGGCACCCTCCTCAGGGAGAGCGCAAGACTAGAGGCAGGCGAGACTAAAATCAAACGATTCCTGTCGTGATTTCGAACATGCGAACGCTCCTCATCCTGCTGCTTGCTGCTTTTCCCGCGCTGGCGCGGGATTCGGATTCGATCGCGGTGCTTGAACGGCGCGAGCTCACGGTCGAGCGCAGCGCGCTGCCTCCTTCGCACCACCTCAGCCTGACGCTCGCCTACCTGGCAGGCGGCGGCTGGGCGCCGGAGGCCATCCTCCCCGCGGTCCGCGAGAGCGCACAGATCCTCGGGCAGTGCGGCGTGGCGCTGGCGAAGGTTGAACTGGTATTGATCGACGCACCGGTTCGCTTCCGCGATTTCCACACGCCGGTTTCGCGCGAACTGGCGCGCGCGCTGCCCCTCGCCAGGCCCGCGGTCTACTTCGTCGCCGGCACACGCCAGCGCCCGGCCTTCGACGCGGAAGCCATCGGCCGCGGCAACAGCCGCACCCGGCCGGAACTCGGGGACACGGTCTGGATAACGCGCGGCACGCGCGACCTCGGCATCGTGCTCGCGCATGAGCTTGCCCATGTGCTGATGGACAACGGCGAGCACTCGGAAGTGCCGGGCAATCTGATGCGTGACAACACCGCGCCGGAGAATATCCGGCTCTCCCAAGCCCAGTGCGCAAGGCTGCGCGACACCGCGTCTGCGAACGGCCTACTCAGCCCGTTCTAGGCGCCGCGGGCCAGGCTTTCGATGATCGGGCAATGGCGCTCCCGTCCAGCGTCGCATCGTTCGATCAGTTCCGCGAGTGCACGGCGAACGCGTTGCAGGTCGCGCAAGCGCGCCTTGACCACCTCCAGCTTTTGGGCGGCGAGCGTGCGTGCCCCGCGGCAGTTCGGCGTTTCACCGAGCTTCAGCAGCGTTTTCACTTCGTCCAGCGTAAAACCGACATCCTGCGCGCGCCGGATGAAGCCAAGCCGCGCAACGGCATCCGCGCCGTAGCGCCGCACCCCGCCCGACCGGCGCTGCGGTTCCGCGAGCAACCCCCGTCGCTGGTAGTAACGGACTGTTTCCACGCCCACCCCGCAAGCCTTCGCCAGCGCACCGATCGTCATCTCCGGCATTTGCCATCCCCTTGACTCCGTACCCAGCTACGGAGCTTAGACTATCGCCCGATGGATTCGATCGCAGCCAGGGTTTCGGAAAGCATCAAGGTCTCTGACGAGGTCAAGACCGGCGGCTCGATTGCGGCCGGCGTTACGGCGGCGCTGGGTGCCTCGGTCTGTTGTGCGGGGCCGTTCGTGCTGGTGACGCTCGGGATCGGCGGCGCCTGGCTCGCGAACCTGCGCGCCCTCCAGGATTATTACTATTTGTTCGTCGCCGCGGCGCTCGCGTTCTTTGGATTCGCGTTCTACCGCCTCTATCTCAAGCCTGCGCCATGCGCGCCCGATGGCACCTGCATCACTGTTCTCGGGCGACGCAAACAGCGGATCGCGTTCTGGACGACACTCGTCTTCGCCAAGGCGCTGGTGCTGTTTCCCTTCTATGCGCCGTATCTGGTCGGTTAGCACGACCCTCGCGCTCGCCTTTGCGCCACTCGCGGCGGTGGCCGAGCCACGCACGGTGACGCTCGACGTGCAGGGTATGTATTGCACCGCGTGCCCGCTCACGGTCAGCCGCGCCCTGAAGAAGGTGCCGGGCGTGATCGAGGCCAAGGCGAGCTACGAGGAAAAGTCGGCGACCGTCACCTACGACGACGCCAAGACCGGCGTCGATCAGCTCACCAAGGCGACCGCCGGCGCGGGTTTTCCGTCTGCGCCGAGAAGCACCAAGTGAACGCGCCGATCCTCGCAAGCACTCTTACCTGCCCGGCGTGCGGGCAAGCGAGCCTCGAGACCATGCCGACCGATGCCTGCATGTTCTTCTGGCACTGCCCTGCCTGCGGCGCGCGCAGCAAGCCGAAAGCCGGCGACTGCTGCGTATTTTGCAGCTACGGCTCCGTGGCCTGCCCGCCGGTGCAGCAGAGCCGCGTCTGCTGCAGCTGACCTAGATTTTTCGTCGCCGCATGAGATAGTACGCCGCCGGGATCACGAGCATCGACAGCAGCGGTGCGGTTATCATGCCGCCGATCATCGGTGCGGCGATTCGCTGCATCACCTCGGCGCCGGTGCCGTCGGACCACATGATGGGCGCGAGGCCCCCGAGGATCACCGCCACGGTCATCGCTTTCGGGCGCACGCGCTGCACCGCGCCGTGATCGATGGCATCGAGCACCTTCTCGGGCGGATACTCGGCGAGCGCATTTCTCAGGTAAAGGAGCATGACGACGCCGAACTCGGCGGCGAGGCCCGCGAGCGCGATGAAGCCGACCGCGCCCGCCACCGACAGGTTGTGGCCGAGCAGGTACAGCGTCCAGAAGCCGCCGATCAGCGCGAACGGCAGCGTCACCATGATCAGTGCCGCCTCGTCGAAGCGCCGGAACGCCAGGTACAGCAGCACGAAGATGATCGCCAGCGTGAACGGGATCACCACGACTAGCCGCTTCTGCGCGCGCTCGAGGAACTCGAACTGGCCGGACCAGGCAATTGAGACGCCCGGCGGCAGCTTGACCTCGCGCGCGACGGCCTGCTTCGCGTCGTTCACCACTGAAACGAGGTCGCGCCCCCGGATGTCGACGTAGATCCACCCCGCGAGCCGCGCGTTCTCGCTGCGCAGCATCGGCGGGCCGTCCGAGATGTCGAGCTTCGCTACTGTGCCTAACGTGATCTGCGCGCCCGCTTCGGTCACGATCGGCAGCGCTTTCAGCTTCTCCAGCGAGTCGCGCAGCTCACGCGGATAGCGCACGCTGATTGGAAAGCGGCGCCGGCCCTCGATGGTCTCGCCGACCGTCTCGCCGCCAATTGCGCTGCCGACCACCGATTGCACGTCAACGATGTTGAGCCCGTAACGCGCCGCCGCCGCCCGGTCGATGGTGACGTCGATGTAGCGCCCCCCAGTCACGCGCTCGGCGAGCACCGAAGATGCCCCGGGCACGCCCTTCACGGCCCGCTCGATCGCCTGCGCCACCTGCTCGATCTCCGCCAGATCGTTGCCGGACACCTTGATGCCGAGCGGACTCTTGATGCCGGTGGCGAGCATGTCGATGCGGTTGCGGATCGGGGGAATCCAGATGTTGGTCAGCCCCGGCAAGCGCACCAGGCGATCCAGTTCCTCGACCAGCTTCTCCGGCGTCATGCCCGGGCGCCATTCGCTGCGCGGCTTCAGTTGCACAGTGGTCTCGACCATTTCGAGCGGCGCCGGATCGGTCGCCGTTTCGGCGCGGCCGATCTTGCCGAACACGCGCTTCACCTCCGGCACGGTGGCGATCAGCCGGTCGGTCTGCTGCAGGATTTCAGCCGCCTTGGCGGGCGAGAGCCCGGGCAATGCGGAAGGCATGTAGAGCAGATCGCCCTCGAAGAGCGGCGGCAGGAACTCGCCGCCCAGGCGCGATACCGGGATTGCCGTCAGCACCAGCAGCACCAGCGCGATCAGCAGCGTTGCCTTCGGCCAATGCAGCACCCAAGCCAATACCGGCCGATACACCGCGATCAGCAGACGGTTGAGGGGATTCTTTCGCTCCTCGGGAATGCGCCCCCGGATCAGGTAACCCATCAGCACCGGGATCAGTGTCACCGCCAGGATTGCCGAGGCAGCCATGGCATAGGTCTTGGTATAGGCGAGTGGCGAGAACAGGCGCCCCTCCTGCGCTTCCAGCGCGAACACCGGAATGAACGACAGAGTGATCACAAGCAGCGAGAAGAACAGCGCCGGCCCGACCTCGACCGCCGCGTCCCCGATCAACCGCCAGCGCTCGTCGCCCACTGCCGAACTGCCTTCAAGTTTCTTATGGGCGTTTTCGATCATCACCACCGCGGCGTCCACCATCGCCCCGATCGCGATCGCGAGCCCGCCGAGCGACAGGATATTCGCGTTCACGCCTTGGTAGTACATCACGATGAACGCAGCCAGCACGCCAAGCGGCAGTGTCACGATGGCGACCAGCGCGGAGCGCAGATGCAGCAGGAACACGGCGCACACCAGCGCCACCACGACGAATTCCTCGGCGAGCTTGTCGCGCAGGTGCGCCACCGCGCGCTCGATCAGGCCGGAGCGATCGTAGGTTTCGACGATCTCCACACCCTGCGGCAGTCCCTTCTTCAGTTCTTCCAGTTTCGCCTTGACCGCCGCGATCGTCTCCAGCGCATTCTTGCCGGAGCGCATCACGATGACGCCGCCCGCGACTTCGCCCTCGCCGTCCAGTTCCGAGATGCCGCGGCGCATTTCCGGACCGATCTGCACGCGCGCGACGTCCTTCAGCGTCACCGCGATACCGCCCTTGGACGTAATGAGGGGGATGGCGCGGAAGTCATCCAGCGTCTTCAGGTAGCCGCTTGCGCGCACCATGTACTCGGCCTCGCCGAGTTCCACCACCGAGCCGCCGGTTTCGCGGTTGGCGCCCTGTATCGCCGCAACCACGCGCGTATGCGGAATGCCGTAGGCGCGCAGCTTGTCCGGGTCGAGCACCACCTGGTATTGGCGCACCATGCCGCCCACCGAGGCCACTTCGGCCACATTGGGCAGCGTCTTCAGTTCGAACTTGAGAAACCAGTCCTGCAGCGCGCGCAGCTCGCCCAGGTCGTGGCGGCCCGTGCGGTCCACCAGCGCGTACTGGTAAATCCAGCCCACGCCCGTGGCATCGGGCCCGAGCGCGGGCTTGGCCTGCGGCGGCAGCCGCGACTGCACCTGGCTCAGGTACTCCAGCACCCGCGAGCGCGCCCAGTAAGGATCGGTGCCGTCCTCGAACAGGATGTAGACGAACGAATCGCCGAAGAACGAATAGCCGCGCACCGTCTTCGCCCCCGGCACCGAGGCCATGGTGGTGGTGAGCGGATAAGTCACCTGGTCCTCGACGATGCGCGGCGCCTGGCCGGGAAACGGCGTGCGGATGATCACCTGCACATCGGAAAGATCGGGAATGGCGTCGAGCGGCGTCTTCATTACCGCGTAGACGCCCCAGGCGGCGATCAGCACGGTCGCCATCAGCACCAGGAACCGGTTGACGATCGACCAGCGGATCAGTCCGGCGATCATTTCGCGCTCCGCGGCGCGATCTTCTCGATCAGGTAGTTGCCGTCCTTATCGGGTTCGCCACGAAGATCGAACTCGACGGCGTCGCCTTTTTTCAGCTTCGCCAGCGCCGCCTTGTCGGCAACGCCGAAGCCCATCTTCATCTGCGGCCATTTCATGGAGGGGATCGGCTCGTGGTCCAGCTCGACGCGCCCTTTCGCCGCATCTATATCGATGACCTTACCGCGTCCCTGATGCGTTCTTCCCTTGGATGGCGTCTCCGCGGGACCCTCCAGGCGATCCAATGCACCCTTCAGGCTTGACTCGGAATCGATCAGGAACTGGCCCGAGGAGACCACGCGCTCGCCGGGCTTCAGGCCTTCCAGAATCTCCGTGCGTCCGGCCATCTCCGCGCCGGCCTTCACCGTCGCGGCCCGGAAGCGTTCGCCAGCCATGACGATCACCACGCTGCGCGTACCCGTCTGAATGACCGCCTCTGTCGGCACGGCGAGCACCTTGCGCGCGGCAGAGACCAGGGCGGCGGTGACGAACATGCCCGGCTTGAGTTCGAGCCGCGGGTTGGCCAACGCGATGCGCGCCTTGAGCGTGCGCGTCTGCGCGTTCAGTTCGGGATAGACGTAGTCCAGCTTCCCCTCGAAGGTCTTGCCGGGCACCGTTTGTACGCTGACCTCAGCGCGCAGGCCGGGCCGGAGCAAGGCGCCCTGCGCCTCGGGTACTTCCACCACGATCCATACCGAGGACAGATCGGTCAGCGTAAATGCCGGCGCGCCGGCCTGCACCATGGCGCCCTCCCGAACGCCCAGCTCGCTCACGATGCCGGAGATCGGTGCGACAAGCGGTACCCTCCGGCTTGCCGTACCGGACTGCTCGAGCTTTCTGATTTCTCCGTCGGCAAGACCCATCAATTCGAGTCTCCGGCGCCCAGCGCGTGCAAGCGGTTCCTCCGCAGCGTTCGCCTGCACCATACGCCGGGCGAGCAGGTACTCTTCCTGCGCCGCGAGCAGTTCGGGCGAATAGATCTCGGCCAACACCTGCCCCGCGCGAACCGCATCGTTCACCGCACGCACGTGCAGCTTTTCGACCCACCCCGCCGTCCGCACTTCGGCGCGCGCGATGCGCCGCTCGTCGGCCTGCACGGTTCCTACCGCGGGCATTTCCTGCCGGAACTCCATGACCTCGGCCAGCGCGGTGCGCATGCCGAGGTTCTGCTGCGCGCGCGCGCTTACCGTGACGCCGCCCTCCCCACCCTTGTCGTTCGCGTAGACCGGCACCAACTGCATGTCCATGAACGGCGACTTTCCCGGCTTGTCGAACTTCTGCTGCGGGTACATCGGGTCGTGGTAATAGAGGGCCTTGCGCTCGGCCGATCCGGGGACCGCCGGCGCAGGCTCCGCCACCATCTGCTGGTGGGCGCGTCTCTGCCCGATGAAGAAACCACCCACGGCGAGCGCGATGCCGGTCGCAACAGCGATCGCAATTTTGGTTTTATTCATGGTTGCGTCCCTTCGATCTCGAAATACTGCAGCGCCACGCGCGCCTTCGCCTGCGCGGCACGCAGAACAAGTTCCTGCATGCGCGCCTCAATCAGTTGCCGCCGCGCATCGAACACCTGTGCGAGCGGCACAGTGCTCGCGCCATGGCCGACGACCAGAGTGTCGAGACGCGCTCTCGCGTCAGGCAGGATCGCTTCCGAAACGTTCCTCAGCCGTTCGCCGGCGATCCGCCATTCGGCGTATGCCGCTTCCAGCTCGGCGCGCAGCTGCCGCAATTGATCGGCGCGCTGCTCGCGCACGCGCTCGGCCAGCCGTAATTTCGCTTCGAGCAGACGGTTCTGCTTCTTATCGGCGTAGAACGGCAGTTCGAACGCCATCTGGAACATCAGCATGTCGGAGCGCCCGCCGCTGCGCGCGAAGTACCCGACCTCGACCGAGCGATCGGGCGAGGACGCTTCGCGCGCGAGGGCGGTGTCGGCGTTGGCCACGCCCTGCGCGCGCGCAAGCGTTCGCTGCAGCGGATGCGATTCAAGCGCCTCGCGCAGTGCCGCGACGGGTGCTGGCGCGGGAAAGCCGGGCAGGCTGTCCGGCAGCGGGCGTGCCGCCGCCTCCGGAACCCAGCGGGCTAGGTTCGCGCGCGAACGCTCGGATTGCGCCCCAAACTCCAGTCGCCGATCCGCGGCCTGGTTCAGCAACTGGCGCGCGGCCAGGACGTCGGCCTGCGAGCCGCGGCCGGAACCGAGGGCGATGCGCGCGAGCTCGATGCCGCGCTCGTACTCCTTCGCCACCTCGCCAATGAGACGCGCGTTTTCAGCCGCGAGCCAGGCGTCGACCCAGGCCTGCCCGACATCGCGCAGGATCATCTGGCGTATTCCCAACGCCTCGGCGCGCGCCTGTTCGGCCTCGGCCTGCGTACGCTCGGTGCGCAGCCGGCGCTTGTCGCCCCCGGGAATCATCTGCTCCCAGCTGATGCCGACCTGCGTCATGTCGTCGCGCGCGCCCGGAAAGCCGCGCGTCGGGAAGTTGAGCGCGCCGAGCTTGAGGCGCGGATCAGGCAGCGCCCCGTCCGCCACCGAGGACTCGTCCGCGGCGCGGGCATTCAGCTCCAGCGCGCGCAGAGCGGGCTGGCCTTCGAGCGCGCGGCTGCGCGCCTCATCGAGAGTGAGAACCTGCCCCAAGGCAGGGGTAGCGGCAGCAAGAGCCGCCACGAACAGTAATTCATTACGCATGAAATCCTCCGCAAAGCGAAACCTCCGCCGGCAGCTGCCGGCGGCCAAGGTCAGGCGCGGAGGATCAGATCAGGAAGGAGTGATACAGGATGCGGGGCGGCGGCGCGCCGGGATGCGGCAACGTGTAGTGCAGGATCGCTTGGCGCGCTGGTGCGCTCTCGATGTCCACAGCCACCAGAAGAAATGCTTGGCTCCATACGGGGATCGCGACTTGCGGCGTATCCGTACTCTGGTCGGCACCGAGGCAATGCGCGAGACAGAGGTTCGCGTTGCGCGCCGGCTCTTCGTGACAGGATGGTTCGCCCGCCTTTGCCATGAGGGCCTGCGCGGGGGCAACGCGCAGCCAGTCGCAGGCGGCCGCGGCGAGTGCCGCCTGGGCGAAAAGGCTTGCGCAAAGCACGGCACGCGCGATTCGGCGAAGCGAGGAACGGGGCAGCATCATGCGATTGTAGCCCTAGAAACGCAAAGACGCCGCGCCGGCGGCTCGCACGTGGTCGGACGCCAGCAATGCACCGATGGCCGTTGCCGCCGCTACGCAGATCCAAGCCTCCGGGCGCAGCAGCGCCAGCGCCCCGGCGGCGAGGAGCACCACGAAGCCCGCGCTCAATCCTCCGGTGCCGCGCAGACCGCGGGACAGCCCTGCGAGCGTCGCGGCGAGCGCCGCGAATCCCGCGGCCGCGACCGCCGGGCACGCGAAAACGAACGAAAGGCCGGTGCCAAGTGCAGCCGTGACGAGCCGGATATCCGGCGCTTGAGACGAGTCCGGGCAGGCCGATGTCGCGCGCATTGGCATCTAGTGGCGGCTCCGGTGCTCGCCGCCAGAACCGTAGCCGCGCAAGCGGTCGTAGCGCGCGATCTGTTCCTCGGTGAGCAGAGCACGCATCCGCCGGTGCGTCTCCAGGTGCGCGAGGCGGTATTCCCCTTCCAGCGCCGCGGCCTTCCCCACGCTATCCGCCAGCACCGCTTCGTCCACTTTGCCGGAACGAAACAACGCCTCAATGGCGCGCTCGGAATCCACCTTCTTCGCGCCGATTGCGCGCGCCTCGGCCTTGTGGGCGTCCATCAACGATTTCGTGCGTACCTGCTGATCCGGCGTGAGATCTAGCTTGTCCGCGAGTTCCAGCACGTGCATCGGGCCGGGAAAACGGTTCAGCTCCGCGGGTTTCGCATAGCCCATCCCAGCCCCTGACAGATACTGCTTCACCTCCTCGGGCGAGAGCGCCTTGATTTCTCGATCCTCCTGCCCGGCGTAGGGCTGGTGCTGCGCCATCGCGGAAGTCGCGGCAAATGCCAGAACCGCTGCAAGGCCGCGCGTCATTTCGCCATCTCGATCTTCGTCACGGTGAAGGCGCCGCCGAGCTTTTGAGCTTCAAACTTCACCTTGTCGCCCGCTTTCACCTGCTCAAGCATTGCGGATTCCTTGACCTGGAACACCATGGTCATAGCCGGCATGTCGAGACTCGGCATAGGGCCGTGCTTGATGGTGAGCTTCTTTGCGTCCTTGTCCACTTTGCGGACTTCACCGTCGATCATCTCGGTCGCGCGGGCTTGCTGCTTGGCGTGGCCCTTGTCGGCCAGAGCTGGCGCAGCGCCAATAGCAATAGCGGTGGCAACGATCGTCGCGAAAATTCGGTTCATGGCATTTCCTTTGCAATAAGGTGATTGAGGTATTCGATTACTTGACCGACAACTTGCCGATCATCCCGCCCTCGAAATGGCCGGGGACTAGACATCCGAAGTAGAACTCGCCTGCCTTGGTGAACTGCCAGGCCATGGTTTCGGTCTTGCCGGGCGCGACATGCGCCATGTACGGCTCATCGTGTTCCATGGTCGGATGTTTCTGCATCATCGCGGCGTGCTCCTTCAACTCCTGCATCGTGCCGAGCACCATCTCGTGCATGAGCTTGCCGCTATTTTTCACGACGAACTTCACGGTTTCACCCTGCTTGACTGTCAGGCTGGCGGGCGTGAAGCGCAGCTTGTCGCTCATATTGACTTTCACGGTGCGTGACGCTTTTTTCGGATCGCCTTCGCGCCCGAACGGCTTCTCCTCCGTCGAGACCGGCTTGGCCGCCTTCTTGTCGTGCTTCGCTTCGCCGTGCGCGAGAACTTGTCCAGAAACGACCGCGATGGATAGGGCGGTGGCTAGAAGCGTACGAATCATGATTCTCTCCTGGGTGACGGTTGGTCTGTCAAAGAAGTTCAATGCTTGCCGTGCCCGGCCGGTTTGGGAACATTGACAGCGGGGTTTGATTCGGAAATCGACTTTTGGAAACCGGAAATGACGTAGCCAGAGGCCGATTTCTCCAGCGTGAACTCGACCTTGTCACCTTCCTTCACCTGGTCCGCGAGCGAGCGTTCCTTCAATCGAAAGAACATGGTCATCTTCGGCCAGCCCATTGCCGCAATCGGATCGTGGGTGAGCTTTACTTTGCCGTTGGCCTTGTCGACTAGTTGCACGCTGCCTGTGCCGGTAATGCGAGCAGTCTGAATGCCGGCGGTCTGGCCAGGTGTCGTTTGCGGCTTGGCCATCGCCATCGCGTCGTGACCTTCCTTGCTCTTCGGCGCGGTGGCGGATGGCTTATCCATTCCGGGCATGGTCTTGCCCGGCTTGTCTTTCATCGATCCCATATCGTGGCCGGCCGTGCCATCCTTTCCCTTCGTCGCGTCGCCGGCTTTCGCATCCATGCCGGGCATGGGCATTCCCGGTCCGTGTTTCATCGAACCCATGCCGGGGTTGTCCGCGACTTCCTGGTTGACGTCTTTCCACGACCTGACTTTTTCGTCCCGAAACGGCTGGTAATCGGAAAAAGCAGACTGGTATGAGGGTGGCGGCGCGGTTGTGCTCGGCTTCGCGGGGTCGGGTCGGGTACGTGCTTGCGCCAATGTCCATTCGGACGCGCTCAGTAGCGCGGCTAACAGCAGGAGGGTTCGCATGGTTTCCTCGTTCAGCTAGGGTAAAAATGCAACACCCGGCTAGTGACCGTCGGCTTTCATGTCGTGGCTTTTTCCGCCAGGGCTCGCCGCCATATACTTCACCGCGCCCTGATATTCAGCCGCTGGCATGGTGGGGAGCACTTTCAGGAAAGCAACGAGCTCCCATAGTTGTTCTCCGCTATGCGTAGGCTCCCAGGCGGGCATACCGCTCATCTTGATCCCGCGTTTGACGATCACGTAGAGCTCGGCCGGCGTCCAGGCCTTCGCCGCTTGCGCCAGATCGGGGGCCTTGGGGTAGAGGCCTTTGTTGATATCCGATGCCGGCGCGCCCGGCGCCACATCGCAGGTGACGCACATCGCATTGAAGCTTCTAAAGCCCAAGTGCACTTTTTCCGGATCGTCAAGTTCCGGCACCTTGACCTCCCGGGCCTGCCGCTTCACCGACTGCTCCATCACCGTTCTCAATACCCGGTGAGTGACGCCGAAGTGTGGGGTCGTGGCGGAAATGTCGTAGGTCCCCGAGTAAATGAAGGCCAAGGCCCCTGCTACGGCGACAGCGAGGAAAAGACCTGCGGCTGCTGCGATCTTCATCGAGGTCTCGCTCGTCAGTGTCCGGAATGACCCGTAGGCTTGCGCACCTGCAGCGCACGGCCCTTGACGGGCGCAGCGTCGGGCGCGCGTTCGGCGTGCGGCGTTTGCGTGCCATTCAAGAGGTAAGCGACTGTGCCCGGGGGATGTTTGTACCAACCCGGATCTTTGTAGTCGTTTTTCGCCAGCCCCTCGCGAATCTTCACCACCGTGAACATGCCGCCCATCTCGATCGCGCCAAACTGGCCTTGCCCGGTCATCATCGGCAACGTGTTGTCGGGCAGTGGCATTTCCATTTCCCCCATGTCGGCCATACCGCGCTCGCCCATCACCATGTAATCCGGCACCAGCTTGGTGATCTTTTCCGCGATACCGCGATGATCGACACCGATCATGGTCGGATTGTTGTGGCCCATCGCGTTCATGGTGTGGTGCGACTTGTGACAGTGAAATGCCCAGTCGCCGGGCTCGTTGGCGTCGAACTCGATCGCCCGCATCTGGCCTACGGCGACATTGGTGGTCACTTCGGGCCATCTGGATCCCGGCGGCGTCCAGCCGCCATCGGTGCCGGTGACGACGAATTCATGGCCGTGCAGATGGATCGGGTGACTGGTCATGGTGAGATTGCCGATGCGAATGCGGACACGATCGTCCTTGCGCATGACCATGTGGTCGATCCCCGGGAACACGCGGCTGTTGAACGTGAACAGATTGAAATCCAGCATGGTGCTCACCTTCGGAGTGTGGCTGCCGGGATCGATGTCGTAGTTGCTGAGCAGGAACACGAAATCGCGATCGACCCGCATGAACTTCGGATCTTTCGGATGGGTTATCCAGAAGCCCATCATCCCCATTGCCATCTGCACCATCTCGTCCGCGTGGGGGTGATACATGAATGTGCCCGGCCGCTTGGCGGTGAACTCGTATACATAGGTCTTGCCGACGGGAATCTGCGGTTGATTCAGCCCGCCTACGCCGTCCATGCCGTTCGGCAGCCTTTGCCCGTGCCAATGGATGGTGGTGTGCTCGGGCAGCTTGTTGGTCACGAACAGGCGCACCTTGTCGCCCTCGACCACCTCGATGGTCGGCCCCGGGCTCTGGCCGTTGTAGCCCCACAGGTTGGCTTTCATGCCCGGCGCAAGCTCGCGCACCACGGGCTCGGCGACGAGATGGAATTCCTTGACTCCGTTCTTCATCCGCCACGGCAGCGTCCAGCCATTCAGGGTCACGACCGGGTTGTAAGGGCGACCGCTCGCCGGGGCGAGCGGTGGCTGCGTTGCTGGCTTGTCCATGCTCGGCGCTTCAGGCACCGCGCCCTGCGCAACCCGGCTCACCGCCGCCGCGCCGAGCATAGCCGCGCCCGCGGTCTTCAGAAAGTTTCTGCGATTCGTCATGTCTGATTCCTCGTTCAATGCGCTGCGCCGCCAGCGGCGGGCAGGCCCATGGTCTTCGAACTGCCCGACGAGCCCGCCATCACCGAAGGTGATCCTGACGTCAGCGCCGCCTGCAAATCGGATTCGGCGAGCCAGAAGTCGCGCAGCGCCTCGATATAGGCGTTCACGCTCATCACCGAATCGCGGGAGTCGGCAAGCAGCTCGAACACGCTCGCGAGCATGCCGTTGTAGCGCAACAGCATTTCCTCGGAGATTCGCTTCCTGAGCGGCACGATTTCGTCGCGGTAGTGCTTTGCAAGATCGAAGGTGGTGCGGTAAGCGGAGTAGGTTTCCCGCACCTCGGATCGTGCCCGGATGGCAGTTTCGGCGACGCGATTGACCGACTGCATGTACATGGTCTCCGCCCGCGCCACGCGCGCTCCGCCGAAATCAAAGATCGGGATGCGCAGTTCGATCTCCCAGCCCCGCTGCGGCGGCCTCGGTGATTCGGTGTTGTGGTGCAGACCGAACTGGAGCAAATCGACGAAGCGGGAGACCTTGGTGAGTCCCATCGATTCGCCGAGCGCTTCGGTTTCCCGGCGCGCGGCCTGCACATCCAGCCGCTGCGCCAGCGCCTGCGTTTCCAGGTCTCCCGCCTCGCGCGCGACCTTCGGCAAGTCGGGCAGGCGCTCCGGCAAGGCGAAGCGCAGGTCGTCGCCCCACAGTCCCATCAGGCGCGTAAGCCGTTCGCGCGCTGATACTCGGGCCTGCGTCACCCGGGCGAGCTGCGCGGTGGCTTCCGCATAGAAGACCTGCTCGCGGGCCTGATTGAGCTTCGGCCAGTTGCCGGCCGCTGCCATGCGGCGCGCCAGGTCCGCGCTCGCCTCGGCGGCGAGCTTCACCTGTTCCATGTAGCGCACCCCCTCTTCGGCTGCGACCGCGGAAAAGAATGCCTTGCGGGTCTCGAGCGCAAGCTTGAGCGCGTCGCCTGCGGCGCGCGCCTGGGCGGATTCGAAGCGCTTGCGCTCGACTTTCGTGGAAAGCGGTATGTTGATCAGGCCGAGAATATTGAAGAAGACGCTGCGCTCGAACTCAGTCTCGTTCCCGCGGCGCAAGCGAGCGAACGAAAACGTCGGCCCGCTCCAGCGACTGGCCTGGACCAGGTCGGCCTCGGCGATACCCATTTCGGCGTAGCTCGCCTGCAGGCCCGGATTGTTGAGCAAGGCGATCTGCACCGCGCTCTCGGCGGTCAGCGGCTGCGCAAGCAGTTCCTTCGCCCGGGCGCGCACGGAGTCGGCGTCCTTCTCCGAGCGCACCCAGACCGCTTCGCGCCCGGTGCGCGATTTCACCGCATCGCCGACCGTGCCGAAGCCGCCGTCGGGGGCAAAGCTCACGCAGCCTCCGGCGGCAAGCGCGAACAGGACAGCAAGACTGGTTCTTTGCATGGCTCTCTCGACTCCAACAGGCGCACGCGATTGCGCGCATGCGCACGCGGCGCCTTCTTCAGCGGCGCCGCAAAGCTGTCAGGAAATCAAAGAGCGAGAGGAGGCCGTTCGAGCCGCTCGGGAAAGCGGGCAGGGAGACCACGGTCAAGAAACAGGATCGGCAACGTATCCGAGCCTGCATACGAAATTCCGCGTGCGGATTCGGACACCAGAGGCGCGCTGACAGAACATGCCGAGCAATGGCCGCACTTGGCATTGGAGTCGTCGCCTGGCTCTTCGTGACGCGTTGCATCGTGCTCGCAGCCGTCACATTCGGCGTGCGTCATCTGCCCGGCGCCGTGGTGCTGCGGTTCGCAGAACGCCGAAATGACTCCCGCCATGCCGCGCAGCGGGATCGCTGCCAGCATCAGGATCAATACGGCCTTGGCGAAGCGGCTCATTCGAGGAATCGTATCACAGGGGTAAATGACCAGACCGCGCCGTGCCACCGGAGTTCCCGTGACCATCGCCCGCCAGGTCTTCCAGGATCGGGCAGTCCGGCCGGCTGTCGCCGTGGCAGTTGTGGGTCAGGTGCTCGAGGGTCGCCACCATCGACTGCATTTCAAGGATCCGGCGCTTCAGGACCTGCATGTGGCCGCCCGCGATCTTCTTCACCGATGCGCTCGGGCGCGACCGGTTCTGCCACAGCGCCAGCAGCTGGCGGATGTCATCCATCGAGAAACCGAGTGTGCGAGCCCGCTTGATGAAGCGCAGCGTATGCACATCTTTGTCGGTGTAGACGCGGTAATTGGCATGGGTGCGACCGACTTTCGTCAGCAATCCGATCGCCTCGTAGTGCCGGATCATCTTGACCGAGACGCCGCTCGCCTTCGACGCCCGCCCGATGTCGAGCAGCCCCTGGCCCAGGGCATCTGCATGCTCAAGCGATAGTTCACGCTTACCCATGGTCACAACTTTACGCGATTGAGCCGCAACGCGTTCGTGATCACGGACACGGAGCTCAGCGCCATGGCGGCGCCGGCGAAGATCGGCGAGAGCAGCAGGCCGAAAGCGGGGTAGAGCACGCCGGCGGCCAGCGGAATGCCGAGCGCGTTGTAGCCGAATGCAAAGGCGAGGTTCTGGCGGATGTTGCGCATCGTGGCGCGCGACAGCGCGGCGGCGCGCGCGATGCCGCGCAAGTCGCCCTTGACCAGCGTCACTCCCGCGCTTTCCATCGCCACGTCGGTGCCTGTGCCCATTGCGATGCCGACATCGGCCTGCGCCAGAGCCGGCGCATCGTTGATGCCGTCACCCGCCATCGCCACCTTGCGCCCTTCGGCTTGGAGGCGCTTTACGTGACCGGCCTTGTCCTCGGGCAACACTTCGGAGAGCGCCTCGTCAAGGCCGAGTTGGCGGGCAACGGCTTTGGCAGTGCTGTGGGAGTCGCCGGTGAGCATCACGATGCGCACGCCCGTTCGTTTGAGTGCTGCGATTGCCTCCGGAGTGCTTTCCTTGATCGGATCGGCCACCGCGGCGATTCCAACGGCCACACCGTCCACCGCGAAGAACACCACCGTCTTGGCTTGCGAACGCCAAGCTTCGGCGCGCGCTTCCCAACGCTGCGTATCGACATCATGCTGCGCGAGAAAGTTACGGCTGCCTACCAGCACGCGCTTGCCATCCATGTCGGCTTGCACGCCGAGGCCGTTTACTGCTTCGAATGCCCCGGCAGTCCGTGGCGTAAGATCGCGCGCCTTTGCGCCTTCGACGATCGCACGCGCTATCGGATGCTCCGAGAGCTGTTCCACGCCTGCGACGAGCGCCAGCGCTTCGGCTTCTGGAATTCCCTCGACGACAAAATCGGTCAGCGCGGGATGCCCGAGGGTCAGCGTGCCGGTCTTGTCCACTACGACCGTGTCGATATCACGCATGCGCTCGATCGCCTCGGCGTTGCGGAACAGGATCCCCGCGCGCGCGCCCTGCCCCATCGCGACGGTCATCGAGATCGGCGTAGCGAGTCCGACGGCACAGGGGCAGGCAATGATCAGCACAGCGACGGCGTTCAGGAACGCGTACGCGAACCGCGGCTCCGGACCGAAAAACCACCACACGAGCGCCGTCACGATGGCGATGACCACGACGATCTGGACAAAGTACGCCGCAATGACATCGGCGAGCTTCTGGATCGGCGCGCGCGTGCGCTGCGCCTCTCCCACCATGTGAACGATACGTGCCAGCAGCGTGTCCGCGCCCACGCGCTCGGCGCGGATAACCAACGAGCCGTTGCCGTTCACGGTTGCGCCCACGACTTTGCCGCCCGCGGCCTTGGCGACCGGCACGGGCTCGCCGGTCATCATGGATTCGTCCACCCTGCTCGTGCCCTCGAGTACCGTGCCATCCACCGGCACCTTCTCGCCCGGCTTCACACGCAGCCGGTTGCCAACAGCTACGCTCTCCAGCGGCACCTGTTCCTCGGCGCCGTCATCATGCAGGCGCCAGGCGAGGTTCGGCGCGAGCTTAAGCAATTGCTGGATTGCCTGGCTGGTCTGGCCCATCGCTCGCAACTGCAGAAAGTCGCCAAGTATCACCAGGGTCACGATCACCGCCGCTGCCTCGAAATACGTGCCCACCGCTCCGTCGTGCTCGCGAAACTCCTTCGGGAACAGGTTCGGAAAAAACACCGCGGCGAGACTGAACAGATAGGCGAGCCCCACCCCCAGCCCGATCAGCGTGTACATGTTGAGCGCGCGATGGGTGAGCGACAGCCAGAATTTGCGCAAGATCGGCCAGCCGACCCAAAGCACGACCGGCGTGCCCAGCACGAACTCGATCCAGCCGCGTGGCCGTGGTTGCAGGCCGAAGAGTTCGTGGATACCGACCATCGGCGCCATCGCGAGCAGAAACAGCGGCGCGGACAACGCGACTCCGATCCACAATCGCCGCGCCAGGTCGCGTAGTTGGGTGTCGTCGGACGCCCCGGTACCGGCGACTGGCACCAGCGCCATGCCGCAGACCGGGCAGTCGCCGGGCCCATCGCGCAGCACCTCCGGATGCATCGGGCAGGTGTAACGCGCGCCCGGGACGCCAGGCGGAGCAACCGATGGCGCATGCGCGTGGCCGTGTCCGCCACAACAGGCGGCCGGTTTGGCGACGTAGCGCTTCGGGTCGGCCTTGAAAGCGTTCAGGCAGCCGTCGCAGCAGAAGGCGTAGCGCACGCCCTTGTGTTCGAGCGAATAGGCTGACGTCGGGTCGACCTGCATCCCGCAAACCGGATCGATGCTCATCTGTTTCATGGTGCTCGCAGATTGGACCCTCCTATCATGGGAAGGTCAAGCCGGCCCGCTTTTGACCGCCTTCTTAGGCCGGCATGCGCCGGCCGAAATCGCGCAGCACCTCGCGCGCGCAGTTGTGGCCGGGCGCGCCCGTGACGCCGCCGCCGGGATGGGCGCCCGCGCCGCAGAGGTAAAGCCCCTTCACCGGCCCCCTGTAGTCGGCATAGCCAAGCAGCGGCCGCGCCGACCAGAGCTGATCGAGCGACAGGGCGCCGTGGAAGATGTCGCCGCCGACGAGGCCGAAGTCGCGCTCCAGATCGGCCGGCGAAAGCGCCGTGTACGCGATCACGCTCAGCCGGAAACCCGGCGCATGCGACTCGACCACGTCGAAGATGCGCTCGATGGCCTCGCTCTTTCGCGCAGCCCAGTCCGCGTCCGGCGCGAAGTGCTGGCAGAACAGGCTCGCCACATGCGCACCTTTGGGCGCGAGCGAGTCGTCCAGCGTGCTCGGAATGACCATTTCGACGATCGGCTTCGCGGCGATTCCGCCGGCGCGCGCATCCAGGTAAGCGCGGTCCATGTAGCCGAGCGACGGGGCAAGGATGATGCCGCTCGCGTGATGCGGCCCGGGCTCCGGGAGGCAGGCGAAGCGCGGCAACGCCGACAGCGCGACGTTCATGCGAAAAGTGGCCGAGCCGCACTTGTAGCGCTCCATACGGGCAATGAATTCAGCGGGAAGATCGCTTTTCTCCATCAGCTTCAGATAGAGCAGCTTCGGGTTGACGTTGGCCACGATCGCCCTGGCCGCGACTTCCTTGCCGTCCTCGAGTACCACTGTGTTCTTTCGCACGCGGGCAACCGGCGCCTCACAGGTGATCTCAACGCCCAGCCGCCGGGCTTCGGCAGCCAGCGCCTCGCTGATCGCGCCCATGCCGCCGATCGCGTGGCCCCATATGCCGCGCTTGCCGTTGACCTCGCCGAAACAGTGGTGCAGCAAAACGTAGGCGGTGCCGGGATGGAACGGGCTGGCGTAGTTGCCGACCACGGCATCGAAACCGAACACCGCCTTGATCGGATCGGACTCGAACCAGCGCCCCAGCAGCTCGGCTGCGCTGCGGGTAAAAAGCTCCAGCAGGTCGCGCTGCGATTCGATATCGAGTTTTCTGAGTTTTCCCCCGAATTTCAATGCTCGAAAAAAATCCACCATCCCGCCTCCGACATTCGGCGGCGTCTCGAGCACGGTCGCGCGCAACACGTCGGCGACCGTTTCGACGGTCTGGTAGTAGTCGGCCAGCTGCCCGGCGTCGCGCGCCGAGTATTTCGCCACTTCGCGCTGGGTCGCTTCCAGGCCGCCGCCCACCTTGAGATACCCACCCTCCATGGGGAGGAAGTTCGAGAACGGCCGCTCGACAATGCGCAGTCCGTGTTCCGCGAGGCGCAACTCCCGGATCACCTTCGGCTGCAGCAGGCTCACCGTGTAGGCGGCGGCCGAATTGCGGAAACCAGGATGGAATTCCTCGGTGACCGCGGCGCCGCCGACTACGCTGCGGCGCTCCAGCACCTTCACCTTCAGTCCCGCCTTGGCCAGGTAGCAGGCGCAGACCAGACCGTTATGGCCGGCGCCGACAATGACGACGTCAGCGATGAGGCCGGCGGTCACTCTACGGTGACGGACTTGGCGAGATTGCGCGGCTTGTCGACGTCGCTGCCGCGCGCAAGCGCGGTGTGATACGCCAGCAGCTGCAGCGGCACCACGTGCAGGATCGGCGAGAGCAGTCCGTAGTGTTCCGGCAGACGGACCACGTTCACGCCTTCCGAAGCGGCGATGCGCGTATCAGCGTCGGCGAGCACATACAGCTCGCCGCCCCGCGCCCGCACCTCCTGCATGTTCGATTTCAGCTTCTCGAGCAGCGCGTCGTTCGGCGCCACGGTGACCACCGGCATTGCGGAAGTGACAAGCGCAAGCGGCCCGTGCTTCAGCTCCCCCGCCGGATAGGCCTCTGCATGGATGTAGGAGATCTCCTTCAACTTCAACGCGCCCTCGAGCGCAATCGGATAGTGCAGCCCGCGGCCAAGGAACAGCGCGTGCTCCTTGTTCGCGAACCGGCCAGCCCAGGCGATCAGTTGCGGTTCGAGCGCGAGCGCGGCCGCTATTGCCTTTGGCAGGTGCCTGAGGCTGTGCAAGTGCTTCTGTTCTTCTTTTCTTGAAAGTTTCTTTCCGAGCTTTGCCAGGGTCAACGCCAGAAGGAAAAGCGCGACCAGCTGGGTCGTGAAGGCCTTGGTGGAGGCGACCCCGATCTCGACCCCGGCGTGGGTGAGGAACTTGAGCCGCGTTTCGCGCATCATCGCGCTCGAGGCGACGTTGCAGATCGCAAGCGTTTTCTTCTGCCCGAGCGAGCGTGCGTGCTTGAGCGCGGCGAGCGTATCCGCGGTCTCGCCCGACTGCGAGACCACCACCACCAGCGTCTCCGGATCCGGCACGCTGTCGCGGTAGCGGTACTCGCTCGCGACCTCGACCTGGACCGCAAGCCGCGCCAGCGACTCGATCCAGACCTTCGCCACCAGTCCGGAGTAGTAGCTGGTACCGCAGGCAAGGATCAGCACCGAGTCAATGTCGCCCAGAACCTTGCCTTTGGGATCCTGAAACAGGGCCGGGGAAATTCTTTCGATTCCCTCCAACGTGTCGGCGACAGCGCGCGGTTGCTCGAAGATCTCCTTTTGCATGAAGTGGCGGTACGGCCCGAGTTCCGCAGCCGTGCCGGTCGTCTGGACGGTCTTGACCGGCCGCCGCACCTCGCGACCGCCAGCATCGAGCACGTGAAAGCCCGCGAGACCGATCTCTGCGACGTCACCCTCTTCGAGATAAGCGATGCGGTCGGTGGTCCCGGCGAGCGCGAGCGCGTCCGAGGCGAGGAAATTCTCGTTCGCGCCCACGCCAATGACGAGCGGGCTGCCCACGCGCGCCCCGACCACGCGGTGCGGTTCGTGCTTCGAGACCACGGCGATCGCGTAGGCGCCGGTGAGCCGCTTGACCGCGCGGCGCACCGCGTCGAGAAGCCCCCCCTTGTACAGGCTGTGCACCAGGTGCGCGATCACCTCCGTATCGGTCTGGGTCTCGAAGGCATAACCCTTCGCTTTGAGCTCGATGCGCAGCTCTTCGTAGTTCTCGATGATGCCGTTGTGCACCAGCGCGATCTCATCACGCGAGAAAATCGGATGGGCGTTGTGAGTCACGGGCGCGCCATGCGTCGCCCAGCGCGTATGCGCGATGCCGGTCTCCGCCGCAAGATGTTTTTTTTCTATTTGAGATGAAAGATCCGAAACACGAGCAACGCTTCTAAGCCGCTCCAGGCGATCGTTCCCGAGCACCGCCACGCCGCAGGAATCGTAGCCGCGGTATTCGAGGCGCTTCAGGCCTTCGATCAGGATCGGGACGATGTTGCGCGTGGCTGCCGCGCCTACGATTCCGCACATAGGCTACTTCGCCCGGGCCGCTTTCTTCCGCGGCGGGGTCCAGCGCGGCAGCGACACCTGCTTCGCGCGCGCCAAGGTCAGCTGCCCCGGCGGCGTATCCTTGCTGATGGTCGAGCCCGCACCAATGTAGGAACCCTTTGCAATCCGCACCGGCGCGACCAACGTCGCGTCCGAGCCGATGAAGCAGTCGTCCTCGATCACGGTGCGGTGTTTGCTGGCGCCGTCGTAGTTGCAGGTGATGGTACCGGCGCCGATGTTGACGCGCGCGCCGACCTCGGCATCGCCAATGTAGGCGAGATGGTTTGCCTTGGATCCGGCGCCGATCCGGCTCGCCTTCACTTCGACGAAGTTGCCGATATGCACGCCCTGGTCCAGCTTGGCGCCCGGGCGCAGCCGCGCGTAGGGGCCGATCCTGCAGCCGGCGCCGATCTCGGCGTCCTCCAGCAGCGAAAACGCATGCACTTCCGTGTCCGCGGCCACGGTGACGTTCCGCAGTACGCAATTCGGTCCGATCTTCACCCGGTTGCCGAGCGTCACGCGGCCCTCGAAGACGCAGTTGACGTCTATGGCGACGTCCTGGCCGCAGGCCAGCTCACCGCGCACATCCAGCCGCCAGAGGTCGGCGAGCGCCACCCCCGAATCGAGCAGCCTCTTCGCCTGCGCGTTCTGATAGGCGCGCTCCAGGATCGCCAGTTCGTGGCGCGAATTCACGCCGGCCACTTCGTGGGGAACGATGGCCTTCACTGCGCTCACCGGCGCCCCGCTGGCAGAGGCAATTCCGATCACATCGGTAAGGTAGTACTCCTTCTGCGCATTGCGGTTTGCGACCTTGGCCAGCCAGCCCGCGAGGCGCGACGCGTTGCCCGCGAGAAAGCCTGCATACCATTCGCGGATCGCGCGTTGCGCCGGTTTCGCGTCCTTGTGCTCGACGATGCGCGTCACGCGGCCGCGGGAGTCGCGAACCACGCGGCCGTAGCCGGCTGGATCCGACAGGTCGCTGGTGGCAATGGCGATACCCTTGCCGGCCGAGCGCATCAGCTTGCGCAATGTCTCTCTTCGGACCAGGGGTACGTCGCCGTTCAGGACCAGCACGGTGGCAGTACGCGGAATTCTCGGCAGCGCCTGCATCAGCGCGTGCCCGGTGCCCAGGTGCTGCGCCTGCTCCACCCAATCCACGGGCGCGCCCTCGAACGCGGCCCGGACTTCGGCGCCGCGATGTCCATAGACAACGTAGATGCGATCGGGCTTGAGCGAGCGCGCCGCGTCGATCACATGGGCAAGCAGCGGCCGCCCGGCAATCCGGTGCAGCACCTTGGGCAGCGCGGAATGCATACGCTTGCCTTGGCCGGCGGCGAGGATGACGACGTGGAGGGACATTGAAGTCGGGCCCGGAATTCTAGCACCGGGGGTGCTGCGGGAACTCGAACTCCTTGATACTTCTTGGAAAAGAAGGCTACACTGCTTTTCACATTTCTGTCATGAGCACAAACGGCGATTATCTGGAGATGTGTTGGCGGCTGGTCGCGGCGCTGGCGGCGGGCGGCATCATCGGCCTGGAGCGCAGCTACCGCGGCCGCGCCGCGGGCTTTCGCACCCACGCGCTGGTGTGCATTGCTTCGAGCCTGCTGATGCTCGTCACCGTGTTCGAATCGCACTGGATCGCGAGCATTGCGGCGGCGCGCGTCGTGATCGACCCAACCCGCATGGCGCAGGGGATCATGACCGGCATCGGCTTTCTGGGCGCCGGCGTGATCGTCAAGGAAGGCCTGACGGTGCGCGGTCTCACCACCGCCGCCTCGATCTGGATCACGGCCGCGATCGGCATCCTGGCCGGAATCGGCTTTTACTTTGCCGCCGGCTTGGGGACCGTTCTGACGCTCGGGACGCTCTCGGTGTTCCGCTGGATCGAGGGCAAGATACCCGCAGAGTTCTACGCCAATTTCCTGGTTCGCTTCGCGCGCGAACAAGTGATGCCGGAGGCCGAATTGCGGCGCCTGATCGCGGAGCACGGCTTCAGCGTCACCAACATGAGCTACCGGATCGCCGGCCAGGGGCGCGAGTTCGAATACCAGATGGTGTTGCGTACCCTGCACGCAGCCAACGCGCAGACTTTCTCGGCGCGGCTCGTCTCCGAGCCGTCGGTGACCGAATTCCGGATCGCGCCCGCGGGGGACTGAGGCTGCCCCCGCGCCCCAGCCTACCGGCTATCTGGCGGGGCGGAATTTACGCGCCCGATGTGGCTGTCCTGGACGATTGCCGCCTCGGTTTCGGCAAGGCTGGCGGCGAGCGCCAGTCCAACGGACGGCGCTCCCGCGCTCTGGGCTGGAAACGCCAGCGAGGCCGCGACAGCGGTCAGCAGCAGCAAGGTCGGGATAATCATGATCAGGAACTGCAAGTGCTCTTTGAGGTTCATGGTCCCCTCCCATTGGGTAGAGTGCCGGATCAGCGTAGACCGACCAAGCATCGGGGTCAGCGGAGGAATGCGGCCGGAGACTGTGCGAAAAGCACACTCCCCGGGTCGGCCTACCAGTGCTCTGGAGGTTTGCGGTGCAGCACGATCCCGCTGCGGGACTGGGTCAGGTAGCCGCCGGCGGACAGGTCCTTGAGGATGCGGCTTACCATCTCTCGCGAGGCGCCGATACGGCTCGCCATGTCCTGCTGCGTCAGGCGCTGGTTGATCACCATGCCCCCGTCGCGCTCCTCGGCGAGCTCGAGGAGCAGCCGGGCGACCCGGCCGTAGACGTCCATCAGCGCGAGGCTCTTCACGCTCGCGGTCAGCGAGCGTACGCGCGCGATCAGTTTCTCGATCAGGCTCAGCGCGAACGCCGGGTTCTTGATAACGAAGTCGTGGAAGTCTTTTTTCTGCACCACCAGGAAGCGCGCCGGCTCCAGGGTCATGACAGATGCAGCACGCGGGCCCTCATCGAGCACCAACTCGCCGAAATACTCGCCCGGACCCTGGGTCAGGAGCAGGACCTCGTGGCCGGCATCGTCGCTGACGAAGACCTTCACCCGGCCCTTGAGGATAATGTAGAGCGAATCGGTCTGGTCACCCTCGCTGACGATGATCGTGTTCTTGGGATAGGTGCGCGCGACACCGTGCGAACCCACCGCCATCAGGTCCGCGTCCGAGAGCGTGTGGCTGCGCTGCCCCGTGGCGGTCATGCGCGCGCCTCCCTAGCGCGGCAACTCCGAGAACCCCATCAGGAATTCGTCCACCGCGCGGGCACATTGCCGGCCCTCGCGGATCGCCCACACCACGAGCGACTGGCCGCGGCGCATGTCGCCCGCGGCAAACACCTTTGGCACGCTGGTGGCGTAGCTGCCGGCGCCTTCGGTCGCCGCTTTGGCATTGCCACGAGCATCCTTCTCGACGCCGAACTCTTCGAGCAGTGACTGCACCGGCGAGACGAAGCCCATCGCCAGCAGGACCAGATCGGCGGGCAGGTCGAATTCCGAGCCTGGAATTTCGGCCGGCTTGCCATCCTTCCATGCCAGCCGCACGGCTTTCAAGGTCTTGACCTTGCCGCCTTCGCCGACCAGAGCTTTCGTGGCGATGGACCAGTCGCGCTCGACGCCCTCTTCATGCGAGGAAGAAGTGCGCAGGCGTGTCGGCCAGTAGGGCCACACCGGATTGCGCTCCACGTCGGGTGGCATCGGCAGCAGCTCGAATTGCGTGACCGAGGCGGCACCGTGGCGGTTGGCGGTGCCGACGCAGTCCGAGCCCGTATCGCCGCCCCCGATGACCACGACATGCTTGCCGCCCGCCCCGAGTTCGGGCACGCCCTTATCGCCCGCGACGCGCTTGTTCTGCAGCGGCAGGAACTCCATCGCGAAATGCACGCCGGCCAGCTCGCGCCCCGGGATCGGCAGGTCGCGCGAAACCTCCGCACCGCCCGAGAGGATTACCGCATCAAAATCGGCAAGAACTTTCTGCGCTCCCACCACCTCAGTCGCCCAGTCCGGAACCCCTTTACCCGGCTTGTCTTTTCCGATCCTGATACCAGTGCGGAAAACCACGCCTTCGGCCGCCATCTGCCCGAGGCGGCGGTCGATGACTTTCTTCTCGAGCTTGAAATCGGGAATGCCATAGCGCAGCTGTCCGCCGATGCGGTCGTTCTTCTCGAATACGGTGACTTCGTGGCCGGCGCGCGCGAGCTGCTGCGCGCAGGCGAGGCCCGCGGGGCCTGAGCCAACCACGGCGACTTTCTTGCCGGTCTTGTATGCCGCGGGCTGCGCCTTCACCCAGCCTGATTCCCAGGCTTTGTCGATGATCGCGTGTTCGATCGACTTGATCCCGACTGGATCCTCATTGATGCGCAGCACGCAGGCTTCCTCGCAAGGCGCCGGGCAGATGCGGCCCGTGAACTCGGGAAAATTGTTGGTCGAGTGCAGCGTTTCGATCGCCCGCTCCCAGTCCTGCCGGTAAACCAGGTCGTTGAAGTCGGGAATGATGTTGTTGACCGGACAGCCCTGCATGCAAAACGGGATCCCGCAGTCCATGCAGCGCGCGCCCTGGATCTTCGCGTCTTCGTCGGCCAGGCGCAGGTAGAACTCGCGGTAGTGCTTTTTGCGCGAAACCTTGCCTTCGTGCGGCTCTTCAAGGCGCTCGTAGTCCAGGAATCCGGTGATTTTGCCCACGCGCTGCCTACGCCGCGAGACGCTTGGGCTTGGCGGCGAGCTCGCCCAGCGCGCGCCGGTACTCGTTCGGGAACACCTTGACGAACTTCGGCCGGTACTCGCTCCAGCGCTCGAGGATGCGTTTCGCCTGCGCGCTACCCGTGTAGCGCGCATGGCGCTCGATCAGGCGTTTCGCCACGGCTTCATCCGACTCGCCTTTGTGCCAGAACTCGCGCGCGAGCTTCGCCTCCTGTTCCGGCTCGGCAAGCAGGGGCTCCAGCGCCACCATCGAAGTGTTGCAGTACCTGGCGAAGTCGCCCTTCTCGTCCAGCACGTAGGCGATGCCGCCCGACATGCCGGCGGCGAAATTGCGGCCGGTGGCACCCAGAACCACCACCGTTCCGCCGGTCATGTACTCGCAACCGTGGTCGCCCACGCCCTCGACCACCGCCCGCGCGCCGGAATTGCGGACCGCAAAGCGCTCACCCGCGACGCCGCGGAAAAACGCCTCGCCTTCGATCGCGCCGTAGAGCACGACATTGCCGGTGATGATGTTCTCGGTCGGCTCGCCGCGGAACTTGGCTGAAGGCTGGACCGAGATGCGGCCGCCCGAGAGCCCCTTGCCGCAGTAGTCGTTGGTATCGCCGATCAGGTCCAGCCATACGCCGCGCGCAAGGAAGGCGCCGAAGCTCTGTCCGGCGGAGCCGGCGAGCCGCACATGAACGGTCTCGTCGGGCAATCCTTCGTGTCCGTAACGCTTGGCGATCTCGCCGGAAAGCATGGTACCGACCGTGCGGTTGATGTTGCGGATCGGCGTTTCGATGGTCACCTTTTCGCCGCGCTCCAGCGCCGGGCGCGCGAGTTCGATCAGCCGGTTGTCCAGCGCCTTGCCAAGGCCATGGTCCTGCGTCTCGCAGTGGTGGCGCGCGACCTCCACCGGCACCTTTGGCAGGTGGAAGATGCGGGAGAAATCGAGCCCCTTCGCTTTCCAGTGCTCGATACTCTTCCTCGTGTCGAGGAGATCGGCGCGGCCGATCAGCTCCTCGACGCGCCGCACGCCGAGCTTTGCCATCAGCTCGCGCGCTTCCTCGGCGACGAAGAACAGATAGTTCACCACGTGCTCGGGTTTGCCCTCGAACTTCTTGCGCAGCGCCGGATCCTGCGTCGCGATGCCTACCGGGCAGGTATTCAGGTGGCACTTCCTCATCATGATGCAGCCTTCGACGACCAAAGGAGCAGTGGCAAAACCGAATTCATCTGCACCGAGGAGCGCACCGACGATCACGTCGCGCCCGGTCTTCATCTGTCCGTCCACCTGCACCGCGATGCGTCCGCGCAGGCGGTTCAGGGTCAGCGTCTGTTGCGTCTCGGCGAGCCCGAGTTCCCAGGGCGTGCCGGCATGCATGATCGAGGACCAGGGCGAGGCCCCGGTGCCGCCGTCGTGGCCGGAGATCGTAACGTGGTCGGCCTTCGCCTTGGCGACGCCGGCGGCGATCGTGCCCACGCCGACTTCCGACACGAGCTTCACGCTCACCGCGGCTGCGGGGTTCGCATTCTTGAGATCGTGGATCAGCTGCGCGATATCCTCGATCGAGTAGATGTCGTGGTGCGGCGGCGGCGAGATCAGCTCGACGCCCGGCGTCGCATAGCGCAGTTCGGCGATGTACTCGGAGACTTTCTTGCCCGGAAGCTGCCCGCCTTCGCCCGGTTTTGCGCCCTGGGCAATCTTGATCTGCAGCATCTCCGCCGCGGCGAGATATTCCGCGGTGACGCCAAAACGGCCCGAGGCGACCTGCTTGATCTTGGAGTTGAGCGAATCGCCCTCTTTCAGGGCAATGTCCACTTCGACGCGCTCGCGGCCGAGCCGCGATTGCAGGGTCTCGCCCGCTTTCACCGGCGCGTAGCGCCTGCGGTCCTCGCCGCCCTCGCCGGTGTTGGATTTGCCGCCGATGCGGTTCATCGCGATCGCGAGCACCGTGTGGGCTTCAGTCGAAATCGAGCCGAGCGACATCGCCCCGGTCGAGAAGCGCTTTACGATCTCGGATGCCGGCTCGACTTCCTCGATCGGCACCGGCTTGCAGCGATCGAACCGGAACTCGAACAGGCCACGCAGGGTCAACTGCCGGCGCGACTGGTCGTTGATCAGCGCCGCGTATTCCTTGTAGGTCGAAGACGAGTTCTGCCGCGCGGAATGCTGCAGCTTGGCGATCACGTCGGGCGTCCAGGCGTGCTCTTCGCCGCGCACCCGCCAGGCGTATTCGCCGCCCTCGTCAAGCATCGTTTGCAGCACCGGATCCTTGTCGCCGAACGCGCTGCGATGAATGCGGATCGTCTCCTCGGCGAGTTCAAGCACGCCGATGCCTTCGATCGAAGACGCCGTGCCCCGGAAGTACTTCTCCACCAGCGAGCGGGCAAGTCCCACGGCCTCGAAAATCTGTGCGCCGGTATAGGACATGTAGGTCGAGATGCCCATCTTGGACATCACTTTTTTCAGACCCTTGCCGATCGCCTTGACGTAGTTCTTGATCGCCTTCGAGCCCGCCGCAGGATCTCCCGCGTTCACCGCGAGCAAGGTTTCGAGCGCGAGGTAGGGATGCACAGCCTCCGCGCCGTAGCCGCCGAGCAGCGCGAAATGGTGCACCTCGCGCGCCGAACCGGTTTCGACCACCAAGCCGGTCGAGGTGCGCAGGCCCTTGTTTACCAGGTGCTGGTGGATCGCCGAGAGCGCGAGCAGCGCCGGGATCGCGACCCGCTCCTTGTCCACATGGCGATCGGAGACGATCACGATCGAATAGCCCGAGCGCACCGCGTCCTCAGCCTGCGCGCACAGGGAGGCAAGCCGCGCCTCGACCGCTTCCTTGCCCCAGGAGACCGGATAGGTGATGTCGAGCTCGAGAGAACGGAATTTGCCGCCGGTGTAGCGCTCGATGTAGCGGACTTTCTCCATCTCGTAGAAATCGAGCACCGGCTGGCCGACTTCCAGCCGCAGCGGCGGATTCATCTCGTCGATGCCGAGCAGGTTGGGCTTGGGCCCGATGAAGGACACCAGCGAGGTGACCAGTTCCTCGCGGATCGGGTCGATCGCCGGATTGGTCACCTGCGCGAACAGCTGCTTGAAGTAGTGATAAAGCGTCTTGTCCTTTTTCGACAGGATCGCGAGCGCCGCATCGTTGCCCATCGATCCCGTCGGCTCTTCGCCCGCCACCGCCATCGGCAGCAGCTGGAACTTGATGTCCTCCTGCGTATAGGCAAAGGCCTGCTGGCGATCGAGCAGCGGCACCGAAGACTTGAGCGGCGCGGTCTTCTCCGATTCCACTTCGTCCAGCTTGACGCGAATGCGCTCGATCCACTCGGCGTAGGGCTTGGCGCCGGCGAGCGATTCCTTCAGTTCCTTGTCGTCGATGATGCGGCCCTTCTCCAGGTCGACCAGGAACATCTTGCCCGGCTGCAGGCGCCATTTCTTGATGATGCGTTCCTCGGCAACCGGCAGGCAGCCGCACTCCGAGCCCATGATCACCAGGTCGTCGTCGGTGACGATGTAGCGCGAGGGCCGCAGGCCGTTGCGATCGAGCGTGGCGCCGATCTGGCGCCCGTCGGTAAAGGCGATCGAAGCGGGACCGTCCCAGGGCTCCATCATCGCGGCGTGATATTCGTAGAAGGCGCGCCGGCTGGGGTCCATCAGCGTGTGGTTCTCCCACGCCTCGGGAATCATCATCATTACCGCGTGCGCGATGGAGTAGCCACCCATCACCAGGAGTTCCAGCGCATTGTCGAATGAAGCCGAGTCCGACTGGCCGTCATAGATCAGCGGCCAGATCTTGGCGAGATCGTCGCCCAGCACCGGGCTGGAGATCGCTCCCTGCCGGGCGCGGATCCAGTTCACGTTGCCGCGCACCGTGTTGATCTCGCCGTTGTGGCAGATCATGCGGAACGGGTGCGCCAGGTCCCACGACGGGAAAGTATTGGTCGAAAAGCGCTGGTGCACCAGGGCAAGCGCCGACTCGACGCGCGGATCCTTGAGATCCAGGTAGTACTCGCCGACCTGGATTGCGAGCAGCATCCCCTTGTAGCAGAGCAGGCGCGCCGACATCGACGGCACGTAGAACTCCTTGCCGTGCTCCAGCTTGAGCGTCTGGATTGCGTGCCCGGAGCTCTTGCGGATGATGTAGAGCTTGCGCTCGAGCGCATCAGTCACGGTGACGCCCGCGCCGCGCCCGACAAAAACCTGGCGGATCACCGGCTCGAGTTTCTTTGCCGGTTCGGCGAGGTCCGAGTTGTCCACCGGCACGTCGCGCCAGCCGAGCAGCACCTGGCCTTCGTCCTTGATCGCGCGCTCGATCTCGTACTCGCAGGCGAAGCGGCTCGCCGGGTCGCGCGGCAGGAACACCATGCCGACTCCGTATTGCCCGAACGGCGGCAGGCGCACGCCGCGCTTGGCCATCTCTTCGCGCAGGAACCGGTCCGGCATCTGGATCATCAGGCCGGCGCCGTCGGAAAGCTTCGGATCCCAACCCACCGCGCCGCGGTGGTTGAGATTCTTCAGGATCGTGAGGCCCTGCTCGACGATCAAATGCGATTTCTTGCCCTTGATGTGCGCGACGAAACCGACCCCGCAGCCGTCGTGCTCATACGCTGGGTCGTAGAGGCCTTGCGCTTCCGGTTGAAATGGTGAACTCATGCGTATCTTATTGATTAAGAGAGACTTTCTGGCCTATTCGCCGCGCCGCACAAAAATTGAAGGTGAACTTTGAAATATACCCGTGGAACCACACGCTTACAAGGGTTTGCCCCCTGAGGACGACCCTACTGCGCTGCAGCGGCGATGCTTTCGCGTACCAGGCCGGTATCGAGGTCGCCGCGCAGCGTCGCACGGCCCAGCCCTTCGAGCAGGATGAAGCGGACCCGGCCGCCGGAGGCCTTCTTGTCCACCTGCATCAGTTCGAGGTACCGCTCGATCGGCAGCATGGGGCCGCGTACCGGCAAGCCGGCGCGCGCAATGAGTGCCGTGACCCGATCGGCGTCCTCGCGGCGCAGCGTGCCGGTGCGCACCGACAGCTCGGCTGCCATCACCATCCCGGTCGCGACCGCTTCGCCGTGCAGCCACTCGCCGTAGCCGACCCCGGCCTCGATGGCATGGCCGAAGGTATGGCCGAAATTCAGGATCGCGCGCAGGCCGGTCTCGCGCTCGTCGACGGCGACGACCTGCGCCTTGAGCTCGCAGGAGCGACGCACCGCGTGCGCCAGCGCGACGGGGTCACGCGCAAGCAGTTTTTCCATCTGTTTTTCGAGCCATTCCAGAAACTCCAGATCCAGGATCAGACCGTGCTTGATGACCTCCGCGATTCCGGCGCGCAGCTCTCGGTCGGGCAGCGAATCCAGCGTGGCGACATCGGCGATCACGGCCAGCGGCTGGTGGAATGCGCCGACCATGTTCTTGCCGCGCGCGTGGTTGATCGCGGTCTTGCCTCCGACCGAGGAATCCACCTGTGCGAGCAGCGTCGTCGGCACCTGGATGAACGCGATCCCGCGCTGGTACACCGCCGCCGCGAATCCTGCGAGGTCACCGACCACGCCGCCACCCAGGGCGACAATGACCGAATCGCGGCCGCAGCGCGCGGCCAGCAGCGCGTCGATCACGTGGTCGAGCGTGGCCCAGGCTTTCGCCTGTTCGCCATCCTCGATCAGGACCGGGACCACGCGGCCCCCAGCCTGCTCGAGCGCACGCTGCATGCGCTCGAGATAAAGCGGCGCGACGACCTTGTTGGTGATTACGGCGACGCTTCTCGACGCAACGTACTGCGCGTACATCTTCGCATCGTCCAGCAGGCCGGCCCCGATGTGGATCGGGTAGGAACGATCGCCCAGGGTTACGCTGAGAGGCTGCATCTGCCCTCCAGGCGTGTGAGGAGGTCCTTCGCCAGCGTCTGCACGCTCTGCTTGCCGGTATCGACCACCAGGTCGGCAACCTCGCGGTAAAGGGGGTCGCGCTCGGCGTAGAGCGCCTCCACTTTCTTCTGGGGATCCGCGGTTGCAAGCAGCGGTCGGTTGCGGTCGTGCCGCACGCGCTGCCAGAGGTGCGGCGGACGCGCATGTAGGTAAACGACGATGCCGCGGGCGGCGATAATTCGGCGATTCTCCTCGGCAAGCACCGCGCCGCCGCCGGTGGCAAGTACTGCGTTGTCCAGCGCGCAGAGTTCCGCAATCACCTGCGTCTCCCGCGCCCGGAAACCCGCTTCGCCCTCGATGTCGAAGATCACGGGGATGCGCACGCCGCAGCGGCGCTCGATCTCCTCGTCGGAGTCGTAAAAGCTGCGCTTCAGGCGCCGCGCGAGCAGCCGGCCCACGGTGGTCTTGCCCGCGCCCATCATGCCGACAAGGATGAGACTGCCCTCGGGTTTCACGGCGTCATTCTACGCAGGTGGAAAAAGAAACGGCCGGGAGGACCCGGCCGTTCGATTGTGCTGGGAAGTTGCGTCAGCGGACGGTCAGGCGCTCGTTCACGATCCGGGGCGTGATGAACACCAGCAATTCGGTCTTGCTCGAGGTGTTGACCGTGTTTTTGAACAGGAACCCGATATACGGCAGGTCGCCGAAGAACGGCACGCGCGTGACGTCGTTGCGGTCGCGCTGGTCGTAGATGCCGCCGATGACGACCGTGCCGCCGTTTTCCACCAGCACCTCGGTCTTGACGTGCTTGGTACTGATCGCGATGCCGGCCGGCGTGGTCGCGCCGGGCTCGTCCTTGTTCACGTCGAGCGTCATGATGATGTTGCCGTCCGGCGTGATCTGCGGCTTCACCTTGAGCGAGAGGTTTGCCTTGCGGAAGGACACGCTGGTCGCACCCGATGACGTCGCCTGCTGGTATGGAATCTCCGTGCCCTGCTCGATCACCGCCTCGACCTGGTCCGCCGTCAGCACCCGCGGGCTGGAAATGGTCTTGCCCTTGCCGTCGGCCTCGAGCGCCGAGATTTCCAGATTCAGGAACTTGGTCAGCCCAGCATTGAACAGGATGAAGGAGAAGGTGCCGGCGTTGAACGCGCTGAGACCTGCGGCCGGCAGATTGACGCTCAGGCCGTCGGTCGCCCCGCCACCCTGGACGCCGCCCACGGAACCTGCGTCGGTGTTGCCGATCGTGCTGCCGAACGCGTAGCGCGTGTTCCCGCCAGGCACCTGCCCCGGCAGGCGGCTGCCGTTGGCCAAGCCGACCGTATTGAAGCCGAGCTTGGCGCCTAGGTTACGGTTGAACAGCTCGGAGGCCTCCACGATGCGCGCCTCGATCATGACCTGGCGTACCGGCACGTCGATGCGCGCGATGAGCTTGCGCACCTCCTCGAGGCGGCTCGGCGTGTCCTGCACGAACAGAGTGTTGGTGCGCGCGTCGACGACGGCGCTGCCGCGCTTGGAGAGCATCCGCTGGGCCGGATCGGAAAGCAGCTTCTGCACATCGGCCGCCTTCTGATAGTTCATCTGGAAAGCTTCGGTGCGGGTCTGCTCCAGCTCGCTAATCTGCGACTGGGATTCGAGCGCAAGCTTCTCGCGCGTCGCGAGTTCATCCCGCGGCGCAATCCAGATCACGTTGCCGGACCTGCGCAGGTCCAGGCCGCGCGTCTGCAGGATGATGTCGAGGGCCTGATCCCAGGGCACGTCTTTCAGCCGCAGTGTGATATTGCCGCCGACCGTGTCGCTGGTGATGATGTTCAGGTCGGTGAAGTCGGCGATGACGTTCAGCACCGCGCGCACTTCGACGTTCTGGAAGTTGAGCGACAGCTTTTCGCCGGAATAGCGACCGCGCTGCGCGAGCTTCGCCGGATCCTGCACCGCTGCCTTCACCTCGATGACGAACTGGGTGTCGGACTGATAGGCGTTGTGTTCCCATTGCCCCTTGGCCTCGATCACCATGCGCACGTTCTCGCCCTGCTGGAACGCGCTTACAGTCTGCACCGGGGTGGCAAAGTCCACCACGTCCAGCCTTCGCCGCAGGTTCTCGGGCAGCGAGGTCTTCAGGAACTCGATCACGATGTTCTGGCCCTGCTGCCGGATATCGATGCCGGTGGAGGAGTCCGTAAGGTCGACCAGTATCCGGCCCTCGCCCGCATTGCCGCGGCGAAAGTCCACTTCGCGGATCGCGTGCCTGGTATCGGCCCTGCCCTCTGCAAAACTCGTAACCTGGCCGGCGCCGGCGCCCGTGGGCGCGGTGGCGGCGGAAGACAAGGTCACGATGATGTTCCTGCCGTCGAGCGCGACCTCGTGGGCCACCGAGCGGCGCAGATTGAGCACCAGGCGCGTGCGGTCGGAACCCTGCACCAGGTTCATGCTGCGCAACTCGCCCTGGCCAACCTCCTGAGAATTGCGGCCGAGCGCATTGCTGGTGCCCGCGAAATCGAACACGATCCGCGCCGGATTGGCGACCGTGAAGCTGGGAGGCGCGCTCCCGAGGGGCTCCCTGGTGGTGATCCGCACCACGATATTGCCTCCTTGCTGGGCCACGTCGAAGGACTCGATGCTGTTTGCCTGGGCGAACACGGCCCCTGTCCAGGCGAGCCCAGCAGCAAGCATGACGCACAGTTTTTGCAATCGTTTGAACATGTTCATTTCTTGGCCTCCTGCATTTGCAGCGAAATGCTGCGCTCCACCCAATCCCCGCCGCTGTCCTGGACCACTTCCTTGAGGCTGATCTGAGCCTCTTCGATACCCATGATCACGCCGAAGTTCTGGCCCATGTAATTGCCCTTTTTCACGCGGAACAGGTTGGCGCCGGCCCTGACCAGCGCAAACATGTTCTTGTTCTGGCTAAGCGTGCCCACCATCTTTATCGACTCGAGCGGAAATGCCTCCAGCGGTTCCTTGGGACGGTTCAGGTCGGGCTGCATGCCGCCCCCGCCGCCGCCGCCGGTGGACGCCTGCGCCACCACGATCCGGCCGGGAACGAACGGATCGAGCATGCTCTCGCCCTTGTAGGGCACAGGCTCGTAGGACTTCACCTGCGGCAACGGATCGACCCTGCCGCGCAGATCCTTGGTCATCGCAGCGAGCTCCTGCCGGAGCTCGCTCTGCTCTTCGCCGCCGCAGGACGCGAGCAGCGCGATCCCCGCCACGGCGAGGGCGGTCCTCGCACCAACAGCCATCCGGTTTGCGGTGACCTTTGTCATTTCAATGCCCCCCCTTTGCGGGGGCGGCCGCCTTCGGCGGTCCCTTCTTCGCGCCCGCCGCCGCTTTGCGCTGCGCCGAGACTTCCTCCTCATCGAGGTAGCGGAAAGTTCGTGCCGTCACATCCATCGTCAGATTGCCGTCCTTGCCCGCTTCGATCGAGACGTCGTTCAGCGTCACGATGCGAGGCAGTTGGCCCACGTCGGCGGCAAACGCGCCCATGTCGTGGTAAGTGCCGACTACCTTCACCTGGATCGGCAGCTCGGAATAGAACTCCCGCGCCGCCTCTGTGGGCGCCGGCTTGAACAAATCAAACTGCAGGCCGCGCGACAGGCCGGACTGGTTGATATCCACCAGCAACGCGTCCATCTGCGACTTGTTCGGCAGTTGCTTGAGCAGCGCGCCGAACTGCGTGTCGATCTCCCGCAGCTGCTGCTTGTGCAGGTCCAGATTGATGGCCTGGGTCTTTTTCGCGAGGTAGTCCTTCTTCAGCGTCTCTTCCTGCGCGAGGCCCTTGCTCAGCTCTTCGTACTGCGGGTCCCAGACGAGGAAGTAGCCCCCGACCGGAATCAGCACCAGAACGGCGACCAGCACCAGGATTTTCGGCGCGAACGTCCAGGTGCCGGGATCCTTCCAGTTGGTGTGCTTGAAGTCGTCAGCGATCTGATTGAAATTGATCGCCATGGCTTATCCCTTTTTCGCCGGCGCAGCCTTGACCGCGTCCTTGGCGCCGACCTTCGAATCGACGGCCGTGGGGCGCTTGAGGGCGAGCTTCAGGTTGAATTCGGAAATGCGCATCTTGCCGAGGTTTGCCGCCTTGATTTCGACCAGAATCGGATTGGTCAGCCAGGGCGAGGACTCGATGTTGCGCATCAGCGTCGAGACGCGCGCATTCGACTGCGCGTAGCCGACCAGTGCGATGCCGGGGCCCTTTTGCTTGACGGACTTGAGGAACACGCCCTCCGGCATCTGCCGCACGAGCTCGTCGAGCAGGTACACGGTCTGCACGCGATCGGCCTGCAGGGTCTCGATCACCTGCTTACGGGCAAGCAGCGCGGCGATCTTGTCCTTCACTTCCTTGATCTCGTCGATCTCCTTGTCCAGCTTGGCGATCTCCGATTTCATGAACTTGTTGCGCTCGTCCTGGATGCCGATGCGCCCCAGGTTGACGAACCACACGGCCGCCACCACCGCCAGGCCGAGCGCCGCTGTCATCCCGCCAAGGACGGCGAAATGCGTGCGTGCGCGCTTGCGCCGCTCCTCGCGGTGCGGCAGTAGGTTGATCTTGCCGCTCATACCGGGTCGAACCTCCGCATCGCCAGGCCGCAGGCCACGATCAGCGAGGGCGCGTCCTGCATCAGGCGCTTGAGCTGTATCCGCGGCGAAGTCTGCATCGCACCGAAGGGGTTCGCGACCAACGTCGGAACCTGGGTGCGCGTGTGAACAACCTCCTCCAGGCCGGGGATCACGGCCGAGCCGCCCGCCAGCAGGATGTGGTCGACCGTGTTGTAGGAAGTCGAGGTGAAGAAGAACTGCAGCGCCCTCTGCACTTCCTGCGAAAGATTTTCCATGAACGGCCGCAACACCTCGGCCTCGAAATCATCAGGCAGGCCGCCGGAGCGCTTCGCGCTCTCCGCCTCCTCCGGGCTCATGCCGTAGCGCGCGACGATGTCCGAGGTAAGCTGGTTGCCGCCGAATGCCTGCTCGCGCGTATACACCGACTGCTCGTCGCGCACCACGGTGATCTGCATCACATTCGCGCCGACGTCGACGATGGCGACGTTCTGTTCCTTGCCGCCGCCGGGCAGCTGATTGATGACCAGTCCCAGCGCGGACATCTGCGCAAACGACTCGACATCCATCACCAGCGGCGTGAGTCCTACGTTTTCCGCTACCGCGACGCGATCGGAGATCTTCTCCTTGCGCGTGGCGGCGATGAGAACTTCCTGCTCTTCGGGGTTCGCGGGCGCAGGTCCGACGACCTGGAAATCCAGATTGACCTCTTCGAGCGCGAACGGGATGTACTGATTGGCCTCGCTCTGGACCTGCAGTTCGAGCTCGTCCTCGCGCAGGCCTGCCTGCACGAGGATTTTCTTGGTAATAACGGCGCCCGAGGGCACGGCCATGGCGACGTGCTTGGTGCGCGTGGCAAGCCGCTTGTAGCCGCGCGCGACCGCGTCCGCGACCGCCTCGAGGATGTTGATATTGCCGTCAACGACCGCATCCTTGGGCAGCGCCTCAATGACATAGCGCTCGACCCGATAGGCGCCCTTGCCGGCTTCGACGATCTCGAGCATCTTCACCGAGGACGAACTGATGTCCAGCCCGAACAACGGCGGCGCCTTAGGCTTGAAGAAGTCGAGGTTCATCCCTTTTTCCCTTTGCGCATCGGCCTGTTAGGCGCGATACGTAGAATTTGCGTGAGATGCTAGCAACAACTATCCCTAGTGTCTAGTAAATCTTCCACGAAAGGGAAAGTCTATAATGCGCCGTGTCCTCGGCCGCGCGCAACAACGCCCTAGAGCTGGCGTAACCCCCTTGATTTGGCTTCGTTTTTTAGTGTTCCCGCTGGTCCTTTTCGGGGGCTTGGCGGCAGCCGGTGCGTTCCTGGCGGGTCTGGTCATCGCACTCGCCTACCCGAATCTGCCTTCGCTTGAAGTACTTACCGATTATCAGCCCAAAATTCCGCTGCGCGTCTACACCGCGGAGGGCGCACTGATCGGCGAATTCGGCGAGGAACGCCGCTCGCTGATTTCGATCAAGGAGGTCCCGGAGCAGCTCAAGCACGCGATCCTCGCTGCCGAGGACGAACGCTTCTACCAGCACACCGGGATCGACTACCTCGGCGTTGCTCGCGCGGCCTACGCCAACCTCACCCAGGGCGGGCGCCTGCAGGGCGCAAGCACGATCACGATGCAGGTGGCGCGCAACTTTTTCCTGTCCTCCGAGAAGACGCTCACGCGCAAGCTCTACGAGGCGTTGCTAGCTTTTAAGATCGAGAGCAACCTCGAGAAAGACCAGATCCTCGAGCTCTACATCAACCAGATCTACCTGGGCCAGCGCGCCTACGGCTTCGCCGCCGCCTCGCAGATCTATTTTGGCAAATCCCTGGACAAGCTGACACTGGCCGAGGCGGCGATTCTGGCGGGGCTGCCGAAGGCGCCGTCCGCCTACAACCCTGTTGCTAATCCGCAACGTGCGCAGCAACGTCAGCAGTATGTATTGCGGCGCATGAAGGAATTGGGGCACATCACCGAACAGCAGCAGGCAGAGGCAACCAAGGCCCCCCTCCACGTCCGGCGTGAAATGGACGACTTCGCGGGCGTCCATGGAGAATATCTGGCCGAGATGGTACGCCAGGCGGTCTACGAGCAGTACCCTGAGGACGCCTACACCAAGGGATTCCGGGTCTACACCACGATCCGCAAGGCCGATCAGGAGGCCGCTTACGAGGCGGTCCGGCGCGGCTTGCTCAGCTACGACCGAAGCCAGGGCTATCGCGGTCCGGAAGCTTTCGTCGAACTGGCCGCCAATGCCGCCGAGGACGACTACGAAGAAGCGCTCGCCGACCACCCTGACGTGGACGACCTGAAGGTGGCGCTGGTGCTCGCGGCGAGCCCCAAGGAAGTAAAGGCGGTGCTGAAAAGCGGCGAAACGATCGCCGTTTCCGGCGAAGGCCTGAAATTCGCCGCACGCACGCTGGAGGAGAAGGCGGCGCAACAGCGGCGGCTACGGCGCGGCGCGGTCATCCGGGTGCAGCGGGACGAGAAAAAGAACTGGCAGATCGCGCAGCTGCCCGAGGCGGAAGCGGCGTTCATCTCGCTCGATCCGGCCGACGGCGCGGTCCGCGCGCTGGTCGGCGGCTTCGATTTCAACCGCAACAAGTTCAACCACATCACCCAGGCTTGGCGCCAGCCGGGCTCGTCGTTCAAGCCGTTCATCTATTCCGCGTCCCTGGAAAAGGGATTCACGCCCGCCACCGTGATCGCGGACGAGCCGATCGTGGTCGAGGCCGGAGTCACCGGCGGCCAACGCTGGGAACCCAAAAACTACGACGGCAAGTTCGAGGGCCCGATGCGGCTGCGCACCGCGCTCGCGAAATCGAAAAACATGGTGTCGATCCGGATCCTGCAGAGCATCGACCCGAAATACGCGCAGGACTACGTCACCCGGTTCGGCTTCGATGCCGACAAGCATCCACCCTACCTCACCATGGCGCTCGGCGCCGGTTCGGTGACGCCGTTGCAAATGGCGCGCGCTTTCGCGGTATTCGCCAACGGCGGCTACCTGGTTCAGCCCTACTTCATCCAGAAGATCGTCGACGATCGCGGCAACCAGCTCGGCACCGCCAATCCGCAGCAGGCGGGCGAGGAATCGCTGCGCGTGATCGACGCGCGCAATGCCTTCCTCATGGACTCGATGTTGCAGGACGTGACTCGCTACGGCACCGCGGCCAGGGTCGCCAAGCTGGGGCGGCGCGACCTCGCGGGCAAGACCGGAACCACCAATGATTTCGTCGATGGCTGGTTCTGCGGCTACCAGCCCAGGCTGGTCGGCGTCGCCTGGATGGGATTCGATCAGCCCAAGACCTTGGGCAAGAGCCAGACCGGGGGCCGCATCGCATTGCCGATCTGGATCGATTACATGGGCAAGGCCCTGAAAGGCGTGCCCGAGGCGCAGCGCACCGTCCCCGAGGGGATCGTTTCGGTCAGGTCCGATGCCGATCCGTCAGCGCCCCCGGCGACGAGGGGTTCTTCGGAATTTTTCTACCGCGAGTTCGCCCCCGCCAGGGAGGACGCATCGCCGCCGGCCCCGTCCGCGCCCGTGGTGCCGCAGGAGCAGCCGGAACGGCCGTCCTGGCCGCCGGAACGGCGCTCCTTCTAGCGCGCGCTCAGCACGACCGGCGTTCCGCCCTGCTGCGAGGCAAGTTTCGAGACTGCGGCAAACAGCCCGGTCCCGTCGCGCCGTGCCGGTTGATCACCATTTTTGAGCCGTCCTCGAATTCGATCTCCAGCAAACCCGTGCCTTTGGCCTGCACATCGGCATCCGGCACGCCGGCTTCAAAAGCGCTTTCCAGCGCCGCCAGCGCGGCGCCTGCAAGAGCTTCGAATTCGCTTTCGGTGATGGTTAGGATTCCCGGACGATCCTGCTAACATCGTCATTTTAGCCGCCGTTTCATTGCCGTGATGCGTCCCGCCATTCTCGCCGTGCTGCTTCTTCTGCTTGCCGCCGGCTGCGGCCAGAAGGGGCCGCTTTACCTGCGCGACAACCCGCCGGCCGGGGTAAAGCCGCCCAAGCCCGAGGCGTACAAGCCGCTGCCCTATCCGAAGGAAGCCGGCGAGGACGAGAGCGCGGGCGGCGCCAAGAAGTAACCCCCAATGGCTTTCGCCTACCGCGGCGGCGTGCTCTGCGCCGAACAGGTTTCGCTCGAGGAGATCGCGCGCCGGTTCGGCACGCCTTGCTATGTCTATTCCCGGGCCGTAATCGAAGGTAATTTCGCGCGCTTCTCGAGTGCGCTCGCCGGGCGCAGGTCGCTGATCGCGTATTCGGTGAAGGCGAATTCGAATCTCGCAGTGCTCGCGCTGATGGCGCGGCGCGGCGCGGGCTTCGACATCGTCTCGGGCGGCGAGCTTGCCCGCGTCCTCGCCGCCGGCGGCGATCCGCGCAAGGTGGTTTTCTCCGGCCTCGGCAAGACCGAGGCCGAGATCGAGCAGGCGCTGGGCGCGAAGGTCCTGTGCCTGAACCTGGAATCCGAAGCCGAACTGGAGCGCGTCGATGCAGTGGCCGTCCGCCTTGGCGTGCGGGCGCCGGTTGCGTTCCGGGTCAATCCGGATGTGGATGCAAAGACGCATCCGTACATCTCGACCGGTTTGAAACACAACAAATTCGGCGTCGCCTACGCCGACGCCGAGCGCCTGTACCGCGATGCCGCGCGCCGCCCCAACATCGAATTGACGGGAATCGGCTGCCACATCGGTTCGCAGCAGATGAGCGCGGCGCCGTTCATCGACGCCGCGGCGCGCATCCTGGCGTTGACCGAGCGCCTGCAGCGGGCCGGTATCGACATTTCGCACATCGATCTCGGCGGCGGTTTCGGGATCCGTTACCGGGACGAGACACCCGCGCCGATCGCCCAGTTCCTGGACGGCGCATTGGGCGTGCTTGCCGGTCGCAAGGAGACGCTGATCGTCGACCCGGGCCGTGCGATCGTGGGTGAGGCGGGCCTGCTGCTGACGCGCATCGAGTACCTCAAGCCGGGCGAATCGAAAAATTTTGCGGTGGTGGATGCCGCCATGAATGATCTGATCCGGCCCGTGCTCTACGACGCCTGGCACGAGGTACGGCAGGTCCGCGAGACGGAATTGGATGCCGTGGCCGGTGTTTACGACATTGTCGGGCCGGTGTGCGAGAGCGCAGACTTCCTCGCCCGAGAGCGCATACTGGCGATTCGACCGAGCAGCCTCCTTGCGGTAATGTCAGCCGGAGCCTACGCCATGGTGATGAGTTCAAACTACAATACGCGGCCGCGTCCCGCCGAAGTGATGGTGTCGGGCGCCAGCGCCTCGCTGATCCGCGAGCGGGAAACAGTGAATCAACTCTTTGCCGCCGAGCGGCTGTTGCCTTAAGGCTGCACGCTTTCATGAGTTCCGGAAAGCGCTACGCCATCCTTGCCGGTCTTGTCGTCGTCCTCGCGGCTGGCGGTCTGGTCGCGTACTTCAGCGGCGATTCCCGCGCCAAGGAGAAACCCGCCGCCAAGGGCCCGCCAACTGCCTCGGTCGCCGTCGTAGCTGCGGTGCAGCAGACGGTGCCGGTGCGCCTGCAGGCGATCGGCAACGTCGAGGCCTTCGCCTCGGTCGCAGTCAAGTCGCGCGTTGACGGACAAATCCTCGAATTGCACTTCCGCGAAGGCCAGGAAGTGAAAAAGGGCGAGGTGCTGTTCAGGATCGATGCGCGCCCGTTCGAGGCCGCGTTCAGGCAATCGGAGGCGCAAGCCCTGCGTGATGTCGCGAGCCGCGACCAGGCGGCTTCGCAGGAACGCCGCTACCAAGAGCTGCTCGACAAGAATTTCGTCTCCAAGGACGCCTACGCACAGTACCGCACCAATGCGCAGACCGCTGAGGCCACCTCGAAGGCGAGCCAGGCGGGGCTCGAGAACTCGAAGCTGAATCTTGAGTACACCGTGATCCGCTCACCGATCAACGGCTACGTCGGCCGCGCGCTGCTGCAGGCGGGCAACATGGTGAAGGCGAACGACACCATCTCGCTGGTCATCATCAACCAGGTGAAGCCGGTGTACGTGAGTTTCGCGATTCCGGAGCAGCAGTTGACGATGATGCGCGACCTGATGCGCAAGAGCCCCCTCGCGGTGGAAGTCGCAGCGCCGGGCGCCGACAAGGCGATCGCCACGGGGCGCATCGCATTCCTCGACAATGCGGTCGACCAGACCACGGGTACGATCAAGGTGCGCGCGGTGTTCGACAACGGCGACGCCGCACTCTGGCCTGGTCAGTTCTACACCGTGCGCGTCAAGCTCTACGACCAGGAAAACGCCATCACCGTGCCTTCGCGCGCGCTGCAGACCGGTCCCGACGGCCAGTTCGTCTACGTGGTGAAGGCAGACATGACCGCGGAATTGCGCAAAGTCGTCGTTGCGCGTACCGAGGGCGATGTCGCGGTGCTGGCCGAAGGCAAACTCGCCAAGGGCGAGCGGGTGGTGGTGCGCGGCGCGCTGCGCCTCGCGCCCGGCATCAAGGTCAACATCGTCGATTCGGCGGCGGCCTCGTGAACCTCTCCGAGATCTTCGTCCGCCGCCCGGTCATGACCGTGCTGGTCATGGCCGGCATCCTGATTTTCGGCGTGGTCGCATTCCGGCTGCTGCCGGTGAGCCAGCTGCCCAACGTCGATTACCCGACGATTCAGGTCACCGCCGGGCTGCCCGGCGCGTCCCCGGAAACCATGGCTTCGGCGGTGGCGACGGTGCTCGAGAAGCAGTTCTCCACCATCTCGGGCATCGACTCGATGACCTCGGTAAGCGGCCAGGGCTCGACCTCGATCACGATCCAGTTCAACCTCGACCGCGACATTGACGCCGCCGCGCAGGACGTGAACTCGGCGATCGCCGCCACCGCGCGCCTGCTGCCGCCCGCGATGCCGACACCGCCCTCGTTCCGCAAGGTGAACCCGGCCGATTTCCCGGTGTTTTTCCTCGCGCTCACTTCGGATGTGCTGCCGATCTCGACGGTCAACGAGTACGCCGAAACCTATCTCGCGCAGCGCATCTCGACCATCAGCGGCGTGGCGCAGGTGCAGGTCTTCGGCCAGCAGAAATACGCCGTGCGGGTGCAGGTCGATCCGAGCGTGCTCGCGGCGCGCGGGGTCAGCATGAATGAGGTGCAACAGGCCATTGCAAACGCCAACGTCAACCAGCCTACCGGCACGCTCTATGGCAAGGACCGCATGTTCGCGGTGCAGGCCACCGGCCAGCTGTACGACGCCAAGGCGTTCCAGTCGATCATCGTCACCTACCGCAACGGCAACCCGGTGCGCCTGGGCGAGGTCGGCCGCGTCATCGACAGTGTGCAGACCGACAAGGTCGCGGCCTGGTTCAAGGACAAGCGCGGCATCGTGCTCGCGGTCCAGCGCCAGCCCGGCACCAACACCATCGAAGTGGTGGACGCCGTCAAGAAGCTGCTGCCGACGTTCCGCGCCGAAGTACCGCCGAGCATCGGCATCGACATCCTCTACGACCGCACGGTAATGATCCGTGCCTCGGTGGCGGAGGTCGAGTTCACGCTGCTGCTGGCACTCGCGCTGGTGGTGATGGTGATCTTCATCTTCCTGCGCAACATCCCGGCGACCATCATCCCGAGCGTGGCGCTGCCGATGTCCATCGTCGGCACCTTTTCGCTGATGTACGTATTCGGCCACAGCATCGACAATATTTCGCTGATGGCGCTCACGCTGTGTGTCGGCTTCGTGGTGGACGACGCCATCGTGATGCTCGAGAACATCAGCCGCCACATCGAAATGGGCAAGAGCGTGATGCAGGCGACGCTGGATGGCTCGAAGGAGATCGCGTTCACCATCGTGTCGATGACGATCTCGCTTGCCGCGGTGTTCATCCCGGTGTTCTTCATGGGCGGCATCCTCGGGCGCCTGCTGCACGAGTTCGCGGTGGTGATCATCGTCGCGGTGCTGATCTCGGGTTTCGTCTCGCTCACGCTGACACCGATGATGTGCAGCCGCATTCTGAAGCCGCACGATCCGAACCTGCGGCACGGCCGCCTCTACATGGCATTCGAACGCGGCTTTGATGCCTGGCGCGATTTTTACGGCGCCACGCTGCGCTGGGTGATCGCGCACCAACGCGTCACCATGCTCGCGTTCCTTGTCATCTGCGTGGCCACCGGGGTGCTGTTCGCCCGGGCGCCCAAGGGTTTCCTGCCGAGCGAAGACTCCGGCCAGTTGTTCATCTTTACCGAAGGCCCGCAAGACGTGTCTTTCGATGGCATGGTGGAGCTGCAGCGCCAGGTCGCCGAGATCGTGCGCCAGGATCCCAACATCGAAGCCATCATGTCGTTCGTCGGGGCGGGCGGCAACAACGCCGCGATGAACAGCGGCCGCATCACCATCGCGCTCAAGCCCTACGGCAAGCGAAAACCCGCAGACGAAGTCGTCCGAGGCCTGCGTCCCAAGCTCGCCAGCGTTGTCGGCATGAAGACTTTCGTGCAGAACGTGCCGACGATTCGCATCGGTTCGCTGACCAAGAGCCCCTACCAGTACGTGATCCAGGGGCCGAACACCGAACAGCTCTACCAATGGGCGCCGCGCATCGAGCAGAAATTGCGCTCGCTGCCGGGCATCGTCGATGTTTCCAGCGACCTGCAGATCGCCCGCCCGCAGGTCAACGTCGAGATCGACCGCGAGAAGGCGGCGGCGCTGGGCGTCTCGCCGCAGGCGATCGAGACCACGCTCGGTTTCGCTTTCGGCGCGTCGCAGGTCTCGACCATCTACACCGCGACCAACCAGTTCTGGGTGATTCTCGAGCTCGAGCCGCGTTACCAGCAGGACCCCTCGGCGCTCGCCATGCTTTACGTGCGTTCCACCAGCGGCGCCCTGGTGCCGCTGAATTCCGTGGCAAAACTGACTTACAGCGTCGGCCCGCTATCGGTGACCCACCTCGGGCAGCTACCTTCGGTAACCATCTCCTTCGATCTGCGCCCCGGCGTGGCGCTGTCGCGGGCGATCGACGAGGTGACGCGGGAGATGGCCACCATGCAGATTCCGGCCACCATCAACGCGTCCTTCCAGGGCACCGCGCAGGCGTTCCAGGCCTCCTTGCAGGGTATGGGCTTGCTGCTGTTGTTCGCCGTGTTCGTGATCTACCTCGTGCTCGGCATCCTCTACGAAAGCTTCATCCACCCCCTCACCATCCTCTCGGGCCTGCCGACCGCGGGCCTCGGCGCGCTTCTGACGCTGATGGCTTTCGGCATCGAACTCAATATGTACGCCTTCGTCGGCATCATCATGCTGATCGGCATCGTGAAGAAGAACGCGATCCTGATGATCGACTTCGCGATCGAGGCGCAGAGGAACGAAGGCAAGGCGCCCGAGGCGGCGATCTATGAGGCGGGCATCATCCGCTTCCGCCCGATCATGATGACCACCGCCGCGGCGCTGGTGGGCAGCCTGCCGATCGCGATCGGCTTCGGCGTCGGTGGCAGCGCGCGCGCGCCGCTTGGCCTCGCCGTGGTCGGCGGCCTGCTGCTGTCGCAGGTCCTCACGCTGTACATCACTCCGGTGGTCTACCTGTATTTCGAGCGGCTGCAGCAGTGGATCGCCGACCGTCGCAAGAATCGCTCCCAGCCGGCCCTGGTCGGCGGTGCCCCCGCACCGGCGGGCCCGCACGCGCCGAACAGGGCGCCCTAGCCTAGATCAGGAATTCGATCAGGAACGGCCCGCGCCGCCCGCAGGCGGCGCCGAAGGCGTCCGCGAACCCTTCGAGGTTTTCCACGCGGACACCCTCAACCCCCATGCCGGCCGCCATGGCCACGAAATTCAGTTCGGGGCGCGTGAGGTCGAACAACTGGTTCGCCGCCGGTCCGGGCGTCGCGCCGACCGCCGCGAGTTCTCCTTGCAGAATCGCATACCGCCGGTTGGCGAAAATAACGTTCACCACATCCAGCTTCTCGCGCGCCTGGGTCCAGAGCGCCTGAATCTGGTACATCGCACCGCCGTCGGACTGCAGTGCGATTATCTTGCGGTCGCGCGCCGCCACCGCAGCGCCTGCGGCGCAGGCCAGCCCGTGGCCGATGGCGCCGCCCGTCAATTGCAGCCAGTCGTGCGGCGCCGCACCCCAGGTAACCGGAAACAACGCGCGGCCGGAGGTCGCCCCTTCCTCGCAGACCACTGCGTTCTCCGGCATCAAAGCGCCCAGCGTGAGGCCGAAGGCCTCCGGCTGGAACGGCCCGCGCTGCGTTGCCGGCTTTGCGACTTCAGCAATCGGCGGCTTGCGCGGCGCTCCGAGTTCGTCCGCGAGCATCTCCAGGGCGCCGATGACGTCTTCTTCCACGGTCGCCAGCGGATGGATCGCGCAGTCGGGCGGCGCGGTAAGGCTGAGCTTGCCGGGATAGGCGAAGAACGCGACTGGTGGCTTCGAGCCGCACAGGACCATGTGCTTCAGCCCGCCGAGGTACGCGAGGGCCCGATCCACCACGTAGGGCACGCGATCCACCGATGGCCGGCCACGGCCGCGAGCCATGCGCGACACCTGCGTCGGCGTGCTCAGCCTTGCGCCGGTTGCCGCTGCGATCCGGTGCGCGGCCTTGAGCCCCTCTTCGCTTAGCCCAACTCCGGCGAGCAGCAGCATCGCCGGCGCGCCGGAGCGCAAAGCAACCGCCGCCTCGCGCACGCGCTCCGCGGGAACCTTGGCGCGCGCGGGTACCGCAAGCGGCGCCGCGGGACCCGAGCCCTGGTTCCAGGCGGTGTCCGCCGGCAGCACGAGCGTGGCGATACCGCCCGGCGCGGTGAGCGAGGCCTGCACTGCCGCCGCGCCGTCGGCCGCCACGTCCATCGCCGACGCCGACACCCGCAGCCAGCGCGATACGCCCTTGGCGATGCCTACGGTATCGCCGGTCAGCGGCGAATCGTATTGACGATGGTAGGTCGCGTGGTCGCCGACGATGTTCACGATAGGGGTGTAGGCGCGTTTCGCGTTGTGCAGGTTGGCGATGCCGTTGGCGAGGCCCGGCGCGCAATGCAGCAGCGTCGCGGCGGGCCGCTTCGCCATGCGCCCGAAACCGTCCGCGGCGCCGGTAACCACAGTCTCGGCGAGGCCCAGCACGCAGTGCAGGCCCTCGACGCGGTCGAGCGCCGAGACGAAATGCATCTCGGAGGTGCCGGGATTGGCGAAGCAGGTATCGAGGCCGCAGGCGACCAGCGTACGGGCGAGGCTTTCTGCGCCGTTCATGCGTTGAATGCTAGCATCGCTGCGAACCGGAGAATCGAAACATGGCCGCCAACCACGAAACACGCAACATGGCGCTGTTCTGCGACTTCGAGAACGTCGCCCTCGGCGTGCAAGACGCAAAGTACGAGAAATTCGACATCAACCGCGTGCTCGAGCGCTTGCTGCTGAAGGGCTCGATCGTCGTCAAGAAAGCCTACTGCGACTGGCAGCGCTACAAGGAATTCAAGGCCGGCATGCACGGGGCCTCGTTCGAGCTGATCGAGATCCCGCACCTGCGCCAGTCGGGCAAAAACTCGGCCGACATCCGCATGGTGGTGGATGCGCTCGACCTCTGCTACACCAAGGGCCACGTCGATACGTTTGTGATTATCAGCGGGGATTCGGACTTCTCCCCGCTGGTGTCCAAGCTGCGCGAGAACGCCAAGTTTGTGATCGGCGTCGGCGTGAAGAACTCGACTTCCGACCTGCTGATCGCCAACTGCGACGAGTTCATCTATTACGACGACCTGGTGCGCGAGGACGAATCGAAGCGGCGCGCTGCGAAGAAGCGCAAGGAAACCAGCCCGGCGGGCAGCGACAAGCAGCACGAGGCCTTCGACCTGGTGATCGAGACGCTGCAGGCGCTGATCACCGAGCGCGGCGAGGGCGAGCGCATCTGGGGCTCGATGATCAAGCAGGCCCTGAAGCGCCGCAATCCGGGCTTCAACGAGTCCTACTACGGCTTCAAGGCGTTTTCCGATCTGCTCGAAGAGGCCGAAAAGAGAAAGCTCATCACGCTCGAGCGCGACGAGAAATCCGGCGGCTACCTGATCCGCCCGACCGCGCGCGCGTGAAGCTCTGCCGCTATGTCGAGGACCGGCCCTGGCAGGCCGGTGGCGACGACCGGCTCGGCCTGGTCGATGGCGACGACGTGCTGGACGTCTCGGATGCGCTCGATGTCATTCCGGCGCAGCGCTGGCCGATCGCGCTCGGCGATCCGCTGATACTCAACCTCGCGCGCGTCGCGGAGCGCGCCAAGGCGCTCGCGGCAAGCGCGCCGCGGCGTAAGCTTTCCACGGTGAAGCTCAAATCGCCGGTCGCCAATCCGACCAAGATCGTCAACGCGCCGATCAACTACCAGGCCCATATTGACGAAGCCGGGAAGGACCAGGGCATCGCGCACGGGCGCGACATGTCGAAAGGCATCTGGGACTGGGGCCTGTTCCTGAAGGCGACCAGTGCCCTGATCGGCCCCGGCGAGGAAATCCGATTGCGTTTTCCGGAACGGCGCAACGACCACGAGGTCGAGCTTGCCGTGATCATCGGCAGGCAGTGCAACCACGTGAAAAAGGAAGACGCGCTGCAGTACGTCGCCGGCTACGCCATCGGCCTGGACATGACCATCCGCGGCCCCGAGCTGCAGTGCTTCCGCAAGTCGCCCGACACCTACGCCGTATGCGGGCCGTGGCTGGTCACGAAGGACGAGATCCCGGACCCGAACAATCTCGACCTGTCCCTGCGCGTGAACGGCGAGCTGCGCCAGAACTCGAACACCAGGCGGCTCGTCTACAACATCGAGCGCCTGATCGAGTACGCAACCAGCTTCTACACGCTGTATCCCGGCGACCTCATCTTCTCCGGCACGCCGGAAGGAGTCGGACCGGTTAAGCCCGGGGACCTGATCAGCGCCGAGATCGAGCGCGTCGGGCGCTTCGACATCCGCGTCGCCGGCGCCTACGACCTGTAGTTTGCGACCCGCTATTACTAGGGATTGAGCTGCTGATAGACGGCGTTGGCGACCTTGAGCAGGTCGTCCTTGCCGAGGTCGGATGAGGAAATCGCGTAGCCGAGCTTGCGGTCGATCCAGTAAAACACTTTCACGTTGCCTTCGGCCGAATAGCGGAACGCGGTTTCGCGATTCTCCGCAGCTTCGGTGCGCACGTAGAGCGTGATGCGGCGCCCCTTCTCCGTCTGATACATGAAATGCGCTACCGGACCATTGTCGCCGGGGAGCAGGCGGCCGCCCACCAGGCTGTATCCGACCGCCTCCAGCCTGGGCGCGCGAACCTGCGCCCCCAAGCGCTTGGAGAGCCATGCCACCAGGTGCTGCTCCTGGTCGGCGCCGACCTCCACCGGATGGCGCACCTCAGGCGAGTAAGTCGCGTGCGCCATGGCAGCGCGTTTCACGAAAACGGGCACCTCCGCCTGCGGCGGCACGCTGGCGCGCCAGGCATGGAGCTGCCAGCCTGCAAGGACGCCGGCACAAAGCCCGAGCGCGACCCAACCGGCCGCGATCGCCGCGGCGCGCCAGCGCGCGTGGCTCACGTTGCGCGCGCGCAGCCGCTCGGGCACCGGTTCATCGAGGACCGGGTCGTAGAGCTGGTGCAGCGCCTGCGAAAGCGCTTTCAGCTCGGCATCGTCCTGGGGCACGTTATCCATTTCTCATTTCACGATCTTCAGTTGCTTGCCGCCCGGCGGCAGCCCGGAGAGCATCGCGCGCAGCTTCTCTCTCGCGCGCGCCAAGCGCGACATCACGGTGCCGATCGGGATCCCGAGGCTGCCCGCCGCCTCGGCGTAGCTCATCTCTTCCAGCGCCACCAGCAGCAGCACTTCGCGCTGGTCCGGCGGCAGGCGCCGGATGGCGGCATCCAGGTCGCGCAGCACCAGCGTGTCGGTCTCGCGCGCCGGCTGCGCGAGTTCGGGCATCTCTTCATCCAGCGGCATGCTGGGCCGCGCCGCCCGCCGCTGATTGACGTATACGTTGTGCATAACCGTGAACAGCCACGCCCTGAGATCGGTGCCGCGCCGGTAGAGATGCAGCTTGGCCCAGGCGCGCTCGAGCGTGTCCTGCACCAGGTCGTCGGCGGCCGCGCGGTCACCGGCGAGCGCGCGGGCGTAACGCCGCAGGCGCGGAATCAGCTCGACAATGCTCTCGGCGTCGTTCATTCGGAATAACAGTCTACCTGCCCCGATATTCCGTCAGCAGTGGCGGGGACGTTCAATCGGGTTCGTCGGCAATGGCGGGAAGCGAGCGCAGATAGGCGATCATCGCCGCAAGGTCATCGGGCGTCAGTTCACCGGTGGTGTTGCGGATGACCTCGCCCATCGTTTCGGCGGCGACGTCGCCGTCCGGCGTGAGCCCGGTCTGAAGGAAACTCTTCAACTCGCCGTCGTTCCATTTCTTGAGCTTGGCCGGGGTAAGGTTCGGAATGCGATCGCCGTCGGGTCCCTTCGCCGCGCCTGCTAGTGGCCGGTCACGCTTCGGCCCGCCGAGGAAGTTGCGCGAGGTATGGCATTCGCCGCAATGGCCGAGCGCCACGACGAGGTAGGCGCCGCGCTCAAGTAGCGGCGTTCGCTTCGGGTCAGCGAAAAACGCTCCTGGCGAGAAGAACAGCCACTTCCACGCCACAACGAGGAAGCGCCAGCCGAACGGGAATCGCAGGTCGTGGGCCTGGTTGGGGCGCGCGCTCGGCGGCAGCGTGCGCAGGTATGCCCACAAGTCGCGCAGGTCGGAATCGGTGATGCGCGTGAACGACGGATACGGAAACGCCGGAAAGTAATGCGCGCCATCGGGCCGCAGGCCCAGACGCAAGGCGCGCACGAAATCCGCTTCGCTCCAGCGCCCCACACCCGCGCTCACGTGCGGCGTGATGTTCGGTCCGTAGAACGTTCCGAACGGGGTCTTCAGCGCGCGGCCGCCCGCATAGGGCGTCGCATCCTTCTTCGCCTCCGTGTGGCAGCCGACGCAGCCCCCCGCTTTAACGAGGTACGCGCCGCGCTTCGCATCGCCCTGTGCGGAGGCGCCGCCGTGAACCGCTGCAAGCAGCATGACGAGCGCAACGGAGCGCCATGCGTGCATCAGCGTACCCACCGATGCGCGCACGTTCGGAGAACGCGCTATTGCTTCTCGCGGAAGGCGTCGTGGCAACTGCCGCAGGCCTTCGCGACGCCGCCGAACGTGGCTCTCACGCCCGCCTCGTCCCTGGCGCGCGCAACGGCACCGAGCTTGGACGCCTCGGCTTCGAAGGTGTCGGCCGCTGCCCTGAACTTGGCCATGTCCTTGTAGATCTCGGGCTTGGCTTTGCTCTTTTCGCCCGAGGTGCTCGGGTCAAAGCCGTCCCAAGCCATGCGCGAAAGGTTCTCCAGGAACGTCGCGTTGCGAGCAACGATGTCCGCGTTGTATGGAACCGCGCCCTTCATCATGGCGCCGATCGGGCCGAAGTATTTGCCCTGCAACTTCATCGCGGCCTGGCGCTGTGCCACCAGGACGTCGGGTTTCACCTGCGCCATAGCGCTCGCCGCAATGCCCACTCCCAGCGCGAGGACCACGCCAGTCACCAAGAAGCTCTTTTTCATTCCATTCTCCTAGAAGTTGGCAGGGACGCGCTCATGCATGCAGCTACAGCCGCTACATTTTGAGTTAACAGCCCGCGCGGGCAGATTATTCCGGCCACCCAAAAGGGGTCAGCGCAGGCCGGCGACATACTCTGCAACCGCCTGGATCTCCCGGTCGCTCATGCGCACCGCGACGCCGCGCATCATGCCGTTCGGATCGTTTGCGCGCGTGCCCGCGCGGAACGCTTTCAGCTGCGCTTCGACGTATTCGGCGAACTGTCCGGAAATGCGCGGGTACTGCGCGGGGATGCCCGCGCCGGAGGGCCCGTGGCAGCCGGCACAGGCCGCCACCCCGGTGGCGGCATTGCCACCGCGAAAGATTTTCTGCCCCAGCGCGGCGAGTTCCTTGTCCTTCGCCGCCGCGGGCTTGAGCTTCTGCGAGGCGTAGTAGGCCGCGACGTTCTGCATGTCGGCTGCCGAAAGATTCGCCACCATGGCCGCCATCACCGCGTTGTCGCGCGCCACCTTGTTGCCGGCCTGCGGCTTGAAATTGACGAGCTGCTTGTGCAGGTAGTCGTAGAACTGACCCGCGAGCTTGGGGTTCGCGGCCGCAGGGCTGTTGCCGTCGGCGGCATGGCAGGCGGCGCAAACCTGGGAGGCGATACCCTGGCCCTTGGCGGCATCGGGCTTGGCGGGGGCTTGGGCCGCAGCCGATCCAACCCACAACAACGCGGCGGCGCTGGCGGCGTACGCCAACTGTCGAATCATGCGGCAGCTCCCTGAATGTTGCCGTGGAAAGCCGCGATTTTATTAGAATTTCCGTGTTTCGGCATACCATCGGTCCCTTGTCCGCATTCCTGCAAGCGCGTTTCCTCACCTCGGCCGCCAAGCCCCAGGATTTCCCGCCCGAGGCCGGGCCCGAACTCGCCTTCGCGGGACGCTCGAACGTCGGCAAATCAAGCGCGATCAACGCCCTTGCCAGCCGCAAACGACTGGCCTTTTTCAGCAAAACCCCCGGCCGTACCCAGACGATCAATTTCTATGACCTCGGCGAGCGGGCCCGGCTGGCGGACCTCCCGGGGTACGGCTATGCCACCGCCCCGCAGTCCCTGCGCGCCAGCTGGGATGCCCTGATCGGCGGCTACCTGACCGGGCGCCGCAGCCTTGGCGCCGTGGTGGTGCTGATGGACGCGCGCCATCCGCTCACGGCCAACGACCGCCATTTTCTGGAATGGCTGCGACCGGTCCAAGCCTCGCGCCTGGTGCTGCTGTCGAAATCGGACAAGCTGTCGCGGGCCGAGCGTGCGACAACGCTGGCCAGTACCCGGACGGCGCTCGACAACGCAGCCATGACATCCGAAGTGATGCTGTTCTCGAGCAAAAGCGCCGAGGGTGTGATCGAGGCGCGCGCTCTGCTGGAGGGCTGGCTCCGGGACCGGCGGGACGAAACCAGGCGGGAGGAAACCGGGGTCCCGGAGCCGGAATAAAAAGGCGATATGGGAGTTGCCGTACCCAAGCCAGAAGCGGGGCTATCCGGGACGAAGCGGGAAGGGGCGGGATGAGTAGCCCCGTTCTGTTCATCGCTAGCGGGCCAACCAAGAGTCCGAATCACCGCCACCGTCGTAGCGTTCTGGCCTGTCCGGGTCCGGGTAGTACTTCTTGCAGATCATGCAGCGGAAACCGTGCGGTTCTACGCGCAGTTCCCACCGCTTGTCTTGATTCAAGCAGACGGTACAGAAATGCTTCTTAGAGCCATCTACGTGCGTGCCCGTTCGATTGTCGAACGTCAGGCCCTCGCGTACACCCGAGGGAAGGCCCTTTTCCTGACGAAGGCGCTTTATCTCAACCTCAAGATTGGCTATCTGCGCCTCAAGCTCAAGTACCTTCGCCTCAAGTGCCTGTACATATCCCGCTTCGTCGGGCGTCATCGCCATGGTTCATCCCCTCCCCATGGCTAGCGTACTATCAAATCGTGGCGGGTGGTGTAGGCCGGAGCGACCGGGTACTACCTACACCACCCGTTCCCACGTACTGCGCAGTTCTAATCCTTCACGTAGGCTGAGATCGCCAATTGCGCGAAGGAAACAGGCAATTGGTTCAATTTCACCTTGCCCTCGATGTACTTCTGGAACTTTCCCTCTCCAATGTAGCTTTCGCGGAACCAGCGGCGAAATTCTCCTAGCGCCGCTTCGGGATAGCACCAAGGTTCCTGCGGATTTGATTCTGATTGCGGAAAATAGTCAGGGTAGTTGTGCTGATACTTCTGCCGCTCGCCAAACGTCTCGGCCAACTTGGCGCTGTCCCAGTGCTTAGACCACGCGATTCCGACGCTAATGTCGGGCACAAAGGTGTTGTCAATGTGCAACCCGGCCTGCCCGAGCGTAACGATCATGTCGGCAATTTCTTTGAAGATGCCGAAGTACCCTTTAGGCACCGAGTTGTAGGTGAGGGAAACGCGGTCGTGAAAATTCTTCCACGTTTGCGGGACGTTCTTGTTGGGGTCGTAGCCAACCTGCGTGTAGATGAAATCGCGGAGCGCCTTTCCCGCGAGGAGGCGATAGTTCTTGATGGCGTCGGGGCGCGTCGGGGTCGCCTCAAAGGCGTAGTACTCCAAGATCGCGATGCACACAGAATCCGGATATGCGTTAAACGTGCCGCTGCGCTGTTGAATGGCGATGTACGGTTGTTCAAGCGAGCTGCCACCGTGCGATTGCATGATTTCGCGGATGCGAGCGACGCGAGGGAAAGCTTCAGGTGCCTGAAATTCCGTAGAGATGTCCTGAATATTGCGGTGAGCAACGCCGCAGAGGCGCGCCAGACCGCGCCCCGTGAGGAATGCGGTGCCATCCGTGAGAACGCCCATCCCCACGCCATCGACCTCGATTGCGCGGTCAATCCCAAGGTCCAATCTGCCTTGGGTGCGGGGGGTGGCGAGTTGGGAGGGCTGAATCGGCACCAACTCGTTGTTTTTGGTAGTTTTCATGCTGGCGGGCAGAGAACTAACCGTAGGAACAACGAAATCCGACGTGGTCAACACGATGCCTTGCGCCTTCGCCGCATCGACAACCTGGGTCTGCCACTTGACCGGCACCGCGCCGGTCTTTGCCCAGTAGGAAACGGTGCTCTGCCGGGTTCCGAGCGCATGGGCAAGGGCCGTTTGGCCCCCGAATTTCTCAATGATCTGGCGTGCGTTCACGGGGTGCTCCTTTGCAGCAGTTTCGTTATCTTAAACGAAAAAATGGTTGACATCAAGTCCTGAATTAACGATAATTTCGTTAACCGGAGCCAGCCCAATGTCCATCCTCTCCGCCCCGTACCTCCACAATGAAGCCGCCGCCTACGAGTTCGTGGAGGCCCGCCTCTGGCCCCAAGGCGCGATCTGCCCCAAGTGCGGGGTGATCGGAAACAGCTACAAGATGAAGGGGAACAGCACCCGCCTAGGCGTCTACAAGTGCCGCGACTGCCGCAAGCCGTTCCGGGTGACTGTCGGCACCATCTTCGAAGCCAGCCACATCCGGCTGAACGTGTGGCTTCAAGCAATCTTTCTCGTTGCGAGCAGCAAGAAGGGCATGAGCAGCAACCAGCTTCACCGCTCGCTTGGAATCTCGCTCAAGTCGGCTTGGTTTATGTCGCACCGGATTCGGGAAGCAATGCGCGAAGGCATGCTAGCCCCGTTCGGCGTGGATGGTGGCGTGGTCGAAGCGGACGAGACTTATATCGGACACGACCACAGCATCAAGCCCAAGGGCATGAAGCGGGGCCGTGGCTACCATCACAAGAACAAGGTGCTTTCCCTAGTGGATCGTGAGTCCGGGCAGGCCCGTAGCTTCGTCGTGGACAACGTTCGGCACAGCACCATCATGCCGATCCTGCGCGCCAACATCGCCCGCGAAGCGCAGCTAATGACCGATGACCACCCGCTCTACAAAGCGATGGTTCCCTACGTCTCAGCCCACGGCATCGTGAAGCACCAGATTGGCGAGTACGTTTCCAAGAAGAACCCGAACAAACACACCAACACCATTGAAGGATTCTTCAGCGTGTTCAAGCGCGGCATGAAGGGCGTCTATCAGCACTGCGCCCATAACCACCTTCACCGCTACCTTGCGGAATTCGACTTCCGGTACAACAATCGCGTGGCTAATGGCGTCAACGACGCGCAGCGGGCGGACCTGCTGCTTAAGGGCGTTGTTGGCAAGCGGCTAACCTACGAAACGACTGCTCAATGAGTACCAGCACCGGAAAAGGAAAAAAGCGAAAGCCAAAGGGCAGCCCGGACAACCCGGCGCAGTCCAAGCGGTTTATCGAGTCCGCGAAGGCCCTTGGGGTGGACGAAAGCGGCGCGGATTTCCAGAAGGCCATGGACGCGCTTCTGAAGCCAAAGAAGCCCCGTGGGAGCAGCTAGACCTATGGCCAGACTAAATGGGGGAACTATGAAATTGCTACTCGCGGGATTGCTTGTAGTGCTGCTGACAGGCTGTGATAACGGGAGATTCCAGATCGCCGTAGATGGCACTAGCGTCTGGCGCGTAGATACCAGAACTGGGGATATAGCCCTTTGCGGAGTAGGAGTAGGGCGCAAAGATGCCAAGATCAATTGCGTTACCGGCCTCTGAACCCTTGGGTACGGCAAGTCTAATATCGCCAATAAAAAGCCCCCGGAAAAGGGGAACTAAACCGGGGGCTGAAAACGCCCCGGCT
>JBBPIU010000001.1:60702-78318 GCA_038040245.1 Pseudomonadota bacterium | reverse complement strand
AAATGAGGCGGTAAAATAGCTCCTCCCCCGCCGCAATGACCGATTCCGCCCGTCCCAGCCTGCTCGAGCGCCTTTCCGCGCTGATTCTGCGCGAGCCTTCGGACCGCGCCAGCCTGGTGCAGCTGCTGCGCTCGGCCTACCAGAGGAACCTGCTGGACGCGGATGCGCTCTCGATCGTCGAGGGCGCGCTCACGGTGTCGGAGATGCAGGTGCGCGACATCATGATCCCCCGCGCGCAGATGGACGTGATCGACATAAACGAGCCGGTCGACCAGTTCATGCCGCAGGTGATCAGCTCTGCTCACTCGCGCTTTCCGGTGATCGGTCAGAACCGCGACGACGTGATCGGCGTGCTGCTGGCCAAGGACCTGCTGCGGCACTACGCGGGCGAAGAGCAGTTCAACGTGCGCGAGATGCTGCGGCCCGCGATATTCGTGCCCGAATCCAAGCGCCTGAATGTCCTGCTGCGCGAGTTCCGTGCCAGCCGCAACCACATGGCAATGGTGGTGGACGAGTACGGCGGCGTGGCGGGCCTGGTGACCATCGAGGACGTGCTGGAGCAGATCGTCGGCGACATCGAGGACGAGTACGACTTCGACGAAGCGAGCGACAACATCCTGCCCGAGCCGGGCGGGCGCTTCCGGGTCAAGGCCTTGACGCAGATCGCCGACTTCAACGCCGCTTTCGGCACCGAGTTCTCCGACGAGGAGCACGACACGGTCGGCGGCCTCGTGATCGCGCACCTCGGCCGGCTGCCCAAGCGCGGCGAGACGCTCGCCATCTCCGGGCTCAAGTTCCAGGTGCTGCGCGCCGACAGCCGGCGGGTCTATACCCTGATCGTCGAGAAACCCAAGACGTGAGATTCATGCCTCACGCCGCCGCCTTCGTCGCGGGTGCGGCTGCGGTGCTCGGTTTTTCGCCGTTCGATTTTTTCTCTGCCACGCTAATCGCGCTGGCGGTGCTTGTCCATCTCTGGGTGCGCGCGCCTTCGCCGCGCGCCGCCTTCCGGATCGGATTCTTCTTCGGCCTCGGCCTCTACGTGACCGGCGTGTCCTGGGTGTACGTAAGCCTGAATCGCTTCGGCGCCATGCCGATGCCGCTGGCGGCGGCGGCAACGCTCGGCTACTGCGCCTTCCTCGCGCTTTTTCCCGCGCTTGCCGGCTGGATCCAGGCCCGCATCGCGCGCGACAGCGCGGCGTCGGTGGTGCTGCGCGCCGTGCTTCTGATCCCCGCCGCGTGGATGCTGATGGAATGGTCGCTCAGCTGGTTCCTGACCGGTTTCCCCTGGCTCGCGTTCGGCTACACGGCGATCGACGATCCGCTCTCGGGCTTCGCGCCGATGGGGGGCGTGTACGCCGTGTCGCTTGCGATGGCGGTGGCGGCCGGCCTGGTGTGGTGCGTCGTGCTCGGCCACGCGCGCTGGATCGCCGCGGGCGCGCTGGCGCTCGTGCTCGCCTGCGGCTACGGACTGCGCACCACGGAGTGGACGACGCCGACAGGCGAGCCGCTGCGCGTCTCGCTGGTCCAGGGCAACGTGCCGCAGGAAATGAAATTCGATCCGGCGCGCTATGAACGGACGCTCGACATCTATGCGCGGCTCGCCGAAGGCAGCGACGCGCGGCTGATCGTGCTGCCCGAGACGGCAGTGCCGCGTTTCCTCGACCTGGTCGAGCGCCCCTTCCTCGAGCGGCTGAAAGCGGCTGCCGTGCGCAATGGCGGTGACCTGCTGCTGGGCGTTCCCGTGCGCAGCGCCGCGGGAGACTATCTGAACAGCGTGATCAGCCTGGGCGTTTCGCCTTCGGCTTCGTACGACAAGGTGCATCTGGTGCCCTTCGGCGAATTCGTGCCGCCCGGCTTCGGCTGGATCGTGCGCGTGCTCTCCATCCCGCTCGCGAATTTCTCGCGCGGCGCCGTGAACCAGCGCCCGCTGGCGGTCGCCGGCCAGCGCGTGGCGGTAAATATCTGCTACGAGGATGCGTACGGCTTCGAGATCATCCGCCAGCTGCCCGAGGCCACGCTGCTGGTAAACGTGTCGAACGTTGCCTGGTTCGGCGACTCTCTCGCCCCGGCGCAGCATCTGCAGATCGCCCGCATGCGCGCGCTGGAGACGGGCCGCGTATTCCTCACCGCGGCCAATACCGGGATCACCGCGGCGATCTGGCCCGACGCCTCGGTGCGCCTGCAGATGCATCAGTTCGTCCGGGGGCGGATCGACTTCGAGGTGCGCGGCTACAGCGGCGCGACGCCCTACGTGCGCTTCGGCGACTGGCCGGCGGTCCTGCTCGCGCTGCTGGCGCTGGTGTTCGTCGCGCTGCGAGGGCGCTCCCGGTAAAATTTGCGCCCGATGCTCACCTTTCAGCAGCTGATCCTTCGCCTGAACGACTTCTGGGACCGCCGCGGCTGCGTGCTGCTGCAGCCCTACGACATGGAAATGGGCGCGGGCACCTTCCACACCGCGACCTTTCTGCGCGCGATCGGCCCGGAACCCTGGAGCGCGGCCTACGTGCAGCCATCGCGCCGGCCCAAGGACGGCCGCTACGGCGACAACCCGAACCGCCTTCAGCACTACTACCAGTACCAGGTGGCGCTGAAACCGTCGCCCCCGGATATTCAAGATTTGTATTTGGATTCATTAAAGAATTTAGGAATAAATCCGCAGGAGCACGACATCCGCTTCGTCGAGGACGACTGGGAATCGCCCACCCTCGGCGCCTGGGGCCTGGGCTGGGAAGTCTGGCTGGACGGCATGGAAATCACCCAGTTCACCTACTTCCAGCAAGTGGGCGGGCTCGATTGCAAACCGGTGCTAGGTGAGATCACCTACGGCCTGGAACGGCTGGCCATGTACCTGCAGGACAAGGAATCGATCTACGACCTGGTCTGGACCCAGGGCATGAGCTATGGCGATGTCTATCTGCAAAACGAGAGAGAGCAGTCGCGCTACAACTTCGAGCTGTCGAACGCGGAAATGTTGTTCCGCCATTTCGGAGATTTTGAGACTGAGGCTAAGCGTCTGATCGAGGCACAGTGCGTGCTGCCGGCCTACGAAATGGTTCTGAAGTCCTCGCACACCTTCAACCTGCTCGATGCGCGCGGCGCCATCTCCGTCACCGAGCGCGCCGCCTACATCGGCCGCGTCCGCGCCCTCGCCCGCGCCGTCGCCCAGGCCTACTACGAATCGCGCGAGCGGCTGGGCTTCCCGATGCTGCAGAAGTCAGAGTCCAGGGCAGCCTAAATGGAAGGCGCACTGCTGGTCGAACTGCTCACCGAGGAATTACCGCCGAAATCGCTTCGAACTCTCTCCGAAGCGTTTTGCGAAGCACTAGTTGTCGACCTCCGGCAAGATGGATTCCTAACTGAAGCCAGCGAAGCCAAAGCATTTGCCACACCTCGGCGCCTCGCGATCAGGATTACGGAAGTTCTGGAGGTCGCGCCTGACAGGCCGGAGGAGTACAAGGGTCCCTCGATCAACGCAACGAAGCAAGCAGTTGAGGGTTTCGCGCGGAAACACGGTGTCTCAAGGAACGATTTGGTGCAGATTGAAACGGAGAAAGGCACTGTCTACGCCAGCAAGAAACTAGCCAAGGGTTCACATCTCGAGACCAATCTCGACCTCAAAGTCGAACATGCGCTTAAAAAGCTTCCGATCCCAAAAGTGATGCGCTGGGGCTCGGGCGACGCGCAGTTCGTTCGTCCGGTGCATGGCCTGGTGATGCTTCACGGGTCGCGCGTTGTTCCGGGAAAAGTGCTCGGACTCGAATCGAGCAATCGAACCCGTGGCCACCGCTTCATGGGCAAGAGCGAGATCACGCTCGTCAATACGGACGAATACGAGAAGAAGCTGCTCGACGAAGGCATGGTCGTTGCCGATTTCGAGAAGCGGAAAGCTGAAATCGACAGGCAGCTGCAGGCCGAGGCGAAAAAGCATGGCTCCAGCCTGGGCGAGTACAAGGCCCTGCTGGACGAAGTGACCGCACTGGTCGAGTACCCGAGCGTCTACGCTGGCGAATTCGACAAAAGCTTCCTGGAAATTCCGCAGGAGTGCCTGATCCTCACCATGCGGCAGAACCAGAAATATTTCCCGCTGTTCGATGCCGCCGGCAGGTTGCTGCCGAAATTCCTGATCGTGTCGAACATGAAAGTCGCCGATCCGCGCCACATCATCGGCGGCAACCAGCGCGTGGTGCGGCCGCGGCTCGAGGATGCACGCTTCTTTTATAACCAGGACCGCAAGCAGCGTCTCGACGAGCGCATCCCGCTGCTCGCCAAGGTCGTCTATCACAACAAGCTCGGCAGCCAACTGGATCGCGTGCAGCGCATCAAGCTGCTCGCCGGAAAGATCGCGCGCGTGCTCGGCGCGGATGCGCTGCAGGCGGAGCGCGCCGCCGAGCTCGCCAAGGCTGACCTGCTCACCGGCATGGTCGGCGAATTCCCGGAACTGCAGGGGGTCATGGGCCGCTACTACGCGCTCCACGACAAGGAGCCTGCCGCCGTCGCGGATGCGATCGAAGCACATTACCGCCCGCGCTTCGCCGGCGACCGCCTTCCCGACGGACCGGTGGCCTGCGCAGTCGCGCTCGCCGACAAACTCGACGCAATCGCCGGCATGTTCAGCATCGGACAGCAGCCGACCGGCGACAAGGATCCGTTCGGCCTGCGCCGGGCGGCGCTCGGCATTGTGCGGATCCTGGTGGAGAACCGGTTGCACCTGTCCCTGAAGGAACTGGCGAGCGCCGCTTGCCAACCGTTCAAGAATCAGGCGCCGGGCGAACTCCAGGCGTTCGTCTACGACCGCTTCGCCGGTTACCTCAAGGAGCAGGGCTTCACGACGCTGCAGGTGGATGCCGTTCTGAGCAAAGGTCCCGTCAATCTGGGCGTGGTGCCGCTGCAACTGGAAGCCGTGAAAGCATTCCAGGCGCTGCCGGAAGCTGAAAGCCTTGCGGCTGCGAATAAGCGAATCGTGAACATCCTCAAGCAGGCTGAAGCGAAAGGCGAATCTTTTGTAAATGCAGAAATAAGCGAACTCAAGGAGCCCGCGGAGCGAGCCTTGCACGAGGCCGTTCGTTCAACCTCAGAGAAGGCGAAAATCCTGTACGAGCAAGGCGACTACGCGGGCTATCTGAAAAGCTTCTCGGTGCTGAAGGCGCCGGTCGACACGTTCTTCGACAAGGTCATGGTGATGGTCGAGGACGAGAAACTCCGGCGCGGTCGGCTGGCCCTGCTGCGCGACCTGCGCGAAGCAATGAACCGCGTCGCCGATATTTCCAAACTCGCGACATGAAACTAGTCATCCTAGACCGCGACGGCACCATCAACCAGGACAGCGACCAGTACATCAAGTCGCCGGCCGAGTGGAAGCCGATCCCCGGGAGCCTGGAGGCGATCGCGCGGCTGACGCAGGGCGGCTGGCGCATCGTGGTGGCGACCAACCAGTCGGGCATCGCGCGCGGCTTGTTCGACATGTCGACGCTGAACGCGATTCATGCCGAAATGCACCGCGCGGTCGGCCAGGCGGGCGGCAGGATCGACGCGATCTTTTTCTGCCCGCACGCGGCGGACTCGAACTGCGAGTGCCGCAAGCCCAAGCCCGGCCTGTTGCGCGAGATCGGTTCGCGCTTCGACGTCGAGTTGAAAGGTGTGCCGATGATCGGCGACGCGCTGCGCGACCTCGAGGCGGCGGTCGCGGCCGGGGCCAAACCCTATCTCGTGCTTACAGGCAAGGGCAAGAAGACGCGCGAGGCCGGCGGCCTGCCGCAGGGCACCGAGGTCGCCGCCGACCTCGCCGCGGTCGCGGCGCGGCTCGCTCCATGACGGCGCAGTTGTGACCCACTTTCGCTCGACACTGTTCTGGCTCGCGCTGCTGATTTTCACCCCGCCTTACGCCCTGCTCGCGATCGCCAGCGCGCCGCTGCCGCGGATGGCGCGCTACCGCGTCATCTCGGGCTGGTCGCGGCTCATGCTCTGGTGCCTGCGCGGCCTGTGCGGCATCCGCTGGAGCGTCGAGGGGCGCGAGCACCTGCCTGCGCGTCCTTCGGTGATCCTGTCCAAGCATCAGTCGGCCTGGGAGACGCTCGCGTTCCAGCAAATCTTCCCGCCGCAGGTGCACGTGCTCAAGCGCGAGCTGCTGTGGATCCCGTTCTTCGGCTGGGGCCTGGCGCTGATGAGCCCGATCGCGATCAATCGCGGGCGCGGCATGGCGGCGCTGCGGCAGATGGCGCGCCGCGGCAAGGAGCGTCTGGAACAGGGCTTCTGGGTGGTGGTGTTCCCCGAGGGCACCCGCGTCCTGCCCGGCAAGGCACGCAAGTACCAGATGGGCGGCGCCTGGCTCGCGGCGCACGCCGGCGTGCCGGTGGTGCCGGTGGCGCACAATGCGGGGCGGGTCTGGCCGCGCAACTCCTTCCTCAAGTACCCGGGGGAGGTCAAGGTGCGCATCGGGCCGCCGATCGAGAGCGCGGGGCGCGACCCGGAGACGATCAACGCGATGGCTGAACTGTGGATCGAGACGCAGCAAAAGACCCTGGACAGCTAGCGCTGTTCGACGAACCGCCTCCCGCGGACGCGGCGCCTACGCGCCACGCGCTGCTCGAGGGGCGCGCGGTCGAGTTCCGTTTCGAGCGCCGGCGCCGGCGCACGATCGGCATCAAGGTGAGCGAACACGGCCTGTCGGTCGCCGCGCCGTTGCGCGCGCCCTGGCGCGAGATCGAGGGCTTCCTGCACGAGAAGGCGCGCTGGATCCTGGAGAAACTCGACCAGCGTGCGGCGGCGGGCAAGCCGCGCACCATCTTCGGCGAAAGCGGCGAGACCCTGCCCCTGCATGGGCACGCGGTGGTTCTGGTCGTATCGCAATCAAAGCGCGCGGTGAACCTCGTTGGAACAGACTTGCATATCGGCTGTCCCGAGCCGCATCGCAGAGGCGCGGTGCGCTCACTTCTGCTGCGCTGGCTGAAATCCCGCGCGCTGGTCGCATTGATCCCGCGCGTGGCGCACTACGCGGCGCGCGTCAGCCTGCCGCCGCCGCCTCTGAAGCTCTCCAACGCCCGCACCCAGTGGGGCGTGTGCATGTCCAGCGGACGCATCCGCCTATCCTGGCGGCTGGTGCACCTCGACCCCGAGCTGGCCGACTACGTGGTCGCGCACGAGGTCGCGCACCTGGTCGAACTGAGCCATTCGGAGCGCTTCTGGGCGCTGGTCGAATGGCTGTATCCTCACTGGCGCGAGGCGCGCGAGCGCATTGAGCACGCAGCCGCAACCATTCCGAGAATCTGAGGTAAGCACACATGCGAATCCTGCACACCATGCTCCGGGTCGGCAACCTCGAGCGCTCGGTCAAGTTCTACACCGAAGTGCTCGGCATGAAACTGCTGCGCACCACCGACCGCCCGGACCAGAAATATTCCCTGACCTTCGTCGGCTACGACACGGAAGACAAGTCCGCGGTGCTGGAACTCACTTACAACTACGGCGTCGAAAAATACGACCTCGGCTCCGCCTTCGGCCACATCGCGATCGAAATCCCGGACGTGAAGAAGGCCTGCGAAGCGGTGCGCGCCAAGGGCGGCGCCGTGACCCGCGAAGCCGGCCCCGTCAAGGGCGGCACCACCGTGATCGCCTTCGTCCAGGACCCCGACGGCTACAAGATTGAGTTCATCGAGCGAAAGTAGCCGCGATACACGCCGGGCGGGCGCGCCGACGTTACCTACTGCACCATCGAACCGTAGACCAGGTTTTTGTAGAGCATCCGCGTATGGATCCGGTTGGACGGGCCCTGCGCCATCAGGATACCGACCAGGCCTTCCTTCGGATCGATCCAGAAACTGGTGCCCCACGCGCCGGCCCACATGGCGTCGCCCTTGGAGCCAGGTGTCCAGCCCATGCCCTCATCCAGCCGCACGCCAAAGCCGAGACCCATTGCGTAGCCGGAGCCCGTCGTGGGGAACGGCGAGCCGGCCATGCCCACCGTGTGATTGGAGAGCATGAACTCGACGGTCTTCTTTGAGAGGTAGCGCTTGCCCTGGTACTCACCCCCGTTAACCATCATCTGGCAGAACCGGAGGTAGTCCTGCGCAGTGCCGACGAGTCCCGCGCCGCCTTTCAGGTAGCTCCTGCCCGCGGGATTCGACGAATCCCTGTAGGTCTTCACCATCGCGGCCTTCAGCGGATCGGCGTCGAGCGATTCCGCCAGCCGCCCTGCCTTGTCCGGCGATACCCAAAAGGCCGTATCCTTCATGCCAAGCGGATCGAACAGCATCTCCTTCAGCAGCGCATCGAGCGGCATCTTCGCCACGCGTTCGATCAGGAGGCCGAGGACATCGGTCGCGATCGAGTATTCCCAGACCGTGCCCGGCTGGTGGGCAAGCGGGACCTGGCCGAGGTTCTTCAGCATCTCGTCGCCCGTGATATCGGTCTCGCGGGCCTCGATGTTGCCCTTCTCGTACATCTCCTTGATGCGCACCGACTTGGTTCCGCCGGCATAGACGAAGCCCGCAGTGTGGCGCATCAGGTCCTGCACCCAGATCGGCCGAGCGAGCGCCACGTCGCCGGACGCGGTCTCGACCTTCAGGTCCTTGAGTTCGGGCAGCCAGTTGACGACGGGATCGTTTAGCTTGAGCTTGCCCTGCTCGACCAGCATCATCGCCGCCGCGGTGACGATGGGCTTGGTCATCGAAGCAAGGCGGAACAGCGAGTCCCCCGCCATCGGCTTCGATCGCGCCGCGTCCTGGAAACCGTGGGCCTCAAAGTGCACCACCTGCCCACGCCGCGCGATCAGCGTCACCGCACCCGGAAACATGTTTCTGGAAATCTGGTCCGTCATCGCGGGCGCGATCCTCGCCATGCGCGCCCGGGACATGCCCTGCACGATATCGGAGGACTTCCCGGTCACCGCGGGCTTGGCGGGTTGCTGCGCGAGCGATCCCTGCGCAGAGCACAGGCTCGCGGCGGCCATCGCGACAAGCATTGCGTGACAGATACTCATGGTCTTTCCCTCCTCCATCAGTGGTTGGACATCGATGCACAAAGTGTAATACGAACATAGTCGGCGGGCGACAGGTTCTCCGGTCGGAGCTTCGGGTCGAGTCCGAGATCCTTGTAGTCTTCCGCTGACAGCGGTAGCGCGTTGCGCAGCGTCTTGCGGCGCGCGCTGAAGGCTTGGCGCACGATTTTCTCCAGTACCGCTTCGTCCCAATCCGGCTTCTCCGCGATCGGGATCAGGCGCACCATTGCGGAGTCCACTTTCGGCGGCGGCCGGAAGGCGCCGGGGGCGACGTTGAAGAGCTTGTGCATTTTAAAGCGCGTCTGCAGCATCACCGAGAGCCGCCCGTAGTCCGGCGTGGAGTGTTTCGCCACCATCCGCTGCACGACTTCGCGCTGCAGCATGAAGTGCATGTCGCGCACCCGGCCGGCGAAGCGCGCGAGGTGAAACAGGATCGGCGTCGAGATGTTGTAGGGCAGATTGCCGACAATCCGCACGCCATCGGGGAATGCAGAAAAATCGTAATCAAGCGCGTCGGCGGAAATGACCGTCAACCGGTCTCCCGGAAACTCCGCTGTCAGGCGCGCGGCCAGATCGCGGTCGATCTCGATTGCGGTGAGATGCGGGACCCTTGCGAGCAAGGGCCGGGTCAGCGCGCCTTCGCCGGGGCCGATCTCGACCAGCGTGTCGCCGGGCGCGGGGGCAACGGCCTCGACGATGCGCTTCAGTACTCCAGGGTCGTGCAGGAAGTGCTGGCCAAAGCGTTTTCTAGGCTTCACCTGTCTTCCAGGCGCATCTCGACGTAGGTGCGGTCGCGCAGCTGGCGCAGCCACTCCTGGAAAGCGTCGTCCGCCTTGCGCTCCTTCAGCGCCTGGCGAGCCTGCATGCGCCGGCGGTCCTGCGTCAGCCCGGCCGTCCGGCGCTCCAGCACCTGCACCAGGTGCCAGCCGAACGGCGATTTGACCGGCTGGCTGATCTCGCCCGCCTTGAGCGCGTTCATGACGCGCTCGAACTCGGGCACCGTGTCCCCGGGAAGCAGCCAATCGAGATCGCCGCCGCGCGAAGCGCTGCCGTCGGCCGAATGCAGGCGTGCCAGCTCGGCGAAATCGGCGCCGCCGGTGACGATGCGCTCGCGCAGGTCGGCCAGCCTGCGGCGCGCGTCGTTCTCGGAGGTGACTTCGCTGGTCCTCACCAGGATATGCCGCGCGCGGGTCTGCTCCACCGGGGCTCCCTCCTCCGCGCCGCGCCGCTCCAACAGTTTGACGACATGGAAGCCGCCGGGACTGCGCAGCACCGGGCTGGTCTCGCCGGGACGCAGGCTCTTCACGGCACCGGTGAATATCTCCGGCAGCCGGTCCTCGGCGCGCCAGCCCATATTCCCACCCTGCAAGGCATCCGGGGCATCGGAATAGCTGGCCGCGATCTTGGCGAAATCCGCGCCCGACACCGATTCGGCGCGCGCCTTCTCCGCTTTCTTGCGCGCCTGGTCGATCTGCTCGGGGCTCGCCTGCTCGGGCAGACGCACCAGCACATGGGCCAGGTTGTATTCGCTGCGCGAGCCGCTGCTGCTCTTGAATTCGGCCAGGAACTGGTCGATCTCGCTGTCGCTCACGTCGATGCGGTCGTCCACCTCGCGCTCGCGCAGGCGCTGCATCTGGATCTGCTGGCGCACTTCGTCGCGGAACTTCTCGAAGGGGACGCCGTCCTTCTCCAAGGTCTGGCGGAACGCCGACAGCGTCACCTTGTTGTTCTCGGCAATGCGCTCCAGCGCACGGTCGAGCTGGATTTCCTCCACCCGGATGCCGTTTTCCCTTGCCAGCTGAAGCTGCGCCTTGTCGAGGATCAGCTGCTCCAGGATCTGCCGCTCCAGAATGCTGCGCTCCGGCAACGACGTGCCCTGCCGCTGGAGCTGCCGTTCGGCCAGTTCGCGGCGCTCGGCGAGTTCCGAGGCTGTCACCACCTCGCGGCCCACGACCGCGACGATGCGGTCCACCAGCACGACGCGCTGCGGCTGCCGTGCCGCCCGCGGCGCCGGCACCTGGCCCTGCGTCTGCGTTTGCGAAGGCGCCTGCGCCTGCGCGAAGCTGGAAATGCAAAGCACCGCCACGGCAAACAGTATTCTCATCGGGAAACCTGCTAGAAAACCTGCTCGAACGGCAGGCGCGGGCGCAGGCTCGGCGGCACCAGCGCGCCTTGGGCAGGGTTGGTGACCGCGTACCCCGGAACGCTGCGCTTGAGCATGGCGACGATCTCGTCGGAACCCACGCTGCCGAAGCCGTTGAACTCCAACTGGAAGAACACCCCGGTCGAGGTCGTCTGCACCGCAGCCTGCAGCCGCTGGAATGCGCCGCGAAACACCCAGCAACCGGCGTTGTACTCCAGCCCTGCGATGCCCTCCAACAGGCGGGCGTCGCTCATCGAATAGTTCCAGCGGCCGATTGCATACCAGCCTGTTGCCACCGGCCACTGGCCGGTGATGTCGATCTGGTTCAGCTGGGTGTCGCGGTTGAAGCGGTAACTGGCATTGACCACCTTGGCGATTTCCGGGGCATAGCGTGCCGAGACACTGTAGGCCGCGACGCGCGATAGTTGCGGATCGTATTGGACCGCGCTCTCGACGCTGAAGTTCCGCGCCAGACGGCCGCCGACCGAAGCGAGATAGTCGGACTGGCTTCGAGTGCGCAGCACGGCTGTGGGGGTAATGCCTACCCGTTCGTCCGACAAATAGTATCGCTGCCCGACGGTGGCGCGAAGCATCTCCCCGCCGGCCTGCGTCAGCATGCGGGAGCTCGCCGCGAGCGTGACCTGGTTCGCGTCGCCGAAGCGGTCGCCGCCGGCGAAGCGGTTCTCGGTAAAGATTTGTGCATAGTTGAAATCCGTGAGCGCGGTGTCAAACAACGGCATCTGGCTCTGGTTCCGGTACGGCGCGTAGACATAGAACAGGCGCGGCTCGAGCGTCTGGGTAAACGACTCGCCGAACCAGTTCACGCCGCGCTCGAAAACCATGCCGCTGTCCAAGCTCATCCACGGCAGCGAAATACTTTGCTTTTCTGGCTGGCCCAGGGCGGTATGCGTCAGACCATAGTCGGCATAACGCACGCCGACTTTCGGTGTCACAAAGTAGCCAGGGGTAAGGAAGGGGGCCGCGAGCGTCGGATTGAATGAAAGGCGCGTGCCTTCGACCAGCGTCGGGTGCGAGAAGCGCACAAATTCGCCCGGCAGCGCAATGTCGAACCGTCCGGCGATGTCGTTCTTCGCCGTACCGAAGTTCAACTGCGGCAGGCGGGCGTACGGAGGAGTAATCGGCGCCAGCGGATCCTGCAGTGTCTGCCAGCGCTGCATCATGGTGTTGAAGGAATAGCCGATGCCAGCCACCGCGCCGCTGTAACTCAGGGAACCCATTTGCTGCAGCACGCCAAGTGAGACCTGCCGCACCTGCGACGTGAGGTCGACAAAATAGCGGCTATCGGACACCTTGTTCAGGTCGAGGAGGCCGAGCAGTTGGGGTGTTATCTGCTGCTGGTGCAATAGGGCGAAGGCGCTACGAGAGGTGCCAAGAACACGGTCGCGTGGCATGAATTCATAGCGCAGGTCGCCGTTATACGTCCTGTCCAGGTACCGAAAATCGGTCTTGAGCTGCTCGCCCCGCTTGGACATGAAGGACGGCGTAATCATGAGATCGCGCTCCGGGGCGATGTTCCAGTAATAGGGCGCTGCCAACTCCAAGCCACGTCGCGAGGTGTGTGAATAGCCCGGCGTCAGAAAACCGGACTTGCGCTGATTATCGAGAGAAAACCACCCGTAGGGCAGCGGAAGCACCGTGGTGTCGAAGAATTTGAGACGACCGTTGCGGACGGTGCCCACCTGCTTTTCGTTGTCGATCTCGAGCTCGCCCGCCTCGAAGCGCCAGTCCTCTTTGCCGGGTTCGCAGGTGGTGAAAGTGCCCTGCACAAGCCGGATCCTGTCCTTGCCAAGGAATTCGAGCCGCTCGGCCTTGCCGCGCATCGTCGTGGTCTCGCCGCGCAGGAGGTAATTCGGAGCTTCGAACACGCCGGTGTCATCCTGCGTGTTGTAGCGCAGGCGCGGGCCGAAGAAGCGATCTTCGCCGCGCAGCAAGCGCACGCCGCCATCGGCCTCGACGCGGCCAAATTCCTGGTTGAAGCGCAGGAATTCGCTGTAGACGGTGAGATCGTCGCGCTGCAACTCGGCCCGGCCGCGCGCGGCGACCTCGAGTTCCGAAACCCCCTCGATGCTCTGGGCGTCGATGGTGGTCGGCCCCTTCGGCTTGGCGGCGGGCGCGGGTGCGGGCACGACAGGCGCGGGCGCCTGGGCCCAGGCGAACTGGGCGCCGGAGAGCAGAAAAAGGAGCGCTGCAAAGCGCGCCGGACGGTGCTGCATGTGAGGACGGTTCTGGGCGCGTTTTTTGAGAGTGAAAAGTGTCATAATTCCGCCCACTTCGCAATGGATTTCAGGCTCGTCGCGCTCGAGCGCTGGCTCGGCGCAGAATTTCCGGCCATTCCCTTCACGCTGGCCCCGGCCTCGGAGGATGCGAGCTTTCGCCGGTACTACCGCGCCCGCCTCGCCGACGGCCGCAGTTTCGTCGTCATGGATGCGCCGCCCGGCAAGGAGAACTGCGGCCCGTTCCTGCACGTCGCCGGGGTGTTCTCGGCCGCAGGCGTGCACGTGCCTGCGATCCACGCCCGGGACCTTCAGGCCGGCTTTCTGCTGCTGGAAGACCTCGGTGAGGCGACCTTCCTCGATAGTTTCGGCCGGAGCAATCCGGCGGACCTGTACGCGGCCGCGACGAACGCCCTGATCCGCATCCAGCTCGCGAGCCGCCCGGGGGTCCTGCCCGAATACGACCGGGCGCTCCTCGAGCGCGAACTGCGCCTGTTTCCGGACTGGTACCTGGCGCGCGAACTGCGCCGGGACCTGGCGCCGGACGACGCCCGGACCCTGCAGGCCGCGTTTGAATCGCTGCTTGCCAATAACCTCGCGCAGCCGCGGGTATTCGTGCACCGGGACTATCACTGCCGCAACCTGATGGTCTGCGAGCCGTTGCCGGGCGTTCTGGACTTCCAGGATGCGGTCTACGGCCCCATCACCTACGACCTGGTCTCGCTCTTCAGGGACGCCTATGTGCGCTGGGAAGAACCGCAGGTGCTCGACTGGGTGGTGCGCTACTGGGAAAAGGCGCGCCAGGCCGGCCTTCCGGTGCGCGCCGATTTTGCCGGGTTCTACCGCGATTTCGAGTGGATGGGCGCGCAGCGGCAACTGAAGGTGGCCGGCATTTTCGCGCGCCTCCGCCATCGCGACGGCAAGCAGCGTTATCTGGCCGATATTCCGCTGGTGCTCGACTATCTGCTCGCCACCTGCCGGCGCTACCGGGAGCTGGCGCCGCTGGCGCGCCTTCTCGATACCCTGGCCTCGGCATGAACGCCATGATCCTCGCCGCCGGCCGGGGCGAGCGGCTGCGGCCTCTCACCGAGTCGATCCCGAAGCCGCTGGTCGAGGTCGCGGGCCAAACGCTGCTCGGGCGGCATCTGGATCGCCTGGCGCGCGCCGGTTTCACGCGCGCCGTGATCAACGTCTCGCACCACGCCGGGAAAATCATGGCCCGCTTCGGCGACGGCAGCCGCGAAGGGTTGCGGATCGACTGGTCGCACGAAGCCGCGCCGCTGGAAACGGCGGGCGGCATCGCGCAGGCGCGCGCGCTGCTGGGGCCCGAACCTTTCCTCCTGGTGAATGCCGACATCTGGTGCGACTACGTGTTTTCGAAGTTGAGAGGATTCGATCTGGGCAAGCGCCTGTCGCATCTCGTACTCGTGCCGAACCCGCCGCAGCACCCGCCGGGCGATTTTTCACTCGAAGAGAGTGTCGTCGGCAACGCGCCCTCGCCGCGCTACACTTATGCAGGCATTGCGGTGATTTCGCCCCACCTCGTCGCCGGTGTCGCCGCCGGACAGAAAGCGCAGCTCGCGCCACTGTGGCGCGCAGCCGCGGAACGCGGCCAAGTAACGGGTGAACTGTATGAAGGGTACTGGAGCGATGTCGGTACCCCGGAGCGCCTGTCCGCGCTGGAAGCACGACTGAAAAAAACATGAAACCGAACGATCTCGATCCCACACTCCATGGCGGACGCCGCGCGCGCCTCGCGCAGGCGATGCAGGGCGGCGTGGCGGTCATTCCGACCGCGCCCGAGCGGATACGCAACCGCGACACACACTACCCCTACCGCTTCGACAGCCATTTCTACTACCTCACCGGCTTCCCGGAGCCCGAGGCTGTGCTGGTGATCGTCGCCGGCCCGCCGCCGAGGAGCCTGCTGTTCTGCCGCGAGAAGAACGAAGAGCGCGAAACCTGGGAAGGTTTTCGTTTCGGGCCGAAAGGCGCGCAGGAGCGCTTCGGTTTCGACGAGAGCTATCCGATCGCCGAGCTGGACGCGAAGCTCGCCGGACTGCTCGGCGACCAGCCGGCGCTCTACTACCCGGTCGGGGCCGACGCCGCCTGGGACGCGCGCGCCATGGGCTGGCTGAACGCGGTGCGCGCCAACGCGCGCGCCGGCATCGGCGCGCCCGAGCGCGTGCAGGACGTGCGTGCGCTGATCGACGAGATGCGTCTGGTCAAGGATGCGAATGAGCTAGGCGTTATGCGGAGGGCGGCATCGATCTCCGCTGGGGCGCACCGGCGCGCGATGCGCGCCGCGCGCCCGGGAGGCTTCGAGTTCGAGCTCGAGGCCGAACTGCTGCACGAGTTCCGCAACAACGGCGCGCAGTTCCCCGCCTACTGGCCGATCGTCGCCGGCGGCGCCAACGCCTGCGTGCTGCACTACGTGTCCAACGATGCGGCGTTGCACGCCGGCGACCTGGTGCTGATCGACGCCGGCTGCGAGCTCGCCGGCTACGCCTCGGACATCACGCGCACGTTCCCGGTGAGCGAGCGTTTTACCCCCGCGCAGCGCGAGGTCTACGAAATCGTCCTCGCGGCGCAGGCCGCGGCCATCGAAAAGATCCGGGCCGGCAACGCCTGGAACGAACCGCACGACGCGGCGGTGCGCGTTCTGGCCCAAGGCATGCTCGATCTCAAGCTCGTCTCCGGCAGCCTGGACGAAGTACTGGAGAAGGAAACCTACAAGCGCTTCTATATGCACCGCACCGGCCACTGGCTGGGTCTGGACGTGCACGATGCCGGCGACTACAAGCGCGCCGGCAAGTGGCGCTCACTCGTGCCCGGCATGGTGCTCACGGTGGAGCCGGGCCTCTACATTCGCGCCGCGGACGATGTCCCGAAACCGCTGCGCGGCATCGGCGTGCGCATCGAAGACGACGCGCTGGTCACCGAGAGCGGCTGCGAAGTGATCACGGCCGAGGCGCCGAAGAGCGTCGCCGACATCGAGGCGCTGAAGAGGGATGCAATTCGCGATGCCGGTTGAAGTCTGCGTCCAGGGGGCCGGGCCGGTCGGTTGCGTGCTGGCGCTTTTGTTACACGCGGCCGGGAAAAGCGTCTGCCTGGTGGAAAGAAAGGCGCTCGCGGGAAAAGTGCCTCTCAGGCCGATAGCCCTGTCGCACGCCAGCCGGCTGATCCTCGAGCGCATCGGCGCCTGGCGCGCGCTCGAGTCCACCCCGATCGGCACGATCCACATCTCGCAGCAGGGCGCTTTCGGCCGCACCTGCATTGACGCAAGCGATGCGGGCGTTCCGGCGCTGGGGTATGTGGTGGACTACGGGTCTTTGTTGAATTGTCTTTTGTCCGAGGTGGAACACTCGGGAATTCCGCTCGAAAGCGAACCCGGCGACGCCAGGCTCGTCGTCCATGCGGAGGGCTCATTCAGCGACTCCGGCAACGTAGAGGAAAAGGACTATCAGCAGGAGGCCATCGTGGCGCTGGTCACGACCAGGCCCGCCGCCGACGCAACCGCATGGGAGCGCTTCACGCCGGAGGGACCTCTCGCGCTGCTGCCCCTGGGCGGGCGCTATTGTGCGGTGTGGGGCATGCACCCGGAGCGGGCGCAGGCGTTGTGCGGCGCGCCCGAAACGGAATTCCTGCAAGCCCTCGCAGGCGCCTTCGGCAGGCGCGTGGGCGAATTCGTCGCCGTCAGCGAGCGCGGCCGCGCGCCCCTCGCGTTGCGCGTGCGGCCTTCGCGGGTCGGTGAGCGTGAAGCCTATATCGGCAACGCGGCGCAAATGCTGCACCCGGTCGCCGGCCAAGGCCTGAATCTCGGTCTGCGCGACGCCTGGGATCTGGCGCAAGTCTTGCGTGATGCGCAAGACCCGGGCGATGCGCGCGTGCTGCAGCGCTTCGCCGCGATGCGCCGCCTGGATGCGATGGCGACCGTGCGGATCACCGATTTCCTGGCCGGGGCCTTTCTAGGCGCGAACCCCTTGACCGGGCTGATGCGAGGATTTGGATTAACCGCGTTGGACATTTGCCTGCCGGCACGACGTTTTTTCGCGCGCCGCATGATTTACGGAACCTCCGCGTTGCCGTAGCCGTTGCGGCATCTGCAATGCGTGTTTGAAAAACGCAACAATGCCGATGTTTTTTGGCAACGGAACGCGCTAGAATTCGCTCCCCTCGGATGACCTCCAACCACTAGTACAAATGCAGCTCGGCGCGCAGGATTTACAGATGCGCCTTGGCGCGCA
>JBBPIU010000001.1:0-60602 GCA_038040245.1 Pseudomonadota bacterium | reverse complement strand
CACTAGTACAAATGCAGCTCGGCGCGCAGGATTTACAGATGCGCCTTGGCGCGCAGGATTTACAGATGCGCCTTGGCGCGCATGTATTGCGCAATGGCTTGTTCGCTGCTCCGATGGCGGGCGTCACCGACCGGCCCTTCCGCACGCTCTGCCGTCGCTTCGGCGCCGGCCTCGCGATCTCCGAAATGGTTTCTTCGCGTCCCGAGCTGCGCGGCACCCGCAAATCGCGCCTGCGCCTGGAGCATCGCGGCGAGGCCAGTCCCGTTTCGGTGCAAATTGCCGGGGCCGACCCGGCCATGATGGCCGACGCCGCCCGCGTCAATGCCGCCGAAGGCGCGCAGATCATCGACATCAACATGGGTTGCCCGGCGAAAAAGGTCTGCAATGTCGCCGCCGGCTCCGCGCTGCTGTCCGACGAGCCGCTGGTGGCGCGCATTCTGGAGGCGGTCGTCGCCGCGGTGGAGGTGCCCGTGACGCTGAAGATCCGCACCGGTCCCAGTCCCGAGCGCAAGAACGCGCTGCGCATCGCCAGAATCGCCGAAGCATCGGGCGTGAGGCTGCTCGCTGTCCACGGACGCAGCCGCGCCTGCGGCTTCCGCGGCGAGGCCGAGTTCGAAACCATTGCCGAAGTCAAGGCGGGCGTGCGCATTCCGGTGATCGCCAATGGCGACATCGCGACGCCCGAAGAGGCGAGGCGCGTGCTCGCGCTCACCGGCGCCGACGGCATCATGATCGGCCGGGCCGCCCACGGCCGCCCATGGATTTTCCGGGAGTTTGCGCATTTCCTGGAAACCGGAAAGCACCTCGCACCCCCGTCGCCTGCGGAGATGCGCGCGGTGGCGCTCGAACACTTCGAAGGCATTTATTCGCTCTACGGCGAAGCGCTCGGCGTGCGCATCGCGCGCAAGCACATCGGCTGGTACACGCGCGGGCTGCCGGGCGGCGAGGCCTTCCGCCGCGAGGCCAACGAGATCCTGTCCGCGAGCGCGCAGCTCGCCGCCGTGGGCCGCTACTTCGACGAACTGCCCGCATGAGCCGCAATACCGAGCTTGCCGATGCCGTGAAGCGCTCGCTGGAGCGCTACTTCAGGGATATGGACGGCGAAAAGCCGACCGCGATCTACGACATGGTGCTGAAGAACATCGAGCGGCCGCTGATCGAGACGGTGCTCGGCAAGGTCGCGGGCAACCAGAGCGCTGCCGCCGCGATGCTCGGCATCGACCGCAATACCCTGCGCAAGAAGATTCAGCAGCTGCGGATCAAGGCGTGAAGGTCGCGCGGGCGCTGCTCAGCGTCTCCGACAAAGCGGGCGTGGTGGAGTTCGCGCGCGCCCTCGCCGCGCTCGGCGTGCAGATCCTCTCCACCGGCGGCACCGCCAGGCTGCTCGAAAAGGAAGGCGTGCGCGTCACCGAAGTGTCGGCGCACACCGGATTCCCGGAAATACTCGACGGCCGGGTGAAGACGCTGCACCCGGCGATCCACGGCGGCCTGCTCGCGCGGCGCGACCTGCCGGCGCACGTGGCGGCTCTGAAAGAACACGGCATCGCCGCCATCGACCTGCTGGTCGTGAATCTCTATCCCTTCGAAGCTACGCTAGCCAGGCCGGGCTGCACGCTCGAGGACGCGATCGAGAACATCGACATCGGCGGTCCGGCGATGGTGCGTTCCGCCGCGAAGAACTGGCAGGACGTGGCGGTGCTCACCGACGCCTCGCAGTACGCCGGTGTAATCGAGCAATTGAAGCGCGACGGCAAGGTCGGCGAAGCGACGCGCTTCGCGCTCGCCGTGGCGGCATTCAATCGCATCAGCAACTACGACGCCGCGATCAGCGACTACCTCTCGTCCTTGCGGCCGGATGGCACGCGCGGCGAGTTCCCGGCGCAAAATAACAGTCGCTTCGTCAAACTACAGGATCTGCGCTACGGCGAGAACCCGCACCAGAGCGCCGCGTTCTACCGGGATCTTTACCCCGCACCCGGCTCCCTTGTGATGGCAAAGCAACTGCAGGGCAAGGAGCTTTCGTACAACAACATCGCCGATGCCGACGCGGCCTGGGAATGCGTGAAGAGTTTCGACGGCCCGGCCTGCGTGATCGTCAAGCACGCCAACCCTTGCGGCGTGGCGGTTGCCGGCAACGCGGCCGAGGCATACGCGAACGCCCTTCAGACCGACCCCACCTCGGCCTTCGGCGGCATCATCGCCTTCAATACCGCGGTCGACCGCGCGGCGGCGCAGTTGGTGGCGAAACAGTTCGTCGAGGTGCTGATCGCGCCGGCCTGCAGCGACGAGGCGCGCAAGATTTTCGCCGGCAAAGCCAACACGCGCGTGCTGGAAATCCCGCTCGAGGGCGTCAAGCGCGACGGCACGACGCCTTGGGAGCAGGGCCGCAATTCGCACGACGTGAAGCGCGTCGGCTCGGGCCTGCTGATCCAGAGCGCCGACAACCGCGAGTTGGCACGCGGCGAGCTTAAGGTGGTCACCAAGCGGCAGCCGACCGCGCGGCAACTTGACGACCTGCTGTTCGCATGGAAGGTGGCGAAGTACGTGAAATCCAATGCCATCGTGTTCTGCCGCGACGGCGCCACCGTCGGCGTCGGCGCCGGGCAGATGAGTCGCGTCGACAGCGCGCGCATCGCCGCGATCAAGGCGCAGAATGCCGGCCTCGTGATTGCCGGTTCGGTGGTCGCGTCGGATGCCTTTTTCCCTTTCCGCGACGGCCTGGACGCGGTGATCGACGCCGGCGCCACGGCCGTGATCCAGCCCGGCGGCAGCGTGCGCGACGAGGAAGTGATCGCCGCGGCCGACGAACGCGGCATCGCCATGGTATTCACCGGCGTGCGCCACTTCAGGCACTGATGAGCAAGCCGCGGTGAAACTGCTCGTCATCGGCTCGGGCGCACGCGAGCACGCGATGGCGTGGAAGCTCGCGCAGAGCCCGCGCGTGCAGAAAGTGATCGTCGCGCCCGGCAACGGCGGTACCGCGACGGAGAACGGTCTTGAGAATTTGTCTTTGAGTGATTTTTCCCAGTTGATTGATTTCTGTAAAAAAGAACATATTCAACTGACCGTGGTCGGCCCCGAGGCGCCGCTCGCCGCGGGCATCGTGGACGCCTTCCAGCAAGCCGGTCTGAAAATATTCGGCCCGCTGCGCGCCGCGGCGCAGCTCGAAGCCTCGAAGGATTTCGCCAAACAGTTCATGGTGCGCCACGGCCTGCCGACGGCGAAGCACGCGACATTCACTAACGCCGCGGACGCCAGGGCCCACGTCGAGAAGCACGGTGCGCCGATCGTGATCAAGGCCGACGGCCTGGCCGCCGGCAAGGGCGTGGTGGTCGCGACCACTGTCGCGCAAGCCAAGGCCGCGATCGACCTGATGCTGGTGGAGAACCGGCTGGGCGATGCCGGCGCGCGCGTCGTGGTGGAGGAATTTCTGGACGGCGAGGAAGCGAGTTTCATCGTCATGGCGGACGGCGCGCATACGCTGCCGCTGGCCACCAGCCAGGACCACAAGCGCCTGAAGGACGGCGACCAGGGGCCGAACACCGGCGGCATGGGCGCCTACTCGCCCGCGCCGGTGGTGACGCCGGAGCTGCACGCGCGCGTGATGCGCGAAATCATCCAGCCGGCGATCGCCGGCATGGCGAAGGACGGCACGCCCTATACCGGCTTTCTCTACGCCGGCCTGATGATCGACAAGGCGGGCAATCCGAAAACGCTGGAATTCAACTGCCGCCTCGGCGACCCGGAGACGCAGCCGATCATGCTGCGTCTGAAGTCGGACCTGCTCGCGCTGGTCGAGCACGCGCTGGCGGGCACATTGGACCGCGCCTCCGCCGACTGGGACCGCCGCTCGGCACTGGGCGTGGTGCTGGCGGCCGGAGGTTATCCCGACGATCCTCGCAAAGGCGATGAAATCACCGGGCTGCCCAAGGCCGCCGAGGATTGCCGCGTGTTCCATGCCGGAACGAAACTCGACGGCAAGCGCGTCGTGACCAACGGGGGACGGGTGCTTTGCGTTACAGCGCTCGGCGACTCGCTCAAGATGGCGCGCACCCGTGCCTACGAAGCGGCTGGCGCCATCCGCTTCGACGGCATGCAGTTCCGCAAGGACATTGGCCACCGCGCATTGAAGAAAGATTGAGGTGGACACCCGCCCGGTCCGCGATTACTTCACCGCGCTGCAGGCGCGCATCGTGGCGGCGCTCGAAGCGCTGGACGGCAGTGCGTTCACCACGGACCGCTGGGAGCGCGCCGAGGGCGGCGGCGGATCCACCTGCACCATCGAGGAAGGCAAGCTGTTCGAGCGCGGCGGCGTCGGCTTTTCGCATGTGTCGGGCAGCAAGCTGCCGCACGGCGCCTCTGCCGCGCACCCGCGGCTTGCCGGGCAGCGCTACGAGGCCATGGGCGTGTCGCTGGTGCTGCATCCGCGCAACCCTTATTGCCCCACGGTGCACCTCAATGTGCGTTTCTTTTCTTCCGGGAACAGCTGGTGGTTCGGCGGCGGCATGGACCTGACGCCCTATTACGGCTTCGAGGAGGACGCGAAGCATTTCCACAGCACCTGCAGGCGCGCGCTCGAGCCCTTCGGCGCGGACCTGCACCCGCGCTACAAGAAGTGGTGCGACGAATATTTCTTCCTCAAGCACAGGAACGAGCCGCGCGGCATCGGCGGCATCTTCTTCGACGATTTGTCGGAGCCAGATTTCCCCGCCGCATTTTCTCTCACTCGTTCGGTCGGCGATCACTTCATCACCGCCTACGCGCCGATCCTCGAGCGCCGCCGCGCCACGCCGTACAGCGGCGCTGAACGCGCCTTCCAGTGCTACCGGCGCGGGCGCTACGTGGAATTCAACCTGGTGCAGGACCGGGGGACGCTGTTCGGCCTGCAGTCCGGCGGCCGTACCGAATCGATCCTCATATCCCTGCCGCCCGCCGTCACCTGGCGCTACGCCTGGACGCCCGCACCCGGCTCTCCGGAAGAAAAGCTCTACACGGATTTTCTAGTACCGAAGGACTGGGTCTAGGGCTACAGGTCGGTGATGTAATCGGTGAGGCAGCGCCAGCGTCCTTCCTGGATCTGGCACAGCTTCGCCCGGTTCGACCCGAGGTGCTTCTTCGGCCCGAACTTCTGCTCGTCGCCGCCGAACATGTCGCGCGGCTGGGTATGGCTGTCGTTTGCCTTGGCGTAGCTGTCGGGTGTCAGGTTCGGGCCGGCGCGCTCCGCGATCGCGCCGAACAGCGAGACGATCTGGTAGCCGTACACGGAGAGGACGGTCGCGTCTTCCTTGTACTTCTCCTTGTAGCGCTGGAACCAGCTGCGCACGTTGGCCGACGGGTCGTCGGCGTAGGGATAGTTGAGCGTTGCAGCCGAGTAGAAACCGTTCATCGCCGGGCCGCCGAGCTTGTGGATGATGTCGAAGTAGCTCGCGGTGGTGCCGATGAACTCCGGATTCCAGCCAAGCTTGCGCGCCGTCCCGATGGTGCCGATGGTCTCGCGGATGATGGTGCCCATCACCACCACGTCGCAGTTGGCGCCGCGCATCTTCTGCACCTGCGAGGAGAAGTCGGTCGTGCCGCGCTTGTAGGTGGTCTTCTCGACGTACTTCATGCCGAGATCCTTGAGCGCCGCCTCGCCGCCTTCCATCACCTCGACGCCGAAGTCGTCGTCCTGGTAAATGGTGCAGGCGCGCTTGAGGCCTTTTTCCTTGATCAGCACCTTGAGCGCGGCGCGCATCTGGTCGAAGTACGGCGCGGCAAGGGAGTACTTCAGCTTGTGCAGCGGCTCGTACATCTGGCGCGCGCCGGTGAGCGGAAACAGGTGCGCGACGTTCTTCTCCAGGTACAGCGGCATCGCCGCCATCGCGGTCGGCGTGCCGATCGAGCCGAGCGCGGCGAAGATCTTGTCCTTCTGGATCAGCTTTTGCGCTGCGAGCACCGCCTTTTTCGGGTCGTAGCCGTGATCCTCGACCACCAGCTTGAGCTTGCGGCCGTGGATGCCGCCCCCCTCGTTGATCTCGTCCACGCGCATGCGCATGCCGTTCACCGCGGGCTTGGACAGCGCCACGATCGGCCCGGACAGGTCCTGCACGGTACCGATCACGATCTCGCCCTTGGACACGCCCTGGGTCTGCGCGAACGCCGAGCCGGCCATCGTAGATCCTGCAAGCGCCAGCGCGATCAAGCCTGCCTTGAATTTCATGATTTTCTCCTCTAGCGGAATGGGCATTTTATCCCTGTGTCCGCTACTTTAGCACCCTAAGCGGCTTCCTTCATATACATGGACTCGATCAGGTCCTTGTATTTTTCATTCACCAGCCTGCGCTTGAGCTTCATGGTCGGCGTCAGCTCCTCGTCCTCGGCGGTCAGCTTCTGCTCGATCAAGCGGAACTTCTTCACCTGCTCTGCGCGCGCGAACGCCTTGTTGATGCGATCGATCTCGGACTGGATCAGTTCCTGCACCTCCGGGCGCCGGCACAGGCTCGCGTAGTTGGAGAACGGAACGGCGTTGTCCTGCGCGAATTTCTCCACGTTCTCGTGGTCGATCATGATGAGCGAGGTCAGGTAAGGGCGCTTCTCGCCGATCACCACCGCGTCGGTGATGTAGGGCGAGAACTTGAGCTGGTTCTCGAATTCCGAGGGCGTGATGTTCTTGCCGCCCGCGGTGATGATGATGTCCTTCATGCGGTCGGTGATGTAGAAATAGCCCTCGTCGTCCACTTTGCCGACGTCGCCCGTGTGCAGCCAGCCGTCCTTGATGGTTTCGGCGGTCTTCTCCGGCTGGTTCAGGTAGCCCATGAACACCGTGGCGCTGCGCACCAGCAGCTCCCCCTCTGGCGAGACCTTCATTTCGATGGTCGGCTCGGGCAGGCCGATCGCCCCCGGCTTGGCGCGTCCAATCGGATTCGCGGTACCGGCGCCGCAGGTTTCCGTCATGCCCCAGACCTCCACCATCTCCAGCCCCAATGCCATGTACCAGCGCAGCAGGTCCGGCGATATCGGCGCCGCTCCCGTCGCAAGCACGCGCGCGCGATGCACGCCGATCGCGCGCCGCACGTTGTTGAGTACCAGCAGGCGCGCGAGCCAGAAGGCGAACGCGCGCCCCGCAGAAACCGGCTTGCGCTCCTCGCGCAGCTTCGCCTGCCGGTAGCCGATCCCTATGGCCACCTTGTAGGCCCACTGCTGGAACGCGCCCGCCTGTTTGATCCCGATCAGGACGCCGGAGTAGAACTTCTCCCAGACGCGCGGCACGGCAAGAAAGACCGTGGGTGCGATCTCACGCACGTTCTCGGGAACGGTTTCCGGGTTCTCGACGAAATTCATCACAGCGCCCGAGAACAGGGCCTGATACTCGCCGCCGACGCGTTCGGCGATGTGGCACAGCGGCAGGAAGCACATGCGCTCGTCGCGTTCGTTCTGCGTGAACACCGGGACGAGCGATTCCAATGTGGCGATGATGTTGCTGTGCGAAATCATCGCCCCCTTGGACTTGCCGGTCGTGCCGGAGGTGTAGACCAGAATCGCGAGGTCCTCGGGTTTGCGCAGGCCGATGCGCCGCTCCCATTCTCCCGGATGCGCCGCGTCGTACTCGCGGCCGAGCAGGCGCAGCTTGTCCAGACTCAGCACCTGGGGATCGTTCAGCTCCTGCAGACCCTCCATGTCGAACACGAAGATCTTGCGCAGCGCGGGAACGCGCGCGCGCACTTCCAGCACCTTGTCCAGCTGCTCCTCGTCCTCGACGAAAACGAACACCGAGCTGGAATCGGTCAGCAGGTATTCGACCTGGACCGCCGCATCGGTCGGGTAGATGCCATTGACCACGCCCGCAGCCCCCAGCGCGCCCAGGTCGGCGAACACCCATTCCTGGCGCGTGTTGGAAAGAATCGAAACAACTTCCGCCGGCTCGTAGCCTAAGGCGACGAGGCCCATGCCGATCTCGCGCGCCGAGCGTCCCAGGTCGTCCCAGGTGACGGGGCGCCAGACGCCGAACTCCTTCTGGCGGCAGATGGTTTTCCTGGACCTGGTCGCGACGCCGTGCCAGAACATCTTGGGTACGGTATTTACCTCCACTGCTTCTTTTTCTTCCATCGGCGTTGTCCCCTCACTCCTTGCGCCTTCATGCCGAGATAGAACTCCTGCACGTCCTCTTTCTCCAGCAGGCGCTTGCAGGTATCTTCCATCACGATGCGGCCGACCTCGAGCACGTAGCCGTAGTCGGCCACCTCGAGCGCCATGTTGGCATTCTGCTCCACCAGCAGGATGGTGGTGCCCTTTTCCCGGTTGATGCGCACGATGATGCGGAAGATCTCCTGCGTCAGCAACGGCGAGAGGCCGAGGCTGGGCTCGTCCATCAGCATCAGCGTCGGCCGCGACAGCAGCGCGCGGCTGATCGAGAGCATCTGCTGCTGCCCGCCCGAGAGCAGGCCGGCCTCCTGCTTCGCGCGCTCCTTCAGGATCGGGAAGTAGCCGTAGACCATGTCGATGTCCTGCGCGATGCCCTCGGCGTCGCTGCGCGTGTAGGCGCCCATGCGCAGGTTCTCTTCCACTGTCAGCAGCGCAAACACCTCGCGCCCCTCGGGCACGTGGCTGATGCCGCGGCGCACGATCCAGGCCGGGTCGCGGTTCTGGATCTCCGCGCCTTCGAAGCGGATCTGGCCCTTGCTCGGATCGATGATTCCCGAGATCGTCTTCAGGATGGTGGATTTGCCCGCGCCGTTGGCGCCGAGCACCGTCACGATCTTGCCTTTGGGCACGGCGAGGGTCACCCCGCGCAGCGCCTGCACCGGGCCGTAGCTCGCTTCAACATTGGCAAGCTCGAGAATGGCTTCACTCATGCAGCTTTACCCAGATAGGCCTCAATGACCGCCGGATGCGCCTGCACCTCCGCCGGCGTGCCTTGCGCGATCACGGAACCGAGATTCAGCGCCAGCACCCGGTCCGAAACGCGCGACACCAGGTTCATGTCGTGCTCGACCATCAGCACGGTCACCCCGAGGTGGCGCTTGATGTCCTCGATCCAGAACGCCATCTCGTCGGTTTCCTCGGGGTTGAGGCCCGAGGATGGCTCGTCGAGCAACAGCAATTTCGGCTCGGTGGCGAGCGCGCGGCCGAGTTCCACCACCTTGCGCACGCCATAGGGCAGGCCGGCGACGAGGCTGTCGCGGACTTTCGCCAGGTCGAGGAAATCGATCACTTTCTCCACCGCCTCGCGCTGCGCCAGTTCCGCCTTGCGCACCGACGACGTAAACAGCAGCTCCTGCCACAGGGAGGTCTTGCGATGGCGGTGGCGGCCGATCAGCAGGTTCTGCAGCACGGTGGCGTGCTCGAACAACTCGATGTTCTGGAAGGTGCGCGCAATGCCGAGCTCCGCAACCCGGTACGGCGAGAAATTGGTCAGTTCCTTTTGCTGAAAAAATATTTTCCCCGATGTCGCGGGATAGAGCAGTCCGATGAGATTGAAGATGGTGGTCTTGCCGGCGCCGTTCGGCCCGATGATGGTGTAGCACTCGCCGCGCTTCACCTCGAAGCTGACCTGGTCCACCGCGACCACGCCGCCGAAGCGGATGCCGAGGTTTTCCACGTTGAAGAAGCTCATCGCAGCCGCTCCGATTTCATGTAGCTCTTTTGCCGGCGGAACATGCCGCGGCGATAGAAGGGGAACAGCTCGAACCAGGTGCGCACCTTGAGCCAGCGCCCGTACAGGCCGAGCGGCTCGAAGATGATGAACAGGATGAGGATCAGGCCGAACACCACCGTCTGCAGACCCGCGGGCGCCAGGCCCCCGGGCAGCCAGTCCTTGGCGATGGAGATCAGCTGCGGCAGCACGATGATGAACGCGGCGCCCAGCACCGCGCCGTGCAGGAAGCCGATGCCGCCGAGGATCACGATGGTGATCAGCTCGATCGAGGCGAACAGCGTGAACTGCTCGGGCGAGATGAAGGCGATCTTGTGCGCATAGAGCGCGCCGCCGACGCCGGTAAGCGCCGCCGAGAAGGCGAACGACATGGTCTTGTACTTGGCGAGGTTGACGCCCATGCACGAGGCCGAGATTTCCGAGTCGCGGATCGCGACGAAGGCGCGGCCGGTTGGCGAGCGCAGCAGGTTCACGCACGCCAGGCAGCAAAGCACCGTGAGCGCGAGACACAGGTAGTAGAACTCGGCGTCGGATGCCAGCTTCCAGCCGAGGATCTCGACCGGCTTCAGGTGCTTGCCTTCGTTGCCGCCGGTGAGACCGTGCCAGCGCGTGATGATCTCCTCGACGATCACGTTGAAGGCGATCGTGGCGATGGCGAGATAGATGCCCTTGAGCCGCAGCGCCGGCAGCCCGACGATGATCCCCGCGGCCGCGGAGAACAGCGCCGCGCAGGCGATCGAGATGAAGAACGGCACGCCCGCGGCCTGCATCAGCGCCTCGGTGTAGGCGCCGACAGCGAGGAACGCCGCGTGTCCGAGCGAGATCTGGCCCGTGAAGCCGGTGAGCATCATCAGCCCGAAGCCGACGATGGAGTAGATGCAGATGAAATGCAGCTGCGACATCACGTACTCGCCCGCCCACCAGGGCGCAGCCAGCAGCGCGGCCATCAGCAGGCCGTACCAGAACAGGTGCCCGCCGTGCTTAGCGAGGCGGATGTCCTGGTCGTAGGTCGTCTTGAAGACGAATCGCATCAGACTTTCTTCCGCGCGGTTTCGCCGAAGATGCCCGAGGGCCGGACCAGCAGCACGACAAGCACGACCACGTAGGCGGCGACGTCCTTGAAGCCCTCAGCCAGGTAGAAACCCGCGAGCGCCTCCACCACGCCGATGATCAGGCCGCCGACGATGGCGCCCGGCACGCTGCCGAAGCCTCCCACCACGGCGGCGGGAAAGGCTTTCAGGCCGATGAACCCCATGTTGGAGTGCACGAAAGTGACCGGTGCAAGCAGGATCCCGGCAAACGCGGCGACTGCCGCGGATAGCCCCCAGATCATCATGTTCACCCGCCGCACCGGGATGCCCATGTAGTACGAGGCGAGCTGGTTCTGCGAGGTCGCCTGCATCGCGACGCCCAGCTTCGAGAAGCGGAAAAACAGATACAGGGCCGCACACAGTCCCGCGGTCATCGCGATCACCATGAGTTGCTGAACCGGCAGGACGACACCGCCCAGGGGCCACACGTCTTCGGAGAACGGGGTCGGAATCTGGTAGGTCTCCGTGCCCCAGCCCGGCACCATGGTCACCACCCCGCGCAGCACGTAACCGATGCCGATGGTGATCATCACCACGGTGAAGGCGGGCTGGCCGAGCACCGGATGCAACACCAGGCGTTCGATGAGCATGCCGACGACCGCCATCGCCACCACCGCGAACAGAATGGTCGCCCAGTAGGGCCAGCCCAGGATCACGCTGGCGGTGAGCGCGAAGAAGCCGCCCAGCATCATCAGGTCGCCCTGCGCGAAATTGACCGTCTCGGTCGCCTTGTAGATCAGCACGAAGCCGAGCGCGACCAGCGCGTAGACGCAGCCCTGCGCCACGCCGGCGAGCAGCAGTTGCAGTACCTGGTTCAGCGTTTCTCCTCCCGCCGCGAATTCTAGCAAGCAATTGCTTTTCGCCTGGGTGGAAACTAGACTGAATTGCGATGAAAAACGCAATGAAAACCGTCCGCATCGGCGCCGGCCTGGGTTTCTATGGCGATTCCTGGCGCCCGGTGCGCGCCTCGATCGAGCGCGGCGGCGTGCAGTACATCGCCTCCGACCATCTGTCCGAGCTGACGCTGGCGATCCTGCAGAAAGACCGGCAGAAGGACCCTTCGGCGGGCTACGCGCGCGACGCGGTGCCGATGCTCACCGAGCTCTGGCCGCTGGCGGCGAAGCATGGCGTCAAGTTCGTGCTGAACGCCGGCGGCCTGAACCCGCAGGGGGCGCGCGAAGCCATTGCGCGCGCGTTCCGCGACCAGGGCTGGCAAGCGACCATCGCCACCGTCAGCGGCGATTCGGTGCTGGAACGCATCGACGAGCTGCGCGCGGCGGGCGAGCCGCTCGCGCACATGGACACCGGCGCCGACATCGCGGCGGTGCGCGAGCGCATGTTGTTCGCCAACACCTATCTGGGCGCGCAACCGATCGCAGACGCCTTGTCGCGCGGCGCCGACATCGTGCTCACGGGGCGCGTCGCGGATGCCGCGCTCACGCTCGGGCCACTGGCGCACGAGTTCGGCTGGCATTGGGACGACTGGAACCGGATGGCCGCCGGCCTGACGCTGGGCCACCTGCTCGAATGTTCGGGTCAGGGCTCGGGCGGCAATTTCGGCTCGGCCGGGGAATGGGCCAAGGTGCCCGACTACGCGCACCTCGGCTATCCGATCGCCGAAGTGTCCGAAGACGGCAGCGCGCTCTTTACCAAGCCTCCGGGCACGGGCGGCCTGATCTCCTTCGACACCATCCGCCAGCAGCTGCTCTACGAGGTGCACAACCCGCACGCCTACGTTTCGCCCGACGTGGTGCTCGACATGGGCACGCTCAGGTTCGACGACGAAGGCGGCGACCGGGTGCGGATTTCCGGCGCCTCGGGCGCGGCGCGGCCGGCCAGGCTGAAAATCGTCGCCGGCTACCAGGACGGCTGGATGGGCACCGGGATGATCGGCTTCGCCTGGCCCGAGGCCTATGCCAAATGCGAGAAAAGCGCGCAAATCATCCAGACGCTGGTCGAGGAGCGCGGCTGGGCGGTCGAAGACACGAACATCGAGTACATCGGCTACAACTCCCTGCTGGGCGAGAACGCCGATCCGACGTACCGGGATGAACTGAACGAGTGTTTCCTGCGCATGACCATCCGCACGAAGGACCGGCGGATCGCGGACGGCTTCGGCAGGCTTTTCCCCTGGCTGGGTCTTTCGGGTCCGCCGTACGTCGGCAGCATGAAGGGCGTACAGCCCGCAAAAGAACTGTTGGGAATTTGGCCGACTTTGGTTTCGAGAGATCTTGCAGAAAAAAACATGAAAATAGAAATCGAAAAAATCTGATGCCGCAATTGACCCTCACGCCCCTCTGGAAAATCGCTCACGCACGCTCGGGCGACAAGGCGGACCGCGCGGACATCGGCCTGTTTGCCTTCGACGCCGAGACCTACGCGGTGCTCAAGCGCGAAGTCACCAAGGAGCGACTCGCAAAGCATTTCGCCGCGATGGGCGCGGGGCCCGTGGAGCTCTGGCCGCTGGACAATATCCTTGCGCTCAAGATCGTGCTCAACGGCGCGCTGCAGGGCGGCGCGGCGCGCTCGCTCAGGATGGACAACCTCGGCAAGAACGTCGCCGCGCAGCTGTTGCGCATGGAAATCGAGGCGCCCGCCGATCTCCCGAGGTTGCGTAAAGATTGAAAAGAAAAACAAAAAAGGATCCGGCCGACGGCAACCGCCGCGAGGCGCTGCTGCGCGTCTGCGCGCGCCTGTTCCGTGAGAAGGGCTTCGACGGCGCCACCGTCCGCGACATCTCGTCGGCCGCCGGCATGCATTCGGGCAGCCCGTTCTACCACTTCCCCAACAAGCAGGAGATGCTGCTCGCGGTGATGGAGCAGGGCCTCACCGAGGGTTTGCGCAGGTCCGAGGCGGTGCTCGCCGAGCGCCTGCCGCCGCAGGAGAAGTTCCGCCGGCTCGTACGCTCCCACCTGGGCACCATCCTGGAAGATGGCAACGACTTCATCCCGGTGCTGCTCTACGACTGGCGTTCGCTCACGCCCGGCAACCGGCGCCGCGTGATCGCGCTCAGGGACCGCTACGACGCGCTCTGGCAGAAGATGCTGGATGAACTCGCGCGCGAAAAGCTCATCTCGGGCGACCCGCAGCTCGCGCGGCTGTTGGTGCTCGGCGCGATCAACTGGGCCGCGAAGTGGTACCGCCCCGGCGGCCGCCTGTCGCTGGACGAAGTGGCGGCGCAGGCCGCGCGCCTTCTCTTAAAATAATTTCCATGAAACACGGGCTTCTTTACGCGGCGCCGGCGCTGGTTTGCGCCGGGCTGCTCGGGTTCGGCTACTACCTGCAATACTTCGACAGCCAGGGCCCCTGTCCGCTGTGCCTGGTGCAGCGGGGCTTCTACTATGGGGTGATCGCGGTATTCGCCATTGCTGCACTGCATGGCCCGAAAAAGACGGGCAATGCCGTCTATTGCGCCGTTGCGGCCGTTCTGGCGCTGGGCGGCTTCGGCGTCGCGGCGCGCCAGGTCTGGCTGCAGCATCTTCCGGTGGATCAAGTGCCTGCGTGCGGCCCGGACCTCTTCTTCATGATGGAGAACTTCCCCCTTCGCCGCCTGCTCGAGAAACTGTTTCTGGGTTCGGGACAGTGCGCGGAGGTGAATTGGAGGTTCCTCGGCTTCTCCATTGCCGAGTGGTCGCTTGCCTGCTTCGCGGCGCTGGCGCTGTACGCCGCCTGGCTCGCCTTCCGCAGGCGCTGAACTAGCGCGCCGCTATCGCGCGCGCTATTGCCGCTATGACTTCAGGCTGCTCGCCGATCGGCGGATCAACGGTGATCTGCAGATCCGGAAAATGCCCACGAATCTTCGCGACGAGCTTTGGCAAGTCATCCTTCAGATGTCCGCCCATGCCGAGGAACACCGGCACCACCCGCAGGCCGCGCACGCCTTCGCCATGCAGCGACGCGGCGCACTCCGGCAGCGACGGCTGCATCAATTCCAGGAAGGCGAGCACGATGCGCTCGCCGGGCAGCAGTTCGCCGAGCTCGGTTACGAGTTGCTGGAACGGGCGCGCCCACTGCGGGTCGCGCGCACCGTGGGAAAAGAGGATAACTGCTCGCCGGACGATTGCTTGTTTGGCCACGATGCGATTATGTTCGACGCGGCAGCTTCCCGATAGACCTCGCCCAGCAGTATCGCCACCGGCCCGTTGCCGCAACGCTCGGCAAGCTCTGGCAGTTGTTCCAGCGTGCCGGCGAGTTTGCGCACGCCCGGCAGCGAAGCATGCTCGACGATCGCGACCGGCGTCGCCGGCGGTTTGCCCGCCCCGATCAGCGCCTGCGCGATCGCTCCGGCTTCTCCGGCGCCCATGTAGATCACGATGGTGTCGGCAGCAAGCGCCACCTTCACCCAGTCGTTGGGACGCTCGCCGGCCGCGGCGCGCGTGGTCAGGAATGCGACGGAACGCGACAAGCCTCTCGCGGTCAGCGAGACGCCCATCTCGGCGGTAGCGGCAAGCGCCGCGGTGACGCCGGAGACGATTTCGCACCGGATGCGGTGCTGCTTCAACCAGGCAAGCTCTTCATGCGCCCGGCCGAACAGCATCGGATCGCCGCCCTTCAGGCGCACGACCACCTTGTGCTTGCGCGCGGCATCCACGAGGCGCTTGTTGATGAAATTCTGCGCCGTCGAGTGCCGGCCGCAGCGCTTCCCGACTTTGATTTTTATTGCTTTTAAGGCCAAAAAAAGTATTTCCTGCGGTACCAGCGCATCGTGGAACACGATGTCGGCGCGCTCCAGCAGGCGCGCGGCGCGCAGCGTCAGAAGGTCCGGCGCGCCGGGGCCGGCGCCAACCAGATAGACCGTGCCGCTCATCGCCCGACCCGCCTGCGGAACAGCGGCACCGGCTGCGCGGTTGTGGCCTGGTACTGCTCGCTGAAATCGCCGAACGCCTTGAGCGCTTCCTGCGGATCCTCGCCCTCGCGCAGCTGGAAGGCGTCGAAGCCGCACTGCGCCATGGCATGCAGATGGTCGCGCGCCACTACGCCGACCGCGCGCAGTTCGCCCTTGTAGCCGTAGCGCTCGCGCAGCAGCCGCGCGATGGAGTAGCCGCGCCCGTCGCCGAACTTGGGAAAATTGACCGCGATCGCCGCAATCGCCTCGAATCCGCCGATCCTGTCCGCGAGCGCGGCGGGATCGTCGGTCGGCTGCAGCACCACCAGGTCAGGCGGCGGCGAGAGCTCTTCGACGATCCGTCGTTCTTTGATCAGGGTTGCCATAGATGCCGCTTTTGAAAGGTTCGATGCCGAGGCGGTGCACCACGTCCACGAAGCGCTCCGCTTCGCTGTCGCGCCGCTCCAGGTAGATTTCGATCAGCCGCTCGATGACGTCGGGCACAGCGGCGCGCGTGAACGAGGGGCCGATGACTTTGCCGAGGGACGCGGGAGCACCGGGACGAATTTCCCCCTGATTTCCGCCGATTTCGATTTGGTACCACTCCTCCCCGTTCTTATCGACACCGAGAATCCCGATGTGACCGACGTGATGATGGCCGCAGGCGTTCATGCAGCCCGAGATATTCAGGTCCAGCTCGCCGATGTCGTGCAGGTAGTCCAGATCGTCGAACCGGCGCTGGATCGCCTCGGCCACGGGAATCGACTTCGCGTTCGCCAGCGAGCAGAAATCGCCGCCCGGGCAGGCAATGATGTTGGTCAGCAGGCCGATGTTGGGCGTCGCGAGGCCCAGGTCGCGCAACTCCTGCCAAAGGCCGGGCAGTTCGGCCTGGCGCACGTCGGCGAACACCAGGTTCTGTTCGTGCGTGACACGCAGCTCGCCGAAAGAATAGAGATCGGCGAGCTGGGCGATGCGCTCCATCTGCTCCGAGGTGACGTCGCCGGGCGGCACGCCGGTTTTTTTCAGCGACACCGTCACCGCAGCATAGCCGGGCCGCTTGTGCGGGTGGACATTGCGCTTCATCCAGGCCGAAAAAGGGGTCTTCGCATCAGGGTATTTCACCTCCGCCAGCTTCTCGTACTGCGGCCGGGTAAAGCGCGACTCGATCCTGCGGATTTCCTCTTCGACGACGGTCGCCGGGCCATCCTTCAGGTGCGCCCACTCGGTCTCGACTTCTTCGCGGAATTTCTCCAGGCCGCGCTCCTTGACCAGGATCTTGATGCGCGCCTTGTGGATGTTGTCGCGCCGGCCGTAGCGGTTGTAGACGCGCAGGATGGCGTCGAGATAGGTCAGCAGGTGCGGCCACGGCAGGAACTCGCGGATCACGTGGCCGATGACCGGCGTGCGGCCCAGGCCGCCGCCGACAATGACCTTGAAGCCGGTTTCATTCCCGGAATTTTTTACTGCATGAAGACCGATATCGTGAACAAAGGTTGCCGCCCGATCCGCAATCGCGCCGTTGACCGCAATTTTGAATTTGCGCGGCAGGTAGTTGAACTCCGGGTGGAAGGTGGACCACTGGCGGACAAGCTCGCACCAGACAAAGGAATCGACGATCTCGTCGCTCGCCACGCCGGCGAAGTGGTCGGCGGTGATGTTGCGCACGCAATTGCCCGAAGTCTGGATGGCGTGCATTTCCACCGCGGCGAGCTCGGCCAGGATCTCGGGCACGTCCTCGATTTTCGGCCAGTTGAGCTGCAGGTTCTGGCGGGTGGAGAAATGGCCGTAGCCGCGGTCGAATTTCTGCGCGACCTCGGCCAGCTTGCGCAGCTGGCGCGACGAAAGCAGTCCGTAGGGAATCGCGATGCGCAGCATCGGCGCGTAGCGCTGCACGTACAGGCCGTTGCGCAGCCGCAGCGCGCGGAAGTCGTCCTCGGAGAGCTTGCCGGCAAGGAAGCGCCGCGTCTGGTCGCGGAATTGCGCCACCCGTTCGTCCACCAGCCGCTGATCGATGTCGTCGTAGAGGTACATGGAGCGGGCATCGTACCGGGGGGCGTTATGCGTGCAAAAGGCTATCTGGTTAATTCTTTATGCTTTTTTGTTCTTTACCAGATTGGCCTTTCCCCTCCCTTAGACTTCAGGACCCTCCCAAGGAGAAACGTCATGCCCGCGCACGCTGCGATCCGCCTCATGCTCGCCGCCCTTTGCCTGCTGCCCGCCACCGCACTGGCGCAGGCCTGGCCGGCGCATCCGGTCGTCATCATCATGGGATTCCCCGCCGGCTCGGGCGTGGACGTGGTGGCGCGCATGCTGCAGGAGGCGATGGAGAAGTCGCTCGGCGGCAAGATCGTCACCGACTACCGCACCGGCGCCGGCGGCAACTTGGCCTCCGACGCAGTGGCGAAAGCGAAACCCGACGGCTACACCATCCTGCTCGGCACCGCGGCCACGCACGGGGTCAACGCCGCGCTGTACAAGCAGCTGCCGTTCGACGTCGAGGCGGACTTCACGCCGATCGCGCCGCTGGTGAACGTCTCGAACGTGCTGACCATCAATCCGCAGCTGATCGACGTCAACACGGTGCGCGAGTTCATCGACAAGGTGAAAGCCAACCCCGGCAAGTACAACTACGCCTCCACCGGCAACGGCACCGGCACGCACCTCGCTTTCGCCGAATTCATCTCGCGGGCCGGGCTTGACATGGTGCATGTGCCGTACAAGGGCGGCCCCGAAGCGCTCGCGTCGGTGGTGTCGGGCCAGACCTGCTGCATTTTCAATCAGGTACAGACGGTGCTCGGCCAGTGGAAGTCCGGCAAGGTGCGGCTGCTCGGCGTCACCACGCGCAACCGCGTCTCCGCGGTGGCCGAAGTGCCGACTATCTCGGAAGCCGGCCTGCCCGGGTTCGAGAGCATCACCTGGTTTGGCCTGTTCGGGCCGAAAGGCCTGGACGCGGATATCTTGAACCGCATCAATGCGGCGGTGAAAGCCGCGCTCGAGACGCCGGCGGTGAGGGATCGCCTGGTCGCGCTCGGCAACACGCCGCGCTGGGAATCGCCCGAACAGTTCCGCGCCACCGTGAAAGCCGACCGCGCCAAATGGGCGGCGGTGGTCAAGCAGGTCGGCGCGACGATAGACTGACGAAGTATTTCGTCCCTTTCAGTTCGTCCTCGTTGTGCGCGAGAAGCCGCTGCCAATGCAGGTCGGCGTCGGCAAGGAACAAGTCGCGCGCGATGCCCCGCGCGAGGCGCCGCGCGCCGATCTCGAGGCCGGGAATGTCGCCGGCGAGCGCGCCGTGGCTCATGGTCGCGCCCCAGTTGAACAGGTGCACGCGGCCGAGCTCTGATGCCGTGCCTTGCAGCTGAAAGGCATCGCCCAGATACGGAAACCGGACTTCTTCCGGAAATCTCGCCGCCTCGCCCTGCGGCGCGTGCGAGCGCCAGGTTTCGATCGAATCGCGAAACGAGGCGACCTCGGGACGGTCGACGAGATTGACGTCGAAGCCTGTGCAGACGATGACCGCGTCGAAAATGCGGCTGTTCTCGTCTGTAGTCACTGTTACTTTCGAATTTTTCTCGGAAATATCATTCCAGGATTCGGAAAAATGCAGGGAAAAGCCCGCGTGCCGTTCGCAGCGCAGCACGCTCTCGTAGGGCGGCGGCACCTGCTCGCTGAAGATATAGGTGTAAAAACGCCAGCGGCGCGCGTCATCGAGCGGGGCGTAGCCGAGTTGGAAGCCGGGGAAGTTGGTCCATTTCGACTTGTTCACCTGAGGCAGGATCGGGCGGCGTGCGAACATCACGACCTCTTTCGCGCCTGCCTCGAGCGCTTCGCCCGCGTTGTCGAAAGCCGAGGAGCCCGCGCCGAGGATGCCGACGCGCTTGCCGGCGAGATTCCTGAAATCGATGTCATCCACGGAATGGAAAACATTTTTCCCGCGATTGACCGGATTGAACGTCGAAAATTTCGGCCAACGAGGCGCGCCGCTGCCCTCGCGCCCGAGGGCAAGGATGACTTTTCGGGCGTGGATTTTTTTCTTTTCGTCAAGAATCTTCAAAGTGACCCCGATCGAGCGTGCCTCCAACTCCAACGAAATCACCTCGACCTCGTTCTCGATCGGCAAGCCGGCGGTGGCGCGCACCCAAAGCAGGTACTCGGCCCAGAGCAGGCGCGGAATCTTGTGCAGCGAGCGCCACGCCGCGTCGCCGAAACGCGCCTCATGCCAGGCGCGGTAGGTGAGCGAAGGCACGCCCAGGTCCGGCCCGGTCAGGTGCTTGGGCGAGCGCAGCGTTTCCATGCGCGCGAACGTGGCCCACGGGCCTTCGCGCCCGTAGGTCGCCCGGTCCACGCAGCGAATGTTGCGCACGCCCTCGGCGAGCAACGCGAACGCAGCCGTCTGGCCGCACATGCCGCCGCCGACGACGAGGACGTCCAGCATCGGCCGGCCGTCGGGGCCAACGGCCGGCAGTACCCAGTTCGCCGCCGGGAAGTTCAGTCGTTCGAGATCGATGCGCGCACGGGCGGTGAGGGATTCCATTAGAGTCGCGATTATCCATGATCGAAGTTTCCTGCTACTACAGCCTGTCCTCTCCCTGGGCCTATTTCGCCGGCCCGAAACTGCAGGACATCGTGCGTCGCCATCGCCTCCGGCTGCTGCTCAAACCTTTCGACTTCCAGGAAGTGGTGCCGCGCACCGGCGGCGTACCGATCCGCACCCGGCCCGAGCCGCGGCGCACGTATCACGCGCTCGAGCTCGAGCGCTGGCGCAAACATCTCGGCATGCCGCTGCAACTCACGCCGAAGTACTACCCCGCCGACGGCAAGCCCGCGGGCTGGAACAAACCGGCCGGCTGGATGGTGATCGCGGCGCAGGAACGCGGCCTGGACGTGCAGCGCCTGTCGCACGCGCTGCTGCGCGCGTTGTGGGCGGAGGAACGCGACACCTCGGATCCTAAGGTGCGCATTGCGGTGGCGAACGAAAACGGCTTGCCCGGCGAAGAACTGGTCGCGGCGGAGCAAAGCGCGCCGGTGCAGGAGTTGTACAAGACCTACAGCGAAGAAGCCGAACGCCTCGGCGTGTTCGGCGCGCCGACCTACGTCCTCGCGGGCGAGCGCTACTGGGGCCAGGACCGGCTGGATTTCGTCGACCGGGCACTCGACCAGTTACGCGGCTGATATTCTTTCCCGTCAGTTTTATTGAATTGTTTAGACTGGAATAGAATAAAGGCATGAAACTCCAGCAATTGCGTTACCTCTGCGAGGTCGCGCGGCGCGACCTGAGCGTGTCCGCCGCGGCTGAGGCGCTGTTCACCTCCCAGCCCGGGGTCAGCAAGCAGATCAAGGGCCTCGAGCAAGAGCTCGGCATCGAGATCTTCGTGCGCAACGGCAAGCGCCTGGTGAGCATCACCGAACCCGGGCGCGCGGTGATCGCGATTGCCGAGCGCATGCTGTCCGATGCGGCCAACCTGAAGCGTGCCAGCGAGGATTTCGCCGGGGAGAAGTTTGGCACGCTGACCATCGCCACCACCCACACGCAGGCGCGCTACGCGCTGCCCAGGGCGGTGGCCGCGTTCAAGCGCCGCTACCCGAAGGTGCAGCTGTTCATCCATCAGGGCAACCCGACGCAGATCTGCGAACAGGTGGCGCAGAGCGAGGCCGACCTTTGCGTCGCGACCGAGCACATCGCCGAGCACCCTGGACTGGTGGCGCTGCCCTGCTACCAGTGGAACCGCTGCATCGTGGTGCCGGCCAGGCACGCGCTGCTGAAGGTCGAGCCGCTGACCTTGGAGGCGGTCGCGAAATATCCGATCGTGACCTACGACTTCGCCTACGCCAACCGCTCCATCGTCAATCGCGCCTTCGAGCAGCGCGGCTTGGCGCCGCAGGTGGTGCTCACGGCCTACGACGCCGACGTGATCAAGACTTACGTCGAGCTGGGCCTGGGCGTCGGCATCATGGCGGCCATGGCGTTCGACGCCAAGCGCGACCGGCCGCTCCGGTCCATCGACGCCTCGCACCTGTTTGCGTCGTCGACCACGCGCCTCGGCATCAAGCGCGGCGCCTACCTGCGCCGCTACACCTACGACTTCATCGAACTGTTCGCGCCCAACCTGTCGCGCAAGCTGGTCGAGGAAACGGTGATGAGCAAAGAGGGTTCGACCTACGAACTCTAGAAAAAGGGGGTCAGAACAACATTTCGCTGCGAAATGTTGTTCTGACCCCCTTTTTCTACGCGTGCTGGCGGATGAAGTCCCGGACTTTCGGGTAGATGGTCTCGCGCCAGCGGCGGCCGGCGAAGATGCCGTAGTGGCCGGCGCCCGGGGCGACGTAGTGCTCGCGCCGCTGCGCCGGAATGTTGAAACACAGCAGGTGCGCCGCCTCGGTCTGGCCGTTGCCGGAGATGTCGTCGAGCTCGCCCTCGATGGTCAGCAGCGCGGTATCGCGGATTTCGTGCGGCCGCACCAACTGCTCGCGGATGAAGAGGCGCCCCTTGGGCAGCGCGAAATCCTGGAACACGGTCTTCACCGTATCGAGGTAGTACTCCGCGGGCAGGTCCAGCACCGCGTTGTATTCGTCGTAGAAATCGCGATGCTTCTCGGCCGGATCGTCCTCGCCGTGGAGCAGGTGGTTGAAATAGTCCCAGTGCGCGCCCAGGTGGCGGTCCGGGTTCATCGCCACGAAGCCAAGGTGCTGCAGAAACCCCGGATACACGCGCCGCGAGTAGCCCGGATATTTCTCCGGCACGCGCTGGATCAAGTTCTGCTCGAACCACGAGTAGGGTTTGCGCGTGGCGAGGTTGTTTACCGCAGTCGGACTTTTCCGGGCGTCGATCGGCCCGCCCATCATGACCATGGTTTTCGGCGGGTTGGGCTCGCCATCCTGCGCCATCAGCGCCACCGCGCACAGCACGGGCACGGTGGGCTGACATACAGAGATCACATTTAGGTTCGGCTGCCGCGGGTCGGTCAGCAGCGTGATGAACTCGCGCACATAGTCGACGTAGTCGGCGAGGTGGAACGGCCCCGCGCTGAGCGGCACCATCCTCGCGTCCACCCAGTCGGTGACCCAGACATCGTGCTCGGGCAGCAGCGAGCGCACCGTGTCGCGCAGCAAGGTGGCGTGGTGGCCCGAGAGCGGCGCCACCAGCAGAACACGGGGGTTGCGGGAGTTGGTCTGGCGGCCTTTCGGCCCTTCGATCGCACGGCGGAAATGAATCAGCTTGCAGAACGGTTTGTCGAGTTCGGTGACGATCTCGACCGCGACCTCCCTGCCCTCCACGGTCGTGCGATCGGTGTTCCAGGCCGGCTTCTCGTAGCGCTGGGTGAGGCGCAGGAAAAGCTCGCTCGAGGCGGTGATCCGGCGCGCGATCGGCGAATAGCTGAACGGGCTGAAGGGGTGCCCAAACCAGCCACGGGCGGCCTCGGCCGCGTACCGCCACGGCCCAAGCAGCTGGTGCTGCGCTTCGTACAGGTTGTAGAGCATGCACCCGCACCATAGCAGATTTGCGGCGGTGCGGCATAAGGCGGGTCGAGGCCCGCAAGGGGTATCGCGGGTATTCTTCCTCAAATGGGACGATTTTTACGATTCACCGTACGAATTGCGGCGTATGCGACGCTCCTCGCGGCAGCGGTGCTGGCGGGGTTCTATGTCTACCTGCGCCAGTCCCTCCCTCAGACCAGGGGCGAAATCCGCCTCGCCGGCCTGACCGCGCCCGCCGAAATCCTGCGCGACCACTACGGCATCCCGCACATCTTCGCCGCCAGCCAGGAGGACGCCAGCTTCGCCATGGGCTTCGTCCACGCGCAGGACCGGCTCTGGCAGATGGAAATGAGCCGGCGCATCGCTTCGGGCAGGCTGGCCGAAATCGTCGGCGCCGGCGCGCTGGAGACCGACCGGTTCCTGCGCACGCTGGGGGTGCGGCGATCGGCTGAAGCGAACCTCGGGATGCTCGACGCCGAAACGCGCAAGTTGCTCGATGCCTATGCGGCCGGCGTGAATGCCTTCATCGCCTCCGACCCGGTGCTGCCGCCCGAGTTCTGGCTCACCGGCGCGCGCCCCGAACCCTGGCTGCCCGCCGACTCGATCGCCTGGGTGAAGATGATGGCCTGGGACCTTGGCGGCAACTGGCGCACCGAACTCCTCCGCATGCGCCTCGCAAAAACGCTGCCGCTCGCGCGCATTCACCAGCTGCTGCCGCCCTACCCCGGCGAACAACCGCCCGTGATCGCGGACCTGAAGGAACTCTATGGCGCGCTCGAGCGCGACGCGGTGCAGCTCGCGCAGTTCGCGCCCCCAAAATCGGAGTCTGACCCCGATTTTCCTGGCAACAACGATGGCTTGGGCTCCAACAACTGGGTGGTGTCTGGCGCGCGCAGCGCGAGCGGCAAGCCGCTGCTCGCCAACGACCCGCATCTGGGCCTGACCGCGCCGCCGGTGTGGTACTTCGCGCATCTTTCCGCGCCCGGCGTGAACGTGATCGGCGCGACGCTGCCCGGCGTACCGGGCGTCATCCTGGGGCGCAACGACCGCATCGCCTGGGGCTTCACCAACACCGGCCCGGACGTGCAGGACCTCTACATCGAGAAGCTGGACGCTGCCGGCGGCTACCTCGCGCCCGAGGGCGCGCGCCCGTTCCAGGTGATCGACGAGACGATCAGGGTAAAGGGCGCGGAATCCGAGAAGCTGCGCATCCGCGTCTCGCGCCACGGCCCGGTGATCTCGGACGTGATGCACACGGCGCTGGAGCTGGCGCCGCGCGGGCACGTGATCGCCTTTGCCTGGACCGCGCTCGCCGACGACGACCGCACCATGCAGGCGGCGCTGAAATTCGCGCGTGCGCGAGAATGGGACGGCTTCCTCGCCGCGGCGCGCGATTTCCAGTCGCCGCAGCAGAACATCGTGTACGCCGACATCGACGGCAACATCGGCTTCGTCGCCGCCGGCCGCGTGCCGCACCGCAAGCCCGGCAACGACCTGAAGGGCATGGCCCCCGCGCCGGGCTGGCAGGCGAAGTACGACTGGGCGGGCACCATCCCCTTCGAGCAACTGCCGCGCAGCTTCAACCCGGAAAGCGGCGCGATCGTCACCGCCAACCACCGCATCACCCCGCCCGGCTACGCGCACTTCATCAGTTCCGAATGGCAGCCGCCCTACCGCGCCAACCGCATCCAGCAGTTGCTGGACGCTACGCCGAAGCACACCGCGCAGAGCTTCGCCCGCATCCAGGCCGACGTGGTGTCGCTCGCGATGCGCGAAATGCTGCCCAAGCTCCTTGCGGCGCGACCGCGCAGCGAAGACGCGCGCAAGGCGCTCGCGCTGCTCGCCAAATGGGACGGCGCGATGGCGCCCGAGCGCGCCGAGCCGCTGATCGCCTGGGCCTGGTGGCGGGAGCTGACACGCGCGATCTACGCCGACGAGTTGGGCGACGCCTTCCGCGCCAACTGGCTCGCGCGCGCGGTTTTTCTCGGCAACGTACTCTCAGGCGACGCGGAACACGCCCGCTGGTGCGACGACGTGCGCACGCCCGTGGTGGAAACCTGCGAAGAACTGCTCGCCCTGTCGCTGGACGCCGCGCTCGCCAACCTCGGCAAACGGTACGGCAGCGACCAGGCCCGCTGGCGCTGGGGCGAAGCGCACCTCGCGCGCCACGAACACCGGCCGTTCGGCCGCCAGCCGCTGCTCGCGCGCCTCTTCGATATCACCGTGCCCTCGCCCGGCGACGCCTACACGGTGAACGCGGGACGCAACAACCTGAACGACGAAGCGCAGCCCTTCGCCAACCGCCACGCCGCCAGCCTGCGCGCCATCTACGACCTGTCGAACCTGGAGAAATCCCTCTACATCCACTCCGGCGGGCAATCCGGCAACATCCTCTCGCCCCACTACGACGCGTTCACCGAGGCCTGGGCAAAGAACGAGTACATCCCGATGCGCACCGAGCGGAAAACCCTCGACGCCGAGCCGCATCAACTCCTTCGGCTGGTGCCGGCGAAGTAGTCGCAACACAGACCACACCGGCGCGACGTAACGACCCGACTCTCCATTCGTGCGAAAACTGACGAGGGGGTTGCGCGTAAACTCCCGTGCGTCAATCTCGTTTTCGGGGGATCCAGGGTGGCGAATGTGTTTCGGGTAGGCAACTGCGCGGGCTTCTCCGGCGACCGGGTGGATGCGCCCGCGCCGGTGGTCGATACGCTGATCGAGTTGGGCGGGCCATGCGCCGTGTTCTTCGAAACCCTGGGCGAGCGCACGGTGGCGCTGGCGCAACTGGAGAAGCGGCGCGACTCGCAGCGGGGCTACGAGCCCATGCTCGAACGCCTGCTCGAATCCATTCTCGTGCGCTGCGCCGAGCACGGCATCCCCATCATCGGCAATTTCGGCGCGGCCAATCCGCCGGGCGCCGCCAGAGTGATCGCCAGGCTCGCGCTGCGCCTTGGAATGCCCGAGCTGAAGATCGGCGTGGTGTACGGCGACGATGTGCGCGAGCGTCTCGATCCTAAGACGCACGAAGTCTATGAAGCCGATACTGGCCTCGACATGGGCGGTGGCGAAATCGTCTCGGCCAATGCGTATCTGTCGGCGAAGCCCATCGTCGACGCGCTCAAGGCCGGCGCGCAGATCGTCGTTACCGGCCGCACCGGCGACCCGTCGCTCGCGCTCGCGCCGCTGATCCATCATTTTGGCTGGCGCTACGACGACTGGGCCAGGCTCGCCATAGGCGCAGCCGCGGGCCATCTGCTCGAATGCGGTGCGCAGATCACCGGCGGCTACTACTACGACCCCGGCTACAAGGACATCCCCGATCCGGCCAACATCGGTTTCCCGATTGCGGAAGTCGATGCAGACGGGCATCTGGTGATCACCAAAGCTGCGCGCACCGGCGGTCTGGTCAACGCGCAGGTGGTGAAAGAGCAGCTGCTCTACGAGATACACGATCCCGCGCACTACATCACCCCCGACGTGACGCTCGATTTCTCGCAGGTGACAATCCACGAGATCGGCAACAACAGGGTGGAGGTGCGCGGCGTGCGCGGCGGCGCTGCGCCGCAAAAGATCAAGGCCACCGTGTGCTTCGACGGAGGCTGGATGGGCGAAGGCGAAATCTCTTACGCCGGGCCAAACTGCCTGGCGCGCGCCCGCGCCGCGGCCGAGGTGCTGCTGGAACGTTTGAAACTGCGCAAGCTGGCAGTGAAGGCGCGCGTAGACCTGATCGGCATAGCCAGCGTGCACGACGGCGGCGGCGGCACGCGATGGCGGACGTACGAAGGCGGCGAACCGCAGGACATCAGAGTGCGGCTGGCCGTGTCGGCACGCACCCAGGACGACGCAGACCAGGCCGCGCGCGAGGCGCTGGCCCTGTACTGTTGCGGCCCTGCCGGCGGCGGCGGCGTGCGCTGGAGCACCACACCACGCATACGCACGCAGTCCTATCTGATGCTGCCGAGCGACCTGGCGCCGGGCTGCCGCGTGCAGAGCGCAGCGCAGATCGCCAAATGACGCAAGCTGACGACACCCTGGTCAGCGTCCCCCTGCACAGCGTGGCGCACGGGCGCGCCGGCGATAAAGGCAACCGCCTGAATGTCAGCGTGATGCCCTACGATCCCGCGGCCTATGCGGTGCTGGCGGAACAACTCACCGAAAAACGCGTGTTGGAGTTGTACGCCCATCGCGGCGCCACCAACGTCAAACGCTACGAGCTGCCACTGTTGCCCGCGTTCAATTTCGTCATCGAAGATGTGCTCGAAGGCGGCGTGAACGGCAGCCTCAACGTGGACGGTCATGGCAAGAGCAATTCGTTCATACTGCTCGGCATGCAAGTGCGCGTGCCGGGGAAATTTGTGCGCGCCGTGAAGCCCGCAAAAAGAACATAACCACCGGAACCCGAGGAGTCCACCTCTTGAAAATCACCGTTGTACCAAGTAGGTCCGCCATGGCCGCCGCAGTGCTGGGCGCCTGCCTCGCTGCCCACTCCATGGCGCAAGCGCAATCGCGTGCCTACCCCGAGAAGCCCGTGCGCGTGGTGGTGCCCGCGCCGGCGGGTAGCGCCCCCGACTTTCTCGTGCGCCTGCTGGGCCAGAAGTTGTCGGAAGCCTGGAGCCAGCCGCTGGTCATAGACAACGTGGTGGGCGCCTCGGGCAACATAGGCACCGATCGGGTGGCCAAGGCCACGCCCGACGGCTACACCCTGCTGTTCAACACCATTGGGCCGATCGCCGTCAACGTGACCCTGTTCGGCGACAAGCTGCCCTACGATCCGCTGAAGGACCTGGCGCCGATCAGCCTGGTAGCCAAGATGCCGAACCTGCTGACCGTCAATCCGGGCGTGCCGGTCAAGAGCCTGAAGGAGCTGATTGCCGCGGCGAAGAAGGAGCCCGGCAAATTGCGCTACGGAACCGCCGGCCCGGGCACCACCCAGCACCTGTCGGGCGAGCTGCTCAACACCCTGGCGGGGATCAAGCTGGTCAGCATCCCGTACAAGTCGAGCGCGCAGATGACCACCGATGCGATCGGCGGGCAGATCGAAGTGCTGTTCCACAACGCACCTGTGCTGCTGCCGCACATCAAGGCGGGCACCCTGCGCCCCATCGCCATCACCAGCGCCAAGCGTTCGGCCGCGGCGCCCGATGTCCCCACCATGGAAGAAGCCGGCGTCCCCGGCTTCGAGATCACCGCCTGGTTTGGCTTCATGGCGCCCGGCGGCACGCCGCAGCCCCTGATCCAGAAGATTTCCGCCGACATCGCGCGGATCGTCGCCACGCCGGAGATACAGGAGCGCATCCTCTCGCAGGCCAGCGAACCCGTGGGCAACCGGCCCGAGGAATACGCGGCATTCATCAATGCCGAGATCGTCAAATGGCGCGGCGTGATCAAACAGGCCAACATGAAGGCCGATTAAGAACGCAACCGGGCCTTGCTTACCGCCGACGGAGGAATAGATTGTTGGCAACCAGCGCGCCGATGACAAGCGCGGCGCCGCCAATCTCGATCGCGGCGAAGCTGCGGCCCAGCCAGGCCTCGATCGCGAATACGATGATCGGAATCAGGTTCAGCATCAGCATCGCATTCAATGCCCCCAGGTACTTCACGCCGTTGTTGAAGCCCAGTACGCCGAGCACCACGGTGAAGACCACGAAGTAAGCGAGCTGCCATTTCACCGACCAAACCTGGTCGAGCGTCGGCAGCATCGAGTAGCCCATGCCGATGGTGAAGGTGTTGACCGCGATCAGCCCGATGGTGCCCGGGATGCAGGTCAGCACCGTCATGCGCAGCGGCGACCAGCCGGCGAACTGCGGTCCGGCCATGGTGTAGACCACCCAGCTGACGCCACCGACGAACACCAGCAGGTCGCCAAATAGCGAGCCGCCTGCGAACGCCTGCGCCGGGTCGCCCTTGGTCACCACCAGCGCCACACCGCCGACGGCCGCCGCAACGCAGCCGATCGTAAAGCCGGACGGCCGCAGGCCCCGCGTCAGCCAGACCGCGATCGCGGTCATTGGCGTCTGCAGCGCCATGATGATCGAGGCGTGCTCAGGTCGCGTGTAGACCAGGCCCCACCAGACAAAGATGTTGAAGGCAACGAAGCCGAAGCTGCCGAAGACCGCTGCGCGCAGGAACCGGCCGTTGTAGCGAAGCGCGTCCTTGCCCTCAATCGCCCAGAGGATGACGACGAAAAGGGCAACACCGAAGCCGTAACGGATCGACCCGAGAAAAAACGGGTCGAGCACCGGCAGGGTGCGTTTGGCGACCGAGAACAGCGGCCCCCAGCAGAGGATCGTCAGCCCGAGCCAGCCAAGGCCCCGAAGAAATTCTCCCTTCGCGATGGGCTAGCGAAAAACGGGGACAGACCCCATTCTTCAGGCCGCTTTCTTCTCGTCGCGCAGCGCCCGGCGCAGGATCTTGCCGACGTTGGTCTTCGGCAGATCGGCGCGGAACTCGACGTACTTCGGCCGCTTGTAGCCGGTGAGGTTCTCCTTGCAGTGCGCGAGGACGTCGGCCTCGGTGAGCGCCGGGTCCTTCTTCACGATGAACAGCTTGGGCACCTCGCCCGAATGCTCGTCGGGCACACCGATCGCAGCGCACTCGAGCACGCCCGGCATCATCGCCACCACCTGCTCGATCTCGTTCGGGTACACGTTGAAGCCCGACACCAGGATCATGTCCTTCTTGCGGTCGACGATCCTGATGAAGCCCTTCTCGTCCATGATGCCGACATCGCCGGTGTAGAGAAAGCCATCGGGGCCGAGCACATTCGCAGTTTCGTCGTCGCGCTTCCAGTAACCCTTCATCACCTGTGGACCGCTGATGCAGATCTCGCCGGGCTCACCGAGTTTCACGTCCTTCTTGTCGTCGCCGCGGATCGCGATCACGGTGGACGGCACCGGCAGCCCGATCGAGCCGCTGTAGCTGGCGAGGTCGAGCGGGTTCATGGTCGCCACCGGGCTGGTCTCGGTCAGCCCGTAGCCCTCGAGCAGGGTGCTGCCGGTCATCTGCTTCCACTTGTCGGCGACCGCCTTTTGCACCGCCATGCCGCCGCCGCCGGTGATCTTCAGCGCAGAGAAATCGAGCTTGGCGAATTCGGGATTGTTGATCAGCGCGTTGAACAGAGTGTTCACGCCGGTGATCATGTTATAGCGGTGCTTGCCGAGTTCCTTGACGAAGCCGGGAATGTCGCGCGGATTGGTGATCAGGATATTGCAGCCGCCCCCCTTCATCATCAGCAGGCAATTCACCGTCAGCGAGAAGATGTGATAAAGCGGCAGCGCGGTGATGATCATCCCGGGCTCGCCCTTCAGTCCGGAAAGCAGCCATCCGTCCATCTGCTCGATGTTGGCGAGGATGTTGCGGTGAAGCAGCATCGCGCCTTTCGACACGCCGGTGGTGCCTCCGGTGTACTGCAGGAAGGCGATGTCCTCGTGCCCGACTTCGACCGGCTTGACCGGCAGCCCGGCGGCCTCGGCGAGCATGTCGTTGAAGCGCAACGCGCCGGGCAGGTTGAACGCCGGCACCATCTTCTTCACGTTGCGCACCACGAAATTCACGATCATGCCCTTGACGCCGAGCAGATCGCCCAGCGAGGCGAGGATCACATGCTTCACCGGCGTCTTCGGCAGCACTTCCTCGAGCGTGGTGGCGAAATTCTCCAGGATCACGATCACTTCCGCACCCGAGTCCTTCAGCTGGTGCTCGAGTTCCCGCGGGGTATAGAGCGGATTGACGTTCACTACGATCCCGCCCGCGCGCAGCGTGCCGTAGAGCGCGACCGGATACTGCAGGCAGTTCGGCATCATGATCGCCACCCGCACGCCCTTGCCGTAGCCCTTCGATTGCAGCCACGCACCGAAGGCGCGCGACATGCGGTCGAGGTCGCCGAAACTGATGGTCTTGCCCATGCAATGGAACGCCGGCCGGTCGCTGAACTCCACGACCTTCTTGTCGACCAGGTCGCCGACGGACTTGTACCGGGTATAGTCGATCTCGGCGGGCACGCCGGGGGGATAGCTCTTCAGCCAGATCTTTTCCATGGGGATTCCTCCTGCAGCGGATTCTAACCTAGCGGGCCTTCGCGTATAGCCGCACCACCAGCGGCGCGGCGATGCAGCCGGCGCCAATGGCGGCGTAGCCCCAGGCCCATGCGAGGGGGCTCTGCTTGCCGCCCGCGAGGTCGAGCGCGAGGCCGAACAGCGAAGGGCCGAGCATGCCGCCGGTGAAACCGGCGAGCGAATAGAGCCCCAGCGCGGCGCCGCGCAGTTCGGCCGGTGCCGCTGCCACCAGACCGGCGGTCAGCGTCGCCGACTCGGCCATCACCAGCATCGAGTAGACGATCAGTAGCAGGATCACGATGCTCCAGTGCAGCGCGCCGCAGAAGGCGAGCGCGATGCCGCAGGCGCCCGAGCCGAACATCGCGATCTGGATCCACTGCCGGCGGCCGATGCGCAGCGCGATCTCGTTGCCGAAAATGGACGCCGGCACCGAGAGCAGATTGACCACCGCGGCGATGGCCGCGAAGTTCCACGGAAACGCCTGCCCCGCAGCCTGCAGGCCCGCGGCGTAGGCGAGGAAGGCGACCATCCAGCCGCGCGAGCCGAACAGCTCGATACAGTGCGCGACGTAGCCTAGCGTGTAGCCCGCGGCCGCCCGGTTGGCGAGCACCTTGCGCCAGGACGGCACGGGGAACAGGGTGGCGAAAGAGAACGCGCTTTTCGCCTTTGCTTCTATTTTCGTTTTTTCAACAAGAAAAAAAACGCATAACCCGGCACACAGCGGCCCCGCCGCCGAAACCAGAAACGCACTGCGCCATCCGTAGGCCGGCGCGAGCAGGCCCGCGAGCGCGAGCGAGATCGCGGTGCCGATGCCGAAGAACGAGGTGTAGAACGCGATGGTGCGGCTCTGCGAAGGCCCACTGGTGCGGTCCGAAAGCAGCCGCAGTCCCGGCATGTAGGTGCCGGCGACCCCCGCGCCCAGCAGCACGTGAAAGAGCATGCCGCTCGCGAGCCCGTCGGCCGCCAGTCCGAAGCCCGCACCGCCCGCGGTCGCCAGCAGGCAGCCGGCGAGATAGACGCGCCGGCCGTCGGTGCGGTCGGTGAGCGCGGTCCAGTACGACACCGTGGCGACGTAGCCGGCGAAGAACGCGCTTGCGATCAGCCCCGCTTCGGCATTGCTCAGTCGCCAGAGATCGCGCAGCTCCGGCAGCAACGCCGCGAAGGTCGCGAAGCCCAGCATCGAAAGGATGTGAGCCCCGATAAGGACGACGGCAGCGTTCAGCGGTGCTTGAACTTCGGCTTGCGCTTTTCGACGAACGCGGCCATGCCTTCCTTCTGGTCATCCAGCGCGAAGGTGGCGTGGAACAGGCGCCGCTCAAAGCGCACGCCTTCCGACAAGGTGGACTCAAACGCGCGGTTGATGGCCTCTTTAGCCATCATCGCCACCGGCAGCGAGCAGGACGCGATTTTCTCCGCCACCGCCATGGCTTCTTCCATCAGCTTGTCGGCCGGCACCACGCGCGACACCAGCCCGGCGCGCTCCGCTTCCTGCGCGTCCATCATGCGCGCGGTGAGGCACAGGTCCATCGCTTTCGCCTTGCCGACCGCGCGCGGCAGGCGCTGCGTGCCCCCCGCACCGGGGAAGGTGCCGAGGTTGATCTCGGGCTGGCCGAACTTAGCGCTGTCCGCCGCGATGATGATGTCGCACATCATCGCCAGCTCGCAGCCGCCGCCAAGCGCGTAGCCCGCGACCGCCGCGATCACGGGCTTGCGCACGTTGCGGATGTGCTCCCAGTCGCGCGTGATGTAGTCCGACTTGAAGGCGTGCTGGAAATCGAAGTCCTTCATGGCGCCGATGTCGGCACCCGCGGCGAAGGCCTTTTCGTTGCCGGTGATCAGGATCGCGCCAATGCCGTCGTCGACGTCGAAGCCGGACATCGCCGCGCCCAGCTCCTGCATCAGTTTCGGGTTCAGCGCATTCAGCTGCTTGGGGCGATTGAGCGTCAGCAGCGCGACGCGGCCCTTGACCTCGGTAGTGATGAATTCGTAGCTCATGCTTTGGTCAACCCCCTCTATGCGACCCAGCGCACAGTGAAAAAACGATTATCCGCCCAACATGCGCCAAGAGTGGCTGTCAACGGGCCACGCAGGTCAACCTTTAGGAGAACCCACATGTTCATGAAAAAAGTCTTGGTATCCGCGTTATTTACAGCAGGAGTGATTGGTGCCGTGGCAACACCGCTCTCGAGTGTGGCCCAGGTCGGAGTTTATTTGAATATCGCTCCACCGGTGGTTCGCTACGAGGCCGTCCCCGCGCCGCGCAGCGGCTACGTGTGGTCGGGCGGCCATTGGCAATACGACGGCAGCCAGCACGTGTGGGCCCCCGGCGACTGGCAGAGCGCGCGCCCCGGCTATACCTACTCTCAGCCCCAGTGGGTCGAGAGGAACGGACGCTGGGGCTACCAGTCCTCGCGTTGGGACAGGGATGGCGACGGCGTACCCAATCGCCGCGACGCTGCCCCCAACGACCCCACAAGGCGCTGACAGGCTGTTACGCTAGGGTGATCCGCGCGCGCCCGCAAGGCGCGGCGGGTCAGTTGCCGTTCTCAAAAAGCTTCTTGACGGGAGCGGGTGCAGTATTTGCCTATCTCTTCGTTTCAAGGCGAATTGATCGGTGGCCCGCAGCACGCCGCTCCTTCTGCAGTTCGATCCGCGTGTGCCAAAGCGCGTGCGGTCCGCGCTCGTCGGCGGACTTTCCTGTGCGGTGCGCATCGGCGACACGCTGTGGACGGCGAGCGATGAAACGTGCCACGTCGAGCGGTTGCAACCGCTCCCCGGTACCACTGCCTACGCGCAACGATGGGGACGGCATACCCGGTTCGCGCTCGCCGACTACCTGCCGCTCGCGATCGCGCCGCGGAGAGGCGATCCGCTTGCGCTGCCGGAGGCCGACCTCGAAGGGCTTGCATACCGCGACGGTTACCTGTGGGTGCTGGGCTCGCATGCACGTGCACGCGGCGAGGCCGATCGCGCCACGACCGCCGAAAACCTGCGGGCACTGGCGACGATCGAGCGCGAAGGCAATCGGTATCTGCTTGCGCGCATCCCCGTCATCGTCGATCGCGCCGGCATCGCGCTCGCGCGCAAGACCGGCAAAGGCAGGCAGCGGCGCACGGCGGCATGCGTGCGCAACAGCGCGAAAGGCAGCCGACTGACGCGTCTCCTTGCGCGCGATGCGCATTTGGGTCCGTTCGTCGCGCTGCCGGGAAAGGAAAATGGGCTCGACTGCGAGGGGCTTGCCGTGGGCGCCGGCGGCCGCGTGTTCGTCGGACTGCGCGGACCCGTGCTCGACGGCTGGGCGGGCCTCATCGAGTTGCGCGTCGCGACCGATCCGGAGGACCCCACGCGGCTGTCGCTGCGGCCCATCCCGGGGGGCGGCAAGCATCCCTATCGCAAGCATTTCCTCGATCTCGACGGCCGCGGCGTGCGCGACCTGCTGCTCGATGGCGCCGATCTTCTGATCCTCGCGGGACCCACGATGGGGAACTCGGGCTCGTTTGCGGTCTTCCGGTGGCGCGGCGGCGCGCGGATCGGGCGCGCCAGCCTGGTTCGCGGCGACCTGCTCGAGAAGCTGCTCGAGCTGCCCGACGACGGCCGGAACGACCACCCCGAAGGCATCGCGGCATGGCCGGCGATCGCGCGCGGCCGCGCCCGCCTGCTCGTCGTGTACGAACGTACGGCCAAGCACCGGCGACGCGGCCCGGCGGCCGTGCTCGCCGACATCTACGCGTTATGACCGTTTGGCTGTCCGCAACGCCACTGGGGCGTGCGGCCGCACGCGCCCGCGCTTGCCTGAATGACGTGGGCGGGTGCAGTATTTAAGTGATATGGACGCAAAGAATTCAAACCCCGAACAGACGCCGCTCGCGGAGGCGAGGTTCGAAGCGCAGAAGATCGCCTTCGGACCGATGCTGTTTCAGACGGCGAGGCTGCTGCGCGACCTCGGCATCCTGAAGGCTCTGCGGGCGGCGCGCCCGGGCCTGACGCTCGACGAGATCACGGGGAAAGTCGAGACTTCGCGCTATGGCGTGCTGGCGCTGCTGGAAGCGGGGCTCGCGGCGGGCATGGTCCGCTGCGAAGGCGAGCGCTACCTGCTGACCCATACCGGCGCGATGATCGAGGCCGCCGGGTTGAAGGTTGAAAAAGTGACCGACAAGCTGGGCATCTGCTCGTCGCTGGTGATTTGCCGGCGCCGCTGATTAGCCAAGCTTTGACCATGGAACCCGTCCTTGTTTCGCTCGAAACCGGCGTGCTGCGCATCACGCTCAACCGCCCGGAGAAGCTCAACGCCTTCAATCCCGCCGTCCACAAAGGGCTCGCCGATGCGATGACGCGTGCCGAAGCCGATGCCGCGATCCGCTGCCTGCTCATTACCGGCGCCGGGCGCGGCTTTTGCGCGGGTCAGGACTTGACGGAGCGCGATATGAAGGCTACTGCCATCGATCTCGGCGCGGGCCTGGAGACTTGGTACAACCCGCTCGTCAAGCGCATGCGCGCGCTGCCCAAGCCGATCGTCTGCGCGGTCAACGGCGTGGCGGCGGGCGCCGGCGCGAATTTCGCGCTTGCCTGCGACATCGTGCTTGCCGCGCGCTCGGCCTCCTTCATCCAGGCGTTCGTGAAGATCGGTCTCGTGCCCGACTGCGGCGGCACCTATTTCCTGCCGCGGCTCGCGGGCGCGCAGCGCGCGATCGCGCTCGCAATGACGGGCGACCGCCTTTCGGCGGAGGATGCGGAGCGCTTCGGCGTGATCTGGAAATGTGTGGATGACGCGCAATTGGGAGTTGAAGCGATAAAAATTTCTTCTGCTTTGGCAGCAGGCCCGACAAGATCCCTGGGCCTGATAAAGAAAGCCATTTACACATCGTTCAATAACACCCTCGATCAACAACTGGATCTGGAACGCGACCTGCAGCGCGAGATCGGCAAAGGCGAGGACTACCGCGAAGGCGTGACTGCGTTCCTGGAAAAGCGCAAGCCGGAATTCAAGGGCTCGTAATGAGCAGGGAGGTAATGAAAAAATTTCCCCTGGAGCCGATCGAGAAGGCCTCTCGCAAGCAGCTTCGCGCGCTGCAGCTCTCGCGCTTGAAGCGCACGCTCAAGCTCGTCTACGACAAAGTCCCGCACTACCGTAAGAAGTTCGATGCCGCGGGCGTCAAACCGAAGGACTTGAAGACGCTCGAAGACCTGGCGAAATTTCCCTTCACCGCCAAGGCGGACCTGCGCGAGACCTACCCGTTCGGCATGTTCGCGGTGCCGATGGACAAGGTAGTGCGCATTCACGCCTCCTCGGGCACCACCGGCAAGCCGACGGTGGTCGGCTACACCAAGAAGGACATCGACACCTGGAGCCACCTCATGGCGCGCTCGATCCGCGCTGCGGGCGCGCGGCCCGGCGACAAGGTGCACGTCGCCTACGGCTACGGGCTTTTCACCGGGGGACTGGGCGCGCACTACGGCGCCGAGCGCCTGGGCCTTGCGACCATCCCGGTCTCGGGCGGCATGACCGAGCGCCAGGTGCAGCTGATCCGCGACTTCAAGCCCGAGATCATCATGGTGACGCCCTCGTACATGCTGGCGATCGCCGACGAGATGGAACGCCAGGGCATGGATCCGAAGAAGTCCTCGCTACGCATAGGAATTTTTGGCGCCGAGCCTTGGACTAACGAACTAAGAAAACAGATTGAAAAAAGAACTTCCCTCCAAGCCATTGATCTCTACGGCCTCTCCGAGGTCATGGGCCCTGGCGTGGCGCAGGAATGCCTCGAAACCAAGGACGGGCTCACCATCTGGGAGGACCATTTCTATCCCGAGGTAGTGGACCCGGTGACCGGCGAAGTGCTACCCGACGGCGAAAAGGGCGAACTCGTGTTCACGTCGCTAAGCAAGGAAGCGCTGCCGGTGATCCGCTACCGCACGCGCGATTTGACCCGTTTGCTGCCTGGCACCGCGCGCGTGATGCGCCGGATGGAACGAATCACCGGGCGCTCGGACGACATGTTGATCATCCGCGGCGTCAATCTATTCCCGTCGCAGATCGAGGAGCTGATCCTGAAGCAGCCTGGATTGAGCCCGCATTACGTGCTGGAACTCTCGAAACAGGGGCCGCTCGACCATCTCACCGTGCTGGTGGAATCGGAAAAGCAGGAAGCTGCGGGAAAACTGCAGCACGACATCAAGTCCACCATCGGCGTCAGCACCGACGTGAAGATCGTCGCCGCCGGCTCGATCGAGCGCTCCATCGGCAAGGCGAAGCGCGTTATCGACCTGCGGCCGAAATAGACCTTGAACTTCAATCTGACAAGGAAAGACCTCGACGAGGCGGCACGTCTGGTCCATTCCGTCATGCCGCCGACACCGCAGCTCTCCTGGCCGCTGCTGAACCAGCGTGCCGGCCGCGAAGTCTGGGTCAAGCACGAGAACCACACCGCCACCGGCGCGTTCAAGATCCGCGGCGGCATCGTGATGATCGATGCCCTGAAGCGCGCCAATCCGAAGCTGTCCGGTGTCATCAGCGCGACGCGCGGCAATCACGGCCAGAGCCTCGCCTGGAGCGGCCGGCGCCATGGCGTGCGCACCGTGATCGTGGTGCCGCACGGCAACAGCGGCGACAAGAACGCCGCAATGCGCGCCTGGGGCGCGGAACTCATCGAGTACGGCCGCGATTTCGACGAAGCGCGCGAGCACGCGGCGAAGCTCGCCGCGACGCAGGGGCTGGAATCCATCGGCCCGTTCCATGCCGAACTGGTCGCCGGCGTGGGCAGCTACGCATTCGAGCTCTTTTCGGCGGTGGCGGACCTGGATGCGGTGTACGTGCCGATCGGCTGCGGCTCCGGCATCAGCGGCCTGATCGCCTGGCGCGACGCGCTCGGCCTGAAGACCAAGATCATCGGCGTGGTGTCGGCGAACGCGGACTGCTACGCGCTTTCCTTCGACGCCGGAAAACCGGTCGAGACCCCGAGCGCGAATACCTTTGCCGACGGCATGGCGGTGCGGGTGCCGGTGCCGGCCGCGCTGGAAATCATCCGCGCCGGTGCCGAACGCATCGTGCGCGTGAGCGACAACGAGGTGAAGGCGGCGGTGCGGCACTTCTACACCGACACCCACAACCTGATCGAAGGCGCAGGGGCCGCGCCGCTCGCCGCGCTGCTTAAGGACGGGGCGAAAAAGGGCAAGCGCTTCGCCGTCATCGCCTCGGGCGGCAACATCGATCGCGAGGCTTACATAAGCGCGCTGTCCGGCTGATGCGCGCAGCCGGATTCGGCATGCGCCGATCAGGGGGTTGAATGACCGCTTTCGACCCATAGCGGACATTCAGGGGAACGTCAGGCTGCTCGACGAAAAATAGGGACAGAACACGTCGTTCTCATGCTCCTGCCTGGTCATGGACTCGATTTACCGGCAAAGGTATATTGATCAAACGGAATAGACACAAGGGGGAGCCATGGTCCGCACGTCCCGCACTTTCGCGTTCCTTTTCGTCTTCGCGCTTGCGCTTTTCGGTTGCGCATCACCGGTGCTGCAGACGGCGGGCACGCCCGAGGAAGTTGGACTTTCGTCGCAGCGGCTGAAAGAGCTTTCGACTGCTTTCCAGGCCAAGGTTGATTCCGGTGAGTTGCCCGGCGTGGTCATCCTGGTCGCCCGGGATAACAAGATCGCCTGGTTCGATGCGATCGGATATCGCGACCGCGAAGCGAAGTCGCCGATGACCAAGGATGCGCTCTTCAGGATGGCGTCGATGACGAAGCCGCTCACTTCGCTTTCGATCATGATGCTTGCGGAGGAGGGCAAGCTGAAGATCACCGATCCGGTGTCGCGCTATCTCCCCGAGTTCAAGGACCAAAAGGTCGGCGTCGAGAAACCGGATGGCTCGGGCAAGCTTCAGCTCGTCATCGAGGCGGCCAAGAATGAAATGACGCTTTTGGACCTTCTGCGGCACACCTCGGGCATCACCTATGGATTCATCGGAAAATCCATGGTGAAAGACCTTTACAACGGATCAAAGCTTTTCGATCCGGCCCAGTCGAGCGCCGAGTTCACCACCAAACTGGCCAAGCTTCCCCTGCAGTTCCACCCCGGCACGAGGTGGGACTACAGCATGTCGACAGACGTCCTGGCTCGAGTGGTGGAAGTGGTGTCCGGCATGGAAATGGATCGCTTCGTCCACGAGCGGATCCTGAAGCCGCTGCGCATGAGCGAGACCGGCTACTGGGTTGACGCTCCCCGGCACGGACGGATCGCCGAGCCCCAGGTCATTGCCGCAACAGGCAAGCGGCCCGTCTTCCCGGTCGTGACGGAGAAGCCGCGCTGGACTCCGGGAGGTCACGGACTCGTCTCCACCGCCGCGGACTACGCCCGCTTCTGCCAGATGCTGCTCAATCGCGGCTCGCTCGACGGCGTGCGCCTCGTCGCCCCGGGAACGATCGATATCATGCATTCCAACCATCTAACGCCTGACACGCCCGCGCCCCCGAGCTGGAATGCGATTGGCGTCACCGCGCCCACACCGGAAAATGGGCAGGGATTCGGCCTCGGCTTCGCTGTCCGGACAAGCGAAGGGAAGAACAAGGTGCCGGGCTCGATCGGGGACTACTCCTGGGCAGGTGCTCAGGGCACTTTTTTCTGGATCGACCCCAAGGAACGGATGTTCGCGATACTCATGCTGCAGGCGCCCTCGCCCTTAAACAGCGGGCAGCGGCTGGTCTTGCGCGAGCACGTCTATCGCGCATTGAAGAACTGAACTTCCGGTTTTAGGTGGCGCTGGAAATAATCTTCCCGGCGCGCATCGCCTCCAGCTCGCGGTTCGTCCGTAAAGGAGCACGAAGCGGACCTGCTTGAATGACCGCTTGTGGCCGCAAGCAGACATTCGCGAATGACCGCTTTCCACCCGAAGCAGACTTACCCTGATCTCGTTGGCGCTATTATTGGCGGGCAGGTCAACATTAACGACAGGAGAACCCATGGCATATCTTCTTATTCGTCACAAGGTCGCTAATTTCGCCAAATGGAAGCGCGGCTATGACGCTCATTCGCATGCCCGGAGGAAAGCAGGTTTGAGGGAAAAGACTCTGCTTCGAAGCGTTAGGAACCCGAGAGAGGTGTTTATTCTGTTTCAAGCAAGCGACCTAAAAAAAGCAAAGGGGTTTGCTTCCAACCCGGGCCTACGTAAAGCCATGAAAAACGCTGGCGTAGTCGGTAAGCCGGAAATTTGTATCCTGAGGTAGCGTCGATCGTCGTAGCGCGGCTCGGAGATTCGCCGGGGGTAGACGTAACGGCTCACCAGTGCCTGCTCTTGGCCGATAGCCGAGATTTGCCAATGACCGCTTTCGACCCATAGCGGACATTGAAGCGTAGACTTTCCGGCAGCTCGTCGACAGGGGGAACATGAGCCAAATCCGACGCCGGAAGTTTCTGCTTTCAGCGGGCGCGCTGCTCGCCGCGCCGCTCGCCGCCGACGCCCAGCAGGCGGCCAAGATCGCTCGAATAGGCATCCTGGCGCTCAGGGACAGCCGGGCCCCCCCTGTCGCCCCCCACGCGGTCGAGGCCTTACTCCAAGGACTGCGCGACCTCGGTTACGTCGAGGGTCGCAACCTCGTGATGGAATACCGATATGCCGAGGGGAAGCTCGAGCGACTCCCCGCTCTTGCGGCCGAACTGGTTGCGCTCAAGGTTGATATCATCCTGGTCCCAGGCACACCCCACGCCCTGGCCGCCAAGCACGCGACCAAGACCCTCCCCATTGTCTTCATTGGTGTTAGCGATCCGGTGACGAGCGGGCTCGTCACCAGCCTGGCGCGGCCGGGCGGCAATGTCACGGGGTTGTCCGCCCTCGCCCCGGAGCTCGTCGGCAAGCGTCTGGAACAGCTCAAGCAGGCCGTTCCGGGGGTCAGTCGGGTCGCTGTCCTCTGGCAGCCAGGTGCCATCGGCGAACGCACGGAAAAGGACATGCTGAAGGAAGCAGAAGTCGCGGCACGGGCGCTGGGGGTGCGGCTTCAATTCGTTGAGGCGCGAGGGCCCGCCGATATCGACAGGGCGTTCTCGGACATGACCAGGGAGCGCGCGGGTGCTCTGACCTTGCTGGCAAGCAACATGTTCACCATTGAGCGAAGACGCCTCGTGGACCTGGCGGCAAAGAACCAACTGCCGGCAGTGTACCCACAGAGGGAGTATGTCGATGCCGGTGGCCTTATTTCCTATGGACCGAACATTGCTGATATGTATCGGCGCGCCGCTACCTACGTGGACAAGATTCTCAAAGGCGCCAAGCCCGCCGACCTGCCCGTGGAGCAGCCGACGAAGTTCGAGCTGGTCATCAACCTAAAAACTGCGAAGGCGCTCGGCATCACGATCCCGCAGTCGCTGCTGGTTCGGGCCGACGAGGTGATCCAGTGATGCGCCGGCAAATGACCGCTCTTGGCCGAAGGCGGTCATTCAGCGTATACACCTTTCGGCAGGCCCGTCGGGAAGTTAACCAGGGCTGAAACATGAAAAAAGGAGGGATATTTCATGGAACGTGGTGCGGGCAGCCTTGGATTGATTTTCGTATCCGTCCGAGAAGAAGACTGGGGCCCTATAACGCTCGGTACAGTGGCGGATGCCATCCTGAGGTTCGTCTGTGCCTGGTAAGGCGGTCTTGAGACTCCTGTAGTGGAATTTTCAACGGAATAAGACGAGGGAGTGACATGCGAACAATAATCGCCGGCCTGTGCTGCCTGCTGCTGGGATTCCACGCGAGCGCACAGGACAAACGTCCGTTCGTCGGCGCCGACCGAGCGCTAAGGAATCAAATCATCTATGAAGTGCAAACGGCATGGCGTGATTCCAATTTCGACCGTCTTGAGCGAATGGCCGAAGAGTTCACGACCGGGCGCTTGAAAACCTTGACGGGCAAGTGGCGTCTCGCGATCTATGAAACGGCGCTCTCCTCAGCCTTCGTGATCCAATTTCCCCGGGAATTCTACGAAACCCGCTGCGACTGCCAGGTGCCGTCTCCTCGACATTATGCTGATGCCGAACCGGGGTGGAATGCCCTTGCTGCCAAAGCAGATGCCTGGATCGCCAAATATCCCCGGTCGCCGCATGCGATCAACATCAAGGCCGCGTACTTAATGAGGCGGGCCTGGTTCTACCGCGGTTCAGGCTACGCGGACACGGTGCCCGCAGAGGCGTGGCCGATGTTTGAATCCAACTTCGCTAAGGCTCGCGCGTTGCTCGAATCGACCCGAAACCTGAGTGTCAAGAGCCCTCTCTGGTTCTCAAACATGTTCAAAGTAGCTTCGGCACAATCATGGCCTCAGCCGGCTTTTGGGGGCTTGATCAAGGATTTCCTCGCCAACGGGCGGAACTATCCCGAAGCATATCTCGCGGCCTTTTCCGGTATGCAGCCGAGATGGGGCGGGTCGTTCGAGGCGATGGACACCTTTGCCCGCGATGCGGCGGCGCGGACCCGTGGCGAGGAAGGAGCCGGACTCTATACGCGCTTGTACTGGAACATCTACGGAAGCTACGGAAACGGGTTGTTCGAGCAAACCCGGCTCGACTGGAAACTGATGCGCCAAGGCTTTCTGGACATCATTGCGCGCTTTCCTGATTCGTGGAACTTCAACGGTTTTGCGATGTTTTCGTGCCTCGCGCGCGACTATTCAAGTGCCGCTGCGGCATTCAAGCAGATGGGTGACGGGATTGACCAGAATTTTTGGCAGCAAATGTCTTTGCCGGAATGCCAGCGAGCCAGCGCTGCGGTGGGGACAGTTTCTGGCACACGGTAGCAGGCGCCGTATTCCTTATATCTACTGGCCCCTAGAAATACGCCGTGTCCCTGTCGTCCGCGGGACCGACTGTTCGGCAGGAGCCGGCAATGCGCAACTAGGGTGTCTGGGTCGGAAAGCGGCCAATGACCGCTTTTGGCCGAAAGCGGTCATTCGCGACTACGTCAACTGAGCTTGGTGAGTCCCCGTGTGTGAGAGCAGATCCCGGCCGACCCCCTCCAGCGCGAGCAGCGAACGCTTGCGGTCGATTCCCCCGGCGTAGCCGGTCAAGGCACCGTTCGCGCCCATGATGCGGTGGCAGGGAACGATGATGCCGATCGGATTGCGGCCGGTCGCCGCGCCCGCGGCGCGCGCGCTGCCCGGGCATCCCGCCCGCCGCGCGAGTTCGCCGTAGGTAATGGTTTCGCCGAATCGGACCGTCGAGATCCCCTTCCACACCGCCCGCTGGAACGGCGTGCCCTCCGGCGCAAGCGCGACCTCGAAGCGCTTGCGCTTACCGGAGAAATACTCCGCGAGTTCGCGCTTCGCCTGCTGCAGCACACGGTGATGCGGATCCTGCTTCCAGTCCGCTTGCCGTTTCGGGTGATGCTTTTGGCGGTTGAAGAAAACTCCCGCGAGACCCTTGTCATTGGCGACGAGCAGCATGCCGCCCTGCGGGCTTTCATAATTATCGTAGTAACGCATGTTCATTCCTTCTTTTGAAGAGATTGCCAGAGGTGCATCACCGCATACGCGCGCCAGGGCCGCCAGGCTTCGGCGGCGGCGAGCACGCGGCGCGCATGCGTTTCGCCCAGCGCCTTCATCACGCCCAGATCCGTGTGCGGAAACGCATCCGGCCAGGCCAGCGCCCGCATCGCGATGTATTGCGCGGTCCATTCGCCCACGCCCGGCAGCGAGCGCAGCTTGTCCAGCGTCGCCTCGATATCGGCATTGGGCATCAGAACAAGGTCTCCGTCCGCCACCGCGCGCGCGAGTGCGACGACGGTGCGTGCGCGCGCGCCGGGCATGCCGAGGCGCGCGATGCGGCCATAGGGAAGCTCGGCGATGCGCTCAGCTGAAGGAAAAATTCTATTTAATGAACTAGAAGGCGTGTCCAAAGGATCGCCAAAGGCCGCGGCGAAGCGGCCCGCGACTGTGCGTGCCGCGGCGACCGTCACCTGCTGGCCTAGGATTGCGCGCACCGCCACTTCGAAACCGTCGAATGCGCCGGGCACGCGCAAGCCAGGATGGTTCCTCGCCAGGGCGCCGAGCGCTTGCGCCACCTCGGTGGGGTGGCAAGCGAGGTCCATCAGTGCCTTGACGCGGGAGAGCACCGGCGGCAGCGCCTTGGCGAGCGACGCGGAAACTGTCACGCGCAGCGTCGGCTTCTTCGGCGACATCCCGACCTCGATCCAGCCGAGGTGATCCTTGCCGTCGATCGGAATGCGTACCGTGCGGCGGTAGCAGCTGCCGTCCACCGCTTCGACGCCGGCGACCGCTCGCGTGGACAAGAACGCTCTCATGGCGGCCCAGTCGTAAGGCGGACGGAAGCTCAGTTCGAAATGCAGCGCGTCCGCGCCAGCCGGTACTCCGCCGCGCATGTGGCGGCGCAGCTGACTGGGCTGAAGACGGTAGCGCTGCTTGAACAGCGCATTGAAGCGCCGCAGGCTGCCGAAGCCGCTCGCGAACGCGATCTCGGTGACCGGCAGCGCGGTGTCGGTCAGCAGGCGCTTGGCCAGCAGCAGACGCTGCGTCTGCGCGAACTCCACCGGCGAGACGCCGAACTCGGCGCCGAATGCGCGGCGCAGATGGCGGTCGGTGATGCCGAGGTGCGAGGCGACCGCGTCCAGCCCTGCCTCGTCCAGCGTCCGGTCCTCGAGCAGGCTGGCGGCGGCCTGCGCCAGGCGCGAGGTCGCATCCACGCTCGCGTTGCCGGGCGCCAGCTCGGGCCGGCAGCGCAGGCAGGGCCGGTAGCCGCCCGACTCCGCGGCCGCCGCGCTGGGATAGAAACGGCAGTTCTCGCGCTTGGGCGGCTTGACGGTGCACACCGGACGGCAATAGATGCGCGTCGAAGAAACCGCCACGAAGAAGCGGCCGTCGAACCTCGCATCGCGCGCTTTAAGCGCCCGGTAGCAGGTGTGGGGATCAAGCGTCATGGACGGGAGTATGGAGGCGCCGACCAGCTCACGCTAGCCGTTTTCGGACATCGCAGCCCCGCCCGGTTGCAGGTCCGGAAATGGCTAGCGCGGCCGACAGCAAGCGGCGATAAAATTGGGGTCAGAACAGCATTTCTGACCGGAAATGTTGCTCTGACCCCATTTATGGCCACCTACCCGCATCTTTTCCGCCCGCTCAAGCTGCCGGGCGTCACCTTGCCGAACCGCATTCTCATGGGCTCGATGCACATGGGACTGGAGGCGCGGCCTGACGGCATGGCGCGGCTGGCCGCGTTCTATGCGGAGCGCGCGCGCGGCGGCGCGGCGCTGATCGTCACCGGCGGTTTCTCGCCAAACGACGCCGGCGAGCTGAGCCCGCACCGCGCGCAGATGAGCACCCGGCAGGATGCCGAGCGCCACAGCGTGATCCCGAAGGCGGTGCACGACGCTGGCGGTCGCATCGTCCTGCAGGTGCTGCATTCCGGGCGCTACGGCTTCCACCCGAACATTGTCGCCCCTTCACCGATCAAGTCCGGGATCAATCCCAACGCGCCGCGCGAACTGAGCGCGACCGAGATCGAGCTAACCATCGCCGACTTCGTGCGCGCTGCGGTGCTCGCCCAGAGCGCGGGCTACGACGGCGTCGAGGTGATGGCCTCCGAGGGCTACCTCATCACCCAGTTTCTCGCGCTGCGCACCAACCAGCGCCAGGACGACTGGGGCGGCCCGCTCGAGAACCGCATGCGCTTCGCCTGCGAAATCGTGCGCCAGACGCGCGCCGCCACCGGCCCGCAGTTCATCATCGTCTACCGCATTTCGGCGCTCGATCTGGTCGAGGGCGGCCTGACGGGCGCCGAAACAGTCCAACTCGCGAAAGCAATCGAGACGGCAGGCGCGACGATACTCAACACCGGCATCGGCTGGCACGAGGCGCGCATCCCGACCATCGCACAGGCGGTGCCACGCGCCGGCTTCTCCTGGGCGGCGCGGCGGATCAGGCAAGCAGTGAAAATTCCGGTGGTCGCCTCCAACCGCATCAATGCACCCGAGATCGCCGAAGAGCTTCTCGCGCGCGGCGACGCCGACATGGTCTCCCTCGCCCGCGCGATGCTGTCGGACGCGGAGTTCGCGAACAAGGCGAAGGCCGGCGACCGCGCCGGCATCAACATCTGCATCGCCTGCAACCAGGCCTGCCTGGACCACTACTTCATCGGCCAGCCGGCGAGCTGTGTGGTGAATCCTCGGGCGGGTCGCGAAACCAAGCTTTTATTCAAAAAGACTTTAAATAGAAAAAGCATAGCAATCGTCGGTGGCGGTCCCGCAGGTCTGTCCTGCGCCGCGGTTGCCGCCGAACGCGGCCACGAGGTGGTGCTGTTTGAGAAGGCCGCCGAGCTCGGCGGCCAGTTCAACCTCGCCAAGCGCATCCCCGGCAAGCAGGAGTTCGGCGAATCGGTGGCCTACTACGGCGAACGGCTGCGGCGCGCCGGCGTGACGGTGCTGCTCAACCACCCTGCTTGCGAAACGGAGCTGGAGCGCTTCGACGAGGTTGTGCTCGCCTCCGGCGTCGAGCCGCGCAGGCCCGCGATTCCCGGCATCGACCACCAGAGCGTGGTCGGCTACGTGGACCTGCTTTCCGGCCGCGTGCAGGCGGGAAACAACGTGGTCATCATCGGCGCCGGCGGGATCGGCTTCGATGTCGCCCTCTATCTGCTCGAGCGCTCGAGCCGCTCTGCGCTGGAGTCCGCTGCATTCAACTGGCATTGGGGCATTACCCAGGAACCTGCCGTTCCCGGGGGCCTCGCTTCCGGCGGAATGGAAAAACCTCACGGCACATTCCAGATAATCATGCTCAAACGCTCCACCACGCCCTTCGGCAGCACGCTCGGCCGCACCACCGGCTGGGTGCATCGCGCGGAACTCGCGCACAACGGCGTCAAGATGCTCAAAGGCGTCGAATACAGGCGCATCGACGATGCGGGCGTGCACATCGTAGTGGACGGCAAGGAGAGCGTGCTGCCCGCGGATACGGTCGTGCTTTGCGCGGGGCAGGAACCAAAAAGAGAACTCAAGGCAAGCCATCTGATCGGCGGCGCGAAGCAAGCCGGCGAGCTGGACGCCAAGCGCGCCATGCTCGAAGGCGCCGAACTGGCGGCGAGGCTCTGATTCCTACCGTACACTAGCGGCATGGGGACGGTCGTCGCATTGACGGGGCAGGTGGGCGGGGCGAAGCTGGTGGACGGGCTTTACCGCCTGCGCGGCAAGGACCTCGCCGCGATCGTCAACACCGGCGACGACTACGAGCACCTGACGCTGCATTTCTCGCCGGACATCGACACCGTGCTCTACGTGCTCGCCGGCATCGCGAGCCCTTCAGCGCCCTGGGAGCCGGCCGGCGAAAGCCATGCGCTCTACGCCACGCTGAAGCAGTTCGGCGGCCCGGACCGGCTCTCGCTCGGCGACCGCTCGCTTGCCGCGCCGCTGCTGCGCACCGCCTGGCTCGCCGAGGACCGGCGCCTGACCGCAATTACCCTCGATTTCTGCAAGCAGCTCGGCATCAGCGCGCGCGTGCTGCCGATGAGCGACGACCCGATACGCACGTACGTGCTCACCGACGACGGCGAGGTGTCGTTCCAGGAATACTTCGCCACGCTCGGCTGCGAGCCGGTGGTGCGCGGCTTCAACTACGCGGGCGCGGATGCAGCCATGCTGACGCCGGAAATATCCGACGCGCTCGACTCGGCAGACCTGGAGGCGGTCATCATCTGCCCCGCCAATCCCTACCACACCATCCGCCCGATCCTGGAAGTGCCCGGCATGCGGGAGCTCATGCGCAAGCGCCGCGCGCCGGTGATCGCGGTGACGCCGATCGTCGGCGGCAAGGCGCTCAAGGGCTCGGCCGGGAAAATCATGAGCGAACTGCGCCACGAGGCCTCGGCCCGGCGGGTGGCGCTCGAGTACCTCAAGCTGATCGACGGTTTCGTCATCGACACCGAGGACGCGGCGAGCGCCGAGGACGTGCGCGCGAGCGGCATCGAAGTCCTGGTCGTGAACACCGTGATGCGCACGCTGGAGGACCGTACGGCGCTCGCGCGCGCGGTGCTCGCTTTCGCGCAGACGATCCGCGAACGGCGCCTGCAGGAAGCCTGAGACCGCAATGAATGCCGCCGCCAGGCCGCTGCTACCGGCAAGCGAGGCGAGCGCGCTCTTTGGCCGCATCGCCGGCAATATCGAGAAGGTGATGCGCGGCAGCCGGGACGGCGTGCGCAAGCTCCTTGCCGCCTTCGCCTCCGGCGGCCACGTGCTGATCGAGGACTACCCCGGCACCGGCAAGACCACGCTTGCCAAGAGTCTCGCCGCGTCCATCGGCGCTCGCTTCACGCGCGTCCAGTTCACGCCCGACCTGCTGCCCTCGGACATCCTCGGGGTCTCGGTCTTCAACCAGAAAGAGCAGACGTTTGAGTTCCGGGAGGGCCCGGTGTTCACTTCGATCCTGCTGGCCGACGAGATCAACCGCGCCTCGCCCCGCACCCAGTCGGCGCTGCTGGAAGTGATGGCCGAGAGCCAGGTTTCGGTCGAAGGCCGCACCCACGTCATGGACCAGCTGTTCTTCGTCGTCGCGACGCAGAACCCGGTCGAATTCCGCGGCACCTATCCCCTGCCCGAGGCGCAGATGGACCGTTTCGCGATCTGCATCGCGCTCGGCTACGTCGAGGCCGAAGTGGAAGCCGAAGTGCTGGCGGCGCAGGACCTGGGGCATCCCCTGGCCGCGTTGCGCGCGATCGCGACGCGCGAGGAAGTGCTGGCGCTGAAGGAACGCGTGCGGCATGTGCGCCTCGCCGCCGAACTGCGCCGCTACGTGGTGGAGATTGTGCGGCGGACCCGCGTTTTACCCTCTGTCCAGCTGGGCTGCGGCCCGCGCGCTTCGATCGCGCTCGCCAATGCCGCCAAGGCGCTGGCGCTCTTCGACGGCGAGGAATACGTCAGGCCGGAGCACCTGATTGAGCTCGCCGTGCCGGTGCTCGCGCATCGCATGGTGCTGGATCCGCAGGCAAAATTCGCCGGCACCACCGCCGCGGCGCTGGTCGCCGAGATCCTGCGCGAGGTGCCGGTGCCCGCGTGAAGCGCATGGCGCCGACGTGAAGCGGTCCATCTATCGCGCACTGCGATTCGCGAGCGCGCTTGACCACTGGCTGCGCGAGCGGCTGACGCTCGCCGGCTGGCTGGTGGCGGGCGCAGGCGGCGCCGCTGCCGCCGCGGGGCTGGACACCAACCTTACCGTCACCTACCGCGCCTTCACCTTCCTGGCGGCGCTGCTTGCGATCTCCTACGTCGCGAGCCTTTTCTTCCGCGCGCGGCTGGAAGCGAGCCGTGACCTGCCGCGCTACGCCACCGCGGGCGAGCGCTGTATCTACCGCATCGTCGTCGCCAACCGGGGGACACGCGCGCTCACCGGGGCGACCATCTTCGAGCGCTTTCGCGATCCGCGTCCCGGGTACGAGGAATGGAAGCGCTCGCGCGAGCCCGGCGAGGAGCGCCGCAACTGGTGGGACCGCACCGTCGGCTACTTCCGCTGGCGCTGGCTGATCGAGCGGCGGGTGCCGCGCAACGTCGAGCCCGCGGCCCTCCCGCCGCTCGCCCCCGGTGAGCGCCTGACGCTACGGCTGGGTTTCACCCCGCGCCGGCGCGGGCGCATCGAGTTCTCGGGCCTGACCCTCGGCCGGCCCGATCCGCTGGGCCTGGTGAAAGGCCTAGCGCGCGTGCCGCTGGCAGGGCGGGTGATCGCATTGCCCAAGCGCTACCGGCTGCCCGAAATCGCGCTGCCGGGACGGCGCAAGTTCCAGCCCGGCGGCGTGTCGCTTGCGGCTTCGGTGGGCGACTCGGAGGAATTCCTTGCATTGCGCGACTACCGGCCGGGCGACCCGCTGCAGCGGATCCATTGGAAGAGCTTTGCGCGCACCGGCAAGCCGGTGGTCAAGGAGTACCAGGACGAGTTTTTCGAGCGCCACGCGCTGGTGCTCGACACCGGCAGCCGCGGCGGCGAGGATGCCGCCTTCGAGGAGGCGGTCGCGCTTGCCGCCTCGTTCGTCTACACCATCGACACGCACGATTGCCTGCTCGACCTCCTTTTTGTGGGAGGTGAGGTTCGTGCCTATACCGCGGGCCGCGGCCAGATGCTCGTCGAACACATGCTCGAGGTGCTCGCCGGCGTGGGTCCGAGCGCACCCGGAGACTTCGCGGCGCTCGCGCGAGGCGTGCTCGGGCGCCGCGCCACGCTCTCCAGCGTGATTGCCATCTTCATCAGCTGGGACGACGAGCGCGCGCGCTTCGTCGCCTCGCTGCGCGCCGAGGGCTTCGACGTGCGCGCCTTGCTGGTTCGCGGCGAGGGCGATGCTCCGCCAGGGGTCGTCCAGTTGATTCCGGGAAAAATAGAACAGGGACTGGCCGGATTGCGATGATCGCGCCTCCTTTTCTCATCGGCGCCGCGCTTGCCTTCTGGGGCTGGCAATCCGGCCATCTCGTGGCGGGCATCGCGCTCGGCATCGCGCTGGAGGCACCGCGCTACCTGAAGCTGCGGCTCGAGCTCGGCACCGTGGAGCACTCGCGCATCGCCGACCTCTCCACCGTGGGTTTCGTCACGCTCACCGTGCTGCTTGCCGCCAACCGCGGCATCTCCCGCGGCATCCTGGAAGCGTTCACCTGGGCGCCCGCGGCGCTGGCGCCGGTCATGCTCGCGCAGCTGCTGTCGGAGAACGGCCGCATCCCGCTCTCGGCCCTGTTCCGCTACATGCGCAAACTCCGGCGCCAGCACCCGGAGATCGAGGATCCTGCGATGGACGTGAGCGCGGTGTACGTCGCGCTGGCGGTCATCGCCGCGGGCGTGGCAAACGCGCGCGGCCCGGCGTATTACGCGGGTGTCGTGATGGCGACGGCCTGGGCTCTGTATGTGATCAGGCCCTTGCATTCGAGTCTCGCCGCCTGGGTGCTGATGCTCGCCGCAGCCGCGGGTGCCGGTTACGCCGGGCAAGTGGGACTCGTACAGCTGCAGGCGCAGGTCGAATCGTGGGTGGTGGACTTCAATCTGAGCGGCCTGGACACCGATCCCTACCGCAGCGTCACCGAAATAGGCTCGATCGGCCGGTTGAAACAGTACGACGCCATCCTGCTGCGCGTTTACGCCGCCGAGGGCGACGCCGCGCGCGTGAGACTGCTGCACCGCGCGAGCTACAACACCTATTCCGGCACCAACTGGTTGGCCCGCGAGAGCGCGATGCAGACGCTCGAATCGGAGGCGGACAACACCACCTGGACGCTCGTGGGGGCCACGCAGCCGATCGCGTGGGGCGTGCGCTTCGCGGCCCGCATCGAGAACGGCAAGGCGCTGCTGCCGCTGCCCGCGGCAACGACGCGCATTACCGGGCTTAGCGCGGTCTCCATGCGCCGCAATTCACTCGGCGCGGTGCACGTGGACGCCGGCGCCGACTGGCTCCAGTACCAGGCGGAGGGCGCCGCCGGAATCCAGACCTATGCACCGCCCGCCGCCGCGGACTCGATTGTTCCGTCCGCCGAACGCGCCGTGTTCGAGCGTGTCGCCGCCGACCTGGGGTTGCGCGACGTATCCGCCGAGGAAGCCGCGCGGCGCATCGAGCGCCATCTCGGCGGCTTCGCCTACTCGCTCTACCGCGAACGCCCGGTGCCGAAGGGCGAGACCGCGCTCGGCGATTTCATGACGCGCACGCGCTCCGGCCACTGCGAGTATTTCGCCGCCGCCGCGGCGCTGCTGCTGCGCGCCGCCGGCATCCCGGCGCGCTACGCCACCGGTTACGCGGTGATGGAGCGCAGCGCTCTGGAGGATGCCTACGTGGTGCGCAGCCGCCACAGCCATGCCTGGACGCGCGCCTGGGTCGGCGGCCGCTGGATCGACCTCGATTCGACGCCGCCGGACTGGTTCGCTGAAGAGGCGCGCGAGGCGCCCTTCTGGCAAGGGCTCGCCGACCTCGCGCGCTGGGCGGGGTTCCGCTGGACCATGCGCGACGAGTTCAAGACGGGCGACGCCTGGTACGGCGTGCTCGTCGTCCTCGCCCTGATTCTCGGCTGGCGCATGTTCGGCGGCAGGCGCATCACGCGTAGGGGCGTAGCCGCGCCCGGCGTCGCGCGCCTGCCCTATCCCGGCGAAGACTCGGAGTTCTATGCGGTGGAGAAAACCCTGGCCGCCCGCGCCTCCGGCGAAACGCAGGCGGCGTGGGTAAAGAGAATTGCTACTGATTTTTCTCTTCAAGAATTAAATAAAATCAGGGCAGCGCTCCAGTTGCACCAGCGCTACCGCTTCGATCCGGAAGGTCTCGACGCCACCGAGCGCAACCAACTGCGGGAACTGTGCCGCGCCCTCAGCCCTCGAACGCAGTGATGCGATTCCTCGCCCTCCTGCTCACCGGCATTGCGCTTCCCGCCTTCGCCCAGGAGCAGGACCTCCAGCGCCAACTCATCCAGCGCCAGCAGCAATCCGATGCTTTCCTGCTGCAACTGCGGCAGTCTCAAGAGCGCCTCCAGGTGCCGCCGGGCGATCTGAGGCGCATGCAGGAACTCGATGCGCGCCAATCCGGCGAGCGCCAGCGGCTGGACAACGTCAGCGCAAGGCAACTGATCGACGTAAAACCCGACACGCCGCAGGAACTGCGGCCGATAGAGCGTCAGCGCGCGGCCGATGAGCGCGCACCGCTGACCATTCCTGCGGGGGGAATCATCCAGCCTGCCGGAAACCCGCAACATCTCGAGACTCTCGCACCGTAATGCTGCATTTCGGGGGAGCTATGCAACGAGTTAAAAAATGAATGGTCGTGTTGTGGAGCGGCTGGCAGGCGCGCGTCCGGCTCAAGGCTGCCCGCGCCTGGTGATACTTTTCATGCGTTGCAGCCCCTTTTTCGCCTCGGCGAGCAGCGCATTCCAGTCCTCGGGCGGGTGTCCGCTCTCCAGCATGCGCCGGAACACGCGGTAGGCGTCGTTGGCGCTTTCGTAGGCGCGCCGGGTGTCCGCGTCGTTGACCCAGGCATAGACGATGATGCGCGAGGTCTGGTGGAAGCGGAAAAACAGGCGGTGCTGCTGGAAGAATTTCGCGCGGAACCAGTGCCTGCGCGCAGCGCCCAGCGTATCGCCCTGCCGGTACTCGGCGCGCGCCGGGTCCTGCGGGATCACCTCTAGCGCGAGCTTGACGATCGCCGCGAGCCGCTTGGTCGCGTTCTTGCCGCGGTAACCCGCCGGATCGCGCGCTTTCAGGCGCTCGACCTGGGCGGCGAGCCTCTCAAGCTGGTCGAGAAACAGCGGGTGGGCGAACAGCGTCCAGCCGTTGACCACCAGCGGCGGTTCTTCGGGCTGCGACCCGGGCCTCACCGGGGCGCGCGGCGCCCCGTCACTCGCCCCCGGGATCGAGCGGCTCGTCGAGCTTGACCTTGACGCCCCTTACCAGCGACCGGATGCGCGTCGCGAGTTTCCGGTCCAGCGCCCGGACCCGGCCCGGGCGCGAAGCCAGGTCGTTGGCGAGAAACTGAAGAAAGCCGGCGAGCACCGGATCGTCCTCGCCCGCTGCGCTGCCCCGGGTCAGCACCACCGTGCCGTCGCCTTGCACGAGGTAGCGGATCTTGTCGCGCTTGCCGAGGCGCAGAGCGCGCCGCACCGAGCCCGGCACGGTGGTCTGGTAGCGGTCGGTCAGGGTGGATTCGAGCTCGAGCGTGGCGCGCATGACAGGGACCGAAGAATGAAGCGAAGGCGCCATGGTAATGCACATGCATTACTAGGTCAACCGCAGACGAAAGGCTGGTGCCGGCTGACGGGATCGAACCGCCGACCTTCGGTTTACAAAACCGTTGCTCTACCAACTGAGCTAAGCCGGCCCTGCGGAAAAGTTTACTACTTGATGCGCCGAAGCTGGGGCTTGCCGCCGGTGGGCTTGGTGGGTTCTGTGGGCGCCGCGCCAGCCGCGCCCCGCGGAGCGGGCAATGCGGTGGGGCCGGATTCGTTGGACGAGCTCCCGTTCGCGGGTTCCTTCTCGGCTTCGGACTGGACCGGCGGCTTGACCGCGTCCACATCGAAGGTCATGCCGTGGCCGGTCTCGCGCGCGTAGAGCGCGTAGACGCCGGCGATCGGCACCGAGATCTGGCGCGCAACGCCGGCGAAGCGGGCGGAGAATTCGATCAGTTCATTGCCCATCTGCAGCTTGTGCACCGCGCTGGGCGAGACATTCAGCGTGATCTCGCCGTTGCGCACGTATTCCGAGGGCACCTGCGAGCGCGAATCCACCTTCACCGCGAGATGCGCAGTGTAGCCGTTGTCCACGCACCACTCATAGAGCGCGCGCAACAGGTAGGGCTTGGTGGATATTTCGGCGTTGGCCATGGCCGTACTACTTGCGCATCACTTTCTCGGAGGGCGTGAGCGCCTCGATGAACGCCGGGCGCGAGAAGACGCGCTCGGCGTACTTCATCAGCGGCGCGGCCGGCTTGCCGAGCTTGATGCCGTAGCGGTCCAGGCGCCACAACAGCGGCGCGAGGGCGACATCGAGCATGGTGAAGTCGTCGCCCAGCATGTGCTTGGTCTTGGTGAAGATCGGGGCGAGCTGCACCAACTGGTCGTGGACCTGCGCCTTGGCGCGCTCGACCTGCTTTTCCTTGCCGGACTCGAGCGTCTCGATCTGCGAGAACAGCTCGACTTCCATGTTGAACAGCGCGAGGCGCGCGCGCGCGCGCATCACCGGATCGGCCGGCATCAGCTGCGGATGCGGAAAGCGCTCGTCGATGTACTCGTTGATGATGTTCGACTCGTACAGGACCAGATCCCGCTCGACCAGCACCGGCAGGCGGTTGTACGGATTCATCACCGCGATGTCTTCGGGCTTGTTGTACATGTCCACGTCGATGACCTGGAAGTCCATGCCCTTCTCGTAGAGCACGAAGCGGCAGCGGTGGCTGAAGGGGCAGGTGGTGCCGGAGTACAGTTGCATCATATTGCGGGCTTTCCAGACAGAGAAAAAAAGGCCGGGCGGCGCCCGGCTTTCGTTACCTAGGGATAGCGACTACTTCACGTCTTTCCAGTATTCCTTCTTCAGCGCGTAGGCGAAGATGAACAGGATGCCGAGCGCGAACAGCACCAAGATGCCGATCCGCTTGCGCTCATTGGCGGCGGGCTCGCCCATGTAGACGAGAAAGTTCACCAGGTCGCGCACCGTGGTGTCGTACTGCACCGTGTTCTGCGTGCCGGGCGAAATCTGGCTCCACCTGTACTCCGGCGGCACGTGCTTCTCGGCATGCGAGACCACCTCCAGCCCGCGCTCGCCCTGCAGCGACCAGAGCGCATGCGGCATCGCCACCTGCGGAAACGCGGCATTGTTCCAGCCGGTCGGTGACTTGGGATCCCGGTAAAAGGTGCGCAGGTAGGTGTAGAGCCAGTCGGCGCTGCGCGAGCGGCCGATCACCGTGAGGTCCGGCGGCGCGGCGCCGAACATGGCCTTGCCATCCTTCACCGTGAGCGCGACCTTCATCGTGTCGCCGACCTTGGCGTCGGTGAAGATCAGGTTGTCGCGAATCTGGGCTTCGGTGAGGCCGAGGTCGGTGAGCCGGTTGTAGCGCATGTACTGCGCGCTGTGGCAGTTGAGGCAGTAATTGACGAAGGTGCGCGCGCCCGCCTGCAGGCTGGGCAGGTCCTTCGAATCGATCGGCGCGCGATCGAGCCGGTAGCCGGCCTCGGCAGCCGCCGCGACGGCCGGCACGAAAAATAGCGCGAGCAGAAATTTTTTCATGGCGCGCCTCACATCGTCACCCGCTCCGGTTCGGGCTTGCATTTGTCGATCGCCGTATACCAGGGCATCAGGAGGAAGAACGCGAAGTAGATCGCCGTGAAGACGCGCGCCGCCACGGTCGCCACGTCGGCGTTGCCCAGCCAGGGGCCGAACTGGCCCCACACCGTGATCGGCTCGGTGCCGAGATAACCCAGCACCAGGAAGGCGACGACGAAAATCGCAAGCGCGCTTTTGTAGAGGATGCCGCGGTAGCGGATCGACTTCACCGGGCTGCGGTCGAGCCAGGGCAGGAAAAACAGGATCAGCGTCGCGATGCCCATCGCCATCACGCCCGGAAACCCCGAGTTGAACAGCGGCGGCACCGCGCGCAGGATCGAGTAGTACGGCGTGAAGTACCAGACCGGCGCGATGTGCGACGGGGTCTTGAGCGGATCGGCGGGGATGAAGTTGTTGTACTCGAGGAAGTAGCCGCCCATCTCCGGCACGAAGAACATGACCGCGCAGAACACCATCATGAACACGACCGCGCCGGCGATGTCCTTGACCGTGTAGTACGGGTGGAACGGAATGCCGTCGAGCGGATGGCCGTCGGGGCCCTTTATCTTCTTGATCTCGACGCCGTCCGGGTTGTTGGAGCCGACGTCGTGCAGCGCCAGGATGTGCGCCGCCACCAGGCCCAGCAGCACCAGCGGGATCGCGATCACGTGCAGCGCGAAAAAGCGGTTCAGCGTCGCGTCGCCCACCACGTAGTCGCCGCGGATCCAGAGCGCGAGATCGGGCCCGATGAAGGGCACGGTGCCGAACAGGTTCACGATCACCTGCGCGCCCCAGTAGGACATCTGGCCCCAGGGCAGCAGGTACCCCATAAAGGCCTCGGCCATCAGCGTGAGGTAGATCAGCACGCCGAAGATCCAGACGAGTTCCCGCGGCTGCTTGTACGAGCCGTAGAGCAGGCCGCGGAACATGTGCAGGTACACCACGATGAAAAACGCCGAGCCGCCGGTCGAATGGATGTAGCGGATCGCCCAGCCGCCGGGAACGTCGCGCATGATGTACTCGACCGAGCCGAAGGCGAGATTTGCGTCGGGCTTGTAGTTCATCGTCAGGAAGATGCCCGAGACGATCTGGATCGCGAGCACCAGGATCGACAACGCACCGAAGAAGTACCAGAAGTTGAAGTTCTTGGGCGCGTAGTACTCGGCCATGTGCTTGCGGAATTCCTCCGCGACCGAGGGCATCCTCGAGTCGAACCAGTCCCACAGCGCCATCAGACGGCTGGCCATGTCTTAGGCCCCTTTCTTGTCTTCGCCGATCAGCAGCCTGGTGTCCGAGAGGTAGGCGTGCGGCGGCACCTCGAGATTGATCGGCGCCGGCGCTCCCTTGTAGACCCGGCCGGCAAGATCGAACTTCGAGCCGTGGCACGGGCACAGGAACCCGCCCGCCCAGTCCGCGCCCATTTCCCCTTTCGCCTCCGCGGTCTTGCTCTGCGGTGAGCAGCCCAAGTGCGAGCAGATGCCGACCAGCACCAGGAACTCGGGCTTGATCGAGCGGTTCTCGTTCTTCGCGTACTCCGGCTGCGCCGCGACTTCGGATTTCGGGTCGGTGACCTTGTCGTCCGACTTGCGGACCGCCTCGAGCATTTCCTTCGTGCGGCGCATGATCCACACCGGCTTGCCGCGCCATTCAACGACCTGCAACTCCCCCGGCGCGAGGGTGGAGATATCGGCCTCGACCGGCGCTCCGGCCGCCTTGGCGCGCTCCGAGGGCCACCAGCTCCAGGCAAAGGGCACTGCCGCACCCAGGCCCGCCGCGCCCGCGACCGCCGAGGTGGCGACAATCAGGTTGCGCCGGGTGTGATCAATCTTTATTTCGCTCATTTAAGTCTCTGGACGAGAAATGGAAGATGAACAGCCACGATTTTAGCGGGCGACTCGCGGAATGTCCACGTTTTCGCGCCTAAGTGGTTAAAACAAAAGGCGAAACATGGTAAATTACAAAGTCCCATGCGCCGCCTCTGGATCATCTTTTCGCAGACCGCCACGCTCTGCCTGGCGGTCCTGTTCGTGGTCTCCACGCTGAAGCCCGAATGGCTGCCGTCCAGGCCGGGGCTGGTGCCGGAAGCCATGCGGACCGTGCTCTCGCAGCAGGAGGCGGCGCCCAGCACCGCGACCGGCGGGCCGCGCGCCGATTCACATCACGACGCGGTGCGCAAGGCGGCGCCCTCGGTAGTGAACATCTTCACCTCAAAGGAGGTGCGGGTATCGCGCAATCCCCTGCCGAACGATCCCGTCTTCCGGCGCTTTTTCGGCGATCAACTCGGCGACGACACACAGCGCGCTTCCAGCCTGGGCTCCGGGGTGATCGTTAGTCCGGCCGGCTACATCCTGACCAACCACCACGTGGTCGAGGCGGCTGACGAGATCGAGGTAGCGCTGCCCGACGGCAAGAAGCTGCTCGCCAAGGTCGTCGGCAACGACCCCGAGACCGACCTCGCAGTACTGCGGGTCGAGGCGAAGGACCTGCCGACGATCACCTTCGGCTCGTCGGACAACCTGCGCGTCGGCGACAGCGTGCTGGCGATCGGCAATCCCTTCGGCGTCGGCCAGACCGTGACTGCGGGGATCGTCTCGGCCCTCGGGCGCTCGGGGCTGGGTATCAACACCTTCGAGAACTTCATCCAGACCGACGCCGCGATCAACCCGGGCAACTCCGGCGGCGCGCTGATCGACGCGCGCGGCAACCTGGTGGGCATCAATACCGCGATCTTCTCGCGCAGCGGCGGCTCGATGGGCATCGGCTTTGCAACGCCGGTGTCGACGGCCAAGGTGGTGCTGGAGCAGATCATCAAGAACGGGACGGTGACGCGCGGCTGGATCGGCGTGGAGCTGCAGCCGATCACGCCGGCGCTCGCCGAATCGTTCAAGCTCGGCACGCTGGAAGGCGCGATCATCAACGGCGTGCTGAACGGCGGTCCGGCCGACAAGGCGGGCGCCAAGCCCGGCGACGTGCTGGTCTCGATCGACGGCAAGCCGATCGTCGATCCGCAAAGCGTGCTGAACGTGGTTACCGGCATCGCGCCCGGCAGCAGCGCGCAAATGAAACTGAAGCGCAAGGGACAGGACATGGAGCTCGCGATCACCATCGGCCGCCGGCCCAAGCCGCAGGCGCGGGCGGAATGAAGAAGGTCTTGCCGTCCTCCCTGTTGCCGCAGGACGCGGCCAGCATCCACAAACTTGCCGCGCGCTCGATGTTCGACCTGTTCTCCAGCCTGAGCCAGGGCATGATGCTGGTGGATCGCAGCGGCCGCGTGGTCTGGATAAACGACAGCTACAAGCGCTTCCTGCCCGCGCTGGGCTTCGCCGGGCCGGAGGATTTCGTCGGCCGCCCGGTCGCGGAAGTGGTGCCGAACACGCTGATGCACCACGTGATCGAGACCGGCAAACCGATCCTGATCGACCTGCTCACCAACAAGGCGGGCACCTTCGTGGTATCGCGGATTCCGCTGCGCGACGAGGCCGGCACAGTGATCGGCGCGATCGGCATGGTCCTCTTTGACCACCCGGAGACCACGCTGCAGCCGCTGATCGCCAAGTTCGCGCGGCTGCAGCAAGACCTGGACGAGGCGCGCAGGGAACTGGCCGCGCAGCGCCGCACCAAATACACGTTCGCGAGTTTCATCGGCTCCAGCCCCGCCGCGCTCGAGGTGAAGCGCCAGGCGCGGCGCGCGGCGCAGACCGATTCGACGGTGCTGCTGCTGGGCGAAACCGGCACCGGCAAGGAACTGCTCGCGCATGCGATCCACGCGGCTTCAGCGCGCGCCGAGCGGCCGTTCATCGGCGTGAACCTCGCCGCGGTTCCCGAGACGCTGCTGGAAGCCGAATTTTTCGGCGTCGCGCCCGGCGCCTACACCGGCGCCGACCGCAAGGGGCGCGACGGCAAGTTCAAGCTGGCCGACAAGGGCACGCTGTTCCTCGACGAGGCGGGCGACATGCCGATCGCGCTGCAGGCGAAACTCCTGCGCGCGCTCCAGGAGCAGGAAATCGAGCCGCTCGGTTCGAACAAGATAATCAAGGTAGACGTGCGCGTGATCGCGGCAACCAGCCGGGACTTGAAGGCGATGGTCGCCGACGGACGCTTCCGTGAAGACCTGTACTACCGGCTGAGCGTGCTGCCGGTGCGCCTGCCAGCGCTGCGCGACCGGCTAAGCGACCTGGAGACGCTTGCCGAGAGCCTGCTGGAATCAATCGCGGCGCGCACCGGGATGCCGCAGCGCGATCTCAGTCCTTCGGCGCTGGCGGTACTCGCCGCGCACCGCTGGCCGGGAAATATCCGCGAACTGAGAAACGCCCTCGAGCAGGCGGCGATGCTCACCGACAATCCGCGCCTGGTGGCCGAGGATTTTGCGCCAGTGCTTCCCGGACCGACCGTTCAGAACGAGCGCAGGAAGGCCACGCAGCTGCGGCCGCTGCCGCAATTGATCGCGGAACTGGAACGCAGCTCGATCCAGTCGGCTTTGGTGGCGACCGGCGGCAACAAAGTCTCGGCCGCCCGTATGCTCGGCATTTCCCGAGCTACGCTGTACGAGAAGCTGGCCGGCCTGAAATAGCTGTCCGCATTTCGGACATAATGTCTAAATAGCAGTCACATATATGTCTGGGATTTTTGCACTTCCTATTTAGAGTGGCCGCTCACATTAATAAAAATTCATGAAATCAATTGATTAAATTTATGGCATGGCTGTTGCGTTTAGTACTCTGGCTGTTCTAACCCAAGGAGGGAGCATGAAACGCCTGTACACCCTGCTCGCCGCGGCAACGCTCGCGAGCGCCACCA